>NZ_DASUCC010000091.1:0-22049 GCF_035762905.1 Actinophytocola sp.
TGACGATCACTGCAGAGGTCGGGCGCGGCCGGTGTTCCAGCACATGAGCTCCGGCAATGGAGATTCCGTTGCGGCGGGCCTCGATTTTCGTCACGTCTCTCGCCGTGCCGCGATATTCCCGATATGGCATCGAGGACGAAGTGCGACGTTGGGAGGACCCGCACCGATACCGAGGAGCGTGTGCCGTACCGGGTGCTGTACTACTGGAAAATGTTCTGGGCAGCGTTGGCGATTATCCTGATTGGGCTTGGTATCGGGGGGTGTTGGGCTCACCGCACGCCGCAGTGCGGCTAGGCGGTTTGCACGCGCTGGAGCGGCTGGCGCAGGGCAACGTCGAGCACCGACAAACGATCGTGGACGTGCTCTGCGCCTACCTGCGCATGCCCTACGATCTCGAACACACGCTGCACGCCCCGGTTCCCGGTCGCTACGTCATGTTCGGCAACCGGCTGCTGCGCCTGCCTGCCGGTGTCAGCGACCCGGATGCGCCGGCCTGCTGCGTCCCCACCCTGGAGAAGTTGCAGGAGCAGCAGGTACGCTGCGCCGCGCAGCGCATTCTGACCGACCATCTCCGACCCGACCCCGACGAATCCGGCAAGTCACGAGATAAATTCTGGGCCGACGTAGATCTCGATCTCAGCGGTGCCGCCCTGGTTGAGTTCGATCTATCCCGTTGTCAGGTACGAGATGTCAAGTTCGACGGGGCCCGGTTCTCGGGGCCGGCCGTGTTCGCCGAGACGGAGTTCACCGGAAACGCCTGGTTTGCAGGTGCCACCTTCTCCAACCCGGCCGGCTTCCGGGCGGCCCGGTTCCTCGGCGAGGCCTGGTTCGGCTGGACGATCTTCTCGGCCGACTGCGGTTTCGTCGACGCATACTTCGCCGACGGTGCCGGCTTTCGCGCGGCCGCGTTTCTCAGCAACACTTGGTTCGACCGGGCACACTTCACCGGCAAGGCCCGATTCAACGAAACCCGGTTCACCAAGCATCCATCCTTCTCCGGCACGCAGATCGACCAAGACCCGCCATCCGAAATCCCGGCACACGTGGCCCCCGACGGCCACCAAGCGCCCGACGGGTCATACCACTAGCTGCCGAATCGCGCGCCCGACTCGACAAACAGTGATCGTCGAGGCGCATCTCCCCAGCGTGCAGCGCCATCCGCAACCTAATCCGAGCCGGTGCGCTGTGCGCGATGTTGTGCTCGCGTAGGGCGGTGGTCAGGTGCTCGGGCAACGGCTCGACGAACAGCGCCTTAGGTATTTCTGGTAGACCGAGGACAAGTACGCCGTCCCCCCGGTCCTCGATGTGGCATCTGGCCATGGGTATTCCGCTGAGCGCGAATGACCTTCGTAGAATTTGGTAGAGCGCATCTCGCACGGTCTGCCGGTCCACGTTGGTGCGCCGTAGACCGCCGAACCCCTCGACATCGACGGCCAACACAGTCCGGTGTACAGCATGTATGCCGAAAAGCGCGTCGGTTCCGTCGCCCGGCAGTTTCGAATCCACGACACGATTTTCGCAAGCAAGGCAACGGCCCGCAGCCCCTTTGCAGTTAACTGTCACGTTCCGGATCTTCACCGCCATGACCGGAACCGATGCCCTCGTTTTGCTCGCCCGCCGCTTCGTCCATCCTGGACGAGATCATCGAGGTTCGCCCGGGATTTGCGGGGCGCCACGTCAGGTCCCTAACTGCCGTCGGCGCTGGCCCGAGTCGACGCTGCACCATGGCAGACGTTCCGGCGGCTTATGGGTCGTGGCAGGCGGGTACACGGGTTGTGTGCCGGCATTGTCAGCCCGGGTCCGGAGTGGTAGGGCGGATCCTGGACGCCCTTGCGAGACCCCATGGGCGCGTCACAGCTGCGTCAGGTAGAGCCCGTCCACTTCATCAACACTTGGCCTCCACGGATGAACCACGAGCAGCATCGATGACACACCGGACATCGGTGCGCCCGGGTTACAGCTCGGGTTACAACACAACGCGAAACGGCCCTCCAGAGGATCCCTGGAGGGCCGTTTCACCTGGTAGCGGGGACAGGATTCGAACCTGCGACCTCTGGGTTATGAGCCCAGCGAGCTACCGAGCTGCTCCACCCCGCGTCGATAAGTTCACTATACGCGGCGGCCACCGGGCTGTTCAAACCGGGTGGCCGCCGAGTAACGAAGGTCACCCGCCGCCGTTTTGGGGGGTGGGGGTTGGGGTGGTGTTGGGGGCGGACGGAGGGGCGGACGGGGTGCCGAGGGCGGCCTTGGCGGCGTTGTAGCGCTTGGTCGCGGCGTCGAGCTCCTGAAGGGCCTGGCCTTGTTCGGCGAAGTTGCCGGTTTGCTGGGCGGACCGCAGGCGGGCCAGGGCGGCGTCGATGGCCTTGACCGCCTCGTCCAGTTCGGCGTTGGACGTGCCGCCGCCGGTGGGTGGCGGTTGGCTGCTCGTGCTGCTCGGTGGCGCGGTGGGCGAGGTCGTCGGCACCGCGCCTTCCGGTGGCGTCGCCGTTTCACCGACGCCGGGGCCGAACACCTCCTTCAGCGCCTCCCTGATGTCGGCGTTGAACCCGATCCGGTTGCCGAAGTACACCAACACCCTGGCCATCTGCGGGAACGCGTTGGCGTCCTTGGTCTGGATGTAGATCGGCTCCACATAGAGCAGACCGCCGGCATAGGGCAACGTGAGCAGGTTGCCGAACCGCACGGTGACGCTCGGGTTGTTGAACAGCGTCCGGTTCTCGGTCACTTTCGGCGTGGTCTGGAACTTTCGCTGCACCTGGCCCGGACCCTCCACTTGGGACGATCCGGAGGTTGGCAGCTTGAGCACTGTCATCTTGCCGTAGTCCGCGGGATCCGATGACACCGAAACCCAGGACGCCATGAACTGCCGGTTCAGCAAGGTCAACGCGCTGGTGATCTGGAACGTCGCCTTGTCCTGGCCGGGCGCCTGCGCGGTCACGTAGTACGGCGGTTGCTTGGCGGCGGTGCTGTTCAGCTCGGTGCCGCCCTCCTCCGTCGGGTCGGCCGGCACGTTCCAGAACGTCTGCGTGGAGAAGAACTCCCTCGGGTCGGACACGTGGTACTTGGACAGCAGGTCGCGCTGGACCTTGAACAGGTCCTCCGGGTACCGGAAGTGCTCGGAAAGCGACTTCGTGATGTCCGACTTCGGTTTGACCGTGCCCGGGAACACGTTCGTCCACGCCTTGAGCACCGGGTCCTGGTCGTCGATCGCGTACAGCGTCACGGTGCCGTCGTAGGCGTCCACGGTGGCCTTGACCGAGTTGCGGATGTAGCTGATCGACCGGTCGGCCTGCCGGGCGACCCCGCTGCCGAGCGAGTCGGTGGTCACCTGGCCGAGCGGCGTGCGCTGCGCGTACGGGAAGTTCTCCAGGGTCGTATAGCCGTCCACGATCCACTGGATCCGTCCGTCGATCACCGCGACGTACGGGTCACCGTCCACGGTCAGCCAGGGCGCCGCCTTGATCACCCGTTCCCGCGGGTCGCGGTTGTACATGATCTTCGAGCCGTCCTCGATCAGCCCGGAGAACAGGATGTTCCGCTCGGTGAAGTGGGTGGCGAAGATCAGCCGGTCGAACCAGCCGTCCACCGGGACCCCGCCCGCGCCGTCGTAGCGGAAGCTCGGGTTGGGCGCGTCGTACTCCCGGGCGTTCTGCCCGCCGACGATGGCGTAGTCCGTGGCCAGCTCACCGAAGTAGATCCGCGGCTGGTCGACCTTGATCAGTCCCTGCCGGGACAGGTCACTGACCATGAAGATCGGGTAGCCGCCCTGGTCAGTGTTCTGGTCGGACCCACCGGTCTCGGTCGACGCGGGCCGCCGGAACGTGTTCGCCGGGGCCGCGACGAAGCCGTTGCCGTGCGTGTAGGTCATGTGCCGGTTGATCCAGGTTCCCTGCTGCTCGTTGAGCCCGCTGGTGTTGATCTCCCGTGCGGTGACGATGTAGTCCTGGGTCTTGCCGTTCACCGTGTACCGGTCGACGTCGAGCTTGTCCGGGAAGCCGTAGAAGTTCTCCCGGCCCTCGAGCTGGGTGAACGTCGGCGACAGGATGCTCGGGTCGAGCAGCCTCAGGTTGGAGATCGTGGCCGCGTTGCGCGGATCCTTGTTGATCTCGTCGGGGGTTCCGTTCGTCGTTCCGCTGTATTCCTGATACTGGACATTGTCCAACCCGAAGGCGTATCTGGTCGCGGTGATGTTCCGGCCGATCGACGTGGCTTCCTTGTCGTTCTCGTTCGGCTTCACCGAGAACTGCTGCAGCACCGCCGGCCACGCGGCCCCGATCAGGATGCTGGTCAGGATCAGCAGGGCGGTGGCGATCGCCGGCAGCTGCATGTTGCGCACGAACGCGCCGACGAAGAACGCCACCGCGCAGAACCCGGCGATGAACATCAGGATGAGCTTGGCCGGCAGTACGGCGTTCAGGTCGGTGTAGGTGGCGCCGGTGAACCCGCCGACCGAGATGTTGTCGTGGTGGGCGTACATCAGTTCGTAGCGCTCGAAGAAGTAGTCGACCGCATACACCACGACGAACAGGCCGGCGGTGATCGACAGCTGCACCCTGGCCGGCACCGAGAACTGCCCGCCCCGACCGGCCAGCCGCACCCCGCCGAACAGGTAGTGGGTGATCAGCGCACCGAAGAAGGCGATCGCGATGGCCACGAACAGCCAAGTGATCAGCCAGGTGATGAACGGCAGCGTGAACGCGTAGAACCCGATGTCCTTGCCGAACTCCGGGTCGCTGACCCCGAACGAGGTGCCGTTGAGCAGCAGCTGGAACTGCTGCCAGTCACTCTGCGCGGTCGAGCCGGCGATCAGCCCGACGACCGCCGGGATGCCGATGCCGAACAGCCGGATCCGCTGCATGATCGTCGAGCGGTACCGGGCCAGCGGGTCGTCGGCTCCGGATACCGGCACGAACACCGGCCGGGTGCGGTAGGCGATCAGCAGGCTGATCGCGAGCATGCCGCCGACCAGCAGACCGATGGCGAGGAACAGGCCGATCTGGGTGAGCACGACGGTGCTGAACACCGAGCGGAAGCCCACCTCGCCGAACCACAGCCAGTCGACGTAGGTGTCGAGCAGCCGGGCCCCCACGAGAAGGAGCAGGATCACGGTAGCCGCGATGATCAAAAGGATGCGGCTGCGTCGAGAGAGCCTGGGCAGACCGATCGGGGGCCGTGTGGCCACGGGGCACGCTCCTGTGTCGCTTGTTCCTTGCCGGGCAGCCCGCGCAGGGCTGTCCTAGATGTCCAACTTTATTCGGGGGTGTTCTGGTTCCCGTGAAGGTGGCCGGAATCGGCGATGCGACGATGTGCGGCATGCCGACAACCACGCCGGACGACCTGCGCGCCGTGGCCCGCGAGGTGGAGGACTTCGTCGCCTCCGGGGGCTGGGACCAGGGACCGCAGCTGTTCGCCCTGGTGCCCACCGCCGAGCTGCTCGCCAAGCAGCCCGAGCTCGCCGGCACGCTCGACGAGAACGCGGCGATCACGCCGGTGGCGCAGGATGCGCTGCCGGACTCCGACCTGGCCGACGCGCTGGCCGGGATCGTCTGGCCGGACGCCGTGCACGGGTGTGCGCTGGCTCACGAGATCCTGGTGCTGCCGCCGCAGGCCGAAGCCGGTCTGCCGGCCGGCACCGAGCCGATGCGCCGGGCGGCCGCCGAGCACCCGGAGCGCCGCGAGGCCCGGATGGTGGCCGCCGTGCTGCGGGACGGCTCGTCCGCGTGTGTGCTGCGGCTGCGCGGTGAACAGGATGAGCTGGTGGAGAGCCCGGACCTGGCGCCCAACCTGATCCGCGCGCTGCTGGCGACGCTGCGGCCCTAACAGCTGGGGACCTCGCGGTTGGCGCGCAGGTCGTCCAGGGCCCGCACGGCGCCGCTCAGCGTCTCCACCCGGACCAGGCGCAACCCGTCCGGCACCTTCTCGTTGGCCTCGGCGCAGTTGGCCGCCGGCACCAGGAACGTGTTGGCGCCGGCCTCGCGCGCGGCCACCATCTTGAACGGGATCCCGCCGATCGGCGCCACGTTGCCCTTCACGTCGATCTCTCCGGTACCGGCGACGACCCGCCCGGCCTCCAACTCGCCCGGGGTGAGCCGGTCCACGATGGCCAGCGCGAAGATCAGGCCGGCGGACGGTCCGCCCACGTCCTGCAGGTGGATCGTGGTGGTGAAGTCCACATCGGCGCGGTCGATCGGCGAGAGCCCCATGAACCCCTCGGCGCGCTGGTCCTCCGGGTTGAAGTCGGACGCCCGCCCCAGCGTGACCGCCTCGGTCTTCGGCTCCTCGTCCTCGTGTTGGAAGGTCACCGAGACGCGCTGCCCTGGCGTGGTGCCCTGCAGGCTGGCCCGCACGTCCTCCTGGACCTCGATCTTCTTGCCGTTCACCTCGAGCAGCCGGTCGCCAGGGGCGATCACGCCGTCCGCCGGCGTCTTCGCGGTGACCTCGGCGACCAGCACCTTGACCGGGTAACCCAGGTAACGCAGCGCGGCCACCTCGGCGTTGCTCTGCGAGTCCTGGAACAGCTTCTTGTTCTCCTGCTCGACCTGCTCCTCGGTCTCCCCCGGCCTGATGTACTCGTCGCGCGGGGCGAGCGCGTACCGGCCGCTCGCCCACAGCGCGGCCGCCCCGAACAGCGTGACGTGGTCGTCCACCGAGACCGTGGTCATCCGCAGCTGGCCGCTGGTCGGGAAGGTCTGCTCGCCCTCAACCTGAACGATCTGCACGTCGTCGATCTCGCCGAGGGTGTCGTAGGTCGGGCCCGGCCCCAGCGCCACGTACGGCACCTGCACGAACGACCCGACCAGCCCGAGCACGCCGAAGATCACGAAGCTGAGCAGCACCGTCCAGCCGCGCCGGGACAGCCGCCAGTGTCCGCGCTCGGGCACGGGTTCGGCCGGGGGCGCGGGTGGCAGCGTGCCGGTGCTGATGGAGTCGCTCACGAATACACAGCGTACGGTCCGTTCTCCGATGGCGGATCACCACGCGTCCCGAGCTGGACGCACCCCGCGTACCGTGGTCACATGAGTCAGTTCCCGTTCGGCTTCGGCCCTCCGGACGACGACAAGGGCAAGAAGGACCCTGCCGAGCGCGGCCCGGGCGATCCGGCCGGCGGCGGTCAGGAGGGCTCCTTCGACGCCTTCAACCAGCTCGGTCAGATGCTCAGCCAGCTTGGCCAGATGCTCAGCCAGGCAGGCGCGACCACCGGGCCGGTCAACTACGACCTGGCCAAACAGATCGCCATGCAGCGGCTGGGCGGACAGGCCGGGTTCGCGTCGGCGCCGGACTCGGACAAGGCGGTCGCCGACGCGCTGCACCTGGCCGAGATGTGGCTCGACCCGGTCACCACCCTGCCGGCGGGCGCGACCACCGGCCGGGCGTGGACCGCGCGGGACTGGGTGGAGCACACGCTGCCGACCTGGCAGCGGCTGTGCGACCCGGTGGCCCGCCGGGTGTCCGGGGCGTGGGTGGACGCGCTGCCGGCGGAGACCAAGCAGGCCGCCGGCCCGCTGCTGTCCATGGTCGGCCAGATGGGTGGGATGGCGTTCGGCTCGCAGCTGGGCAACGCGCTGGCGCAGCTCGCCGGCGAGGTGCTCACCTCGACCGACGTGGGCCTGCCGCTCGGACCGGACGCGACCGCCGCGCTGTTGCCGGCCAACATCGAGCAGTTCACCAAGGGTCTGGAGCGGCCGGCCAGCGAGGTGATGGTGTTCCTGGCCGCGCGCGAGGCCGCCCACCAGCGGCTGTTCGCGCACATTCCCTGGCTGCGGCAGCGGCTGCTCGGCACCGTCGAGGAGTTCGCCAGCGGGATCAGGGTGGACACCTCGGCGCTGGAGCAGCTGGCCGCGCAGGTCGATCCGGCCAACCCGGCCACCTTCGAGCAGGCGATGAACTCGGGGATGCTCGAACCGCAGACCACCGAGGAGCAGAAGGCGGCACTGGCCCGGTTGGAGACGCTGCTTGCCCTGGTCGAGGGCTGGGTCGACGTGGTCGTCGGCGACGCGGTGGCCGACCGGCTGCCCGGGGCCGAGGCGATGCGCGAGACGCTCCGCCGGCGCCGGGCCAGCGGCGGTCCGGCCGAGCAGACCTTCGCCACGCTGGTCGGCCTCGAGCTGCGACCGCGCCGGCTGCGCGCGGCGGCGGCGCTGTGGCGGCTGGTGGGCGATCGGCACGGGCTCGAGGTCCGGGACGGTGTGTGGGCTCACCCCGACCTGGTACCCACCGCGGCCGACCTGGACGATCCGCTCGAGTTCGCCGATCGGCTCGGCCAACCGGCCGCGATCGAGGACGACCCGATCGCGCAGCTGGAACGCACCCAGCAGGCCGAACGCCGGCCGGACGACGAGGACTGAACCCTCAGTCCTCGGTCATCCCCCAGCCGGCCGCGGCCGACAGGCCCTCGAGGTAACCGATGGCCCGGTCGGTGCGGCCGTAGTCGCGGACCAGCGACCAGAACCGCGCGTTGTGCGCGGCCTCGATCAGGTGGGCGAGCTCGTGCACGAGCACGTAGTCCAGCACCCAGCCGGGAACCTGCCGTAGCCGTTCGCTCACCCGGATGGTCCCGTCGGCCGGGGTGCACGAGGCCCACCGGGTGCGCATCGGCGGCACCCAGCGCACGCTGGTCGGCACCGCCCGGCCGCCGAGGTGGCGGGTGGACAGCTCGGTACAGCGGGCGAGCAGGGCGGCGTCGGAGGCCTTGGACGGTGGCCGGCGCCTGGTCTCGTCCCGCAGCAGCCGCCGCTGCATCTCGGTAACCCAGTGGGCTTCCTCGGCCTTGGACAGCCGCGCCGGGATGAGCACCACGAGGGTGTCGCCGTCGCGGTACGCGGTCACGGTCCGGGTCCTGCGCTTGCTCCTGCGCACCTCGACGAGCGATTCGGCCACGGTGACACCGTACGGCCAAGCACCGACATCGCGGGAGCCAAAACCTGGTGTGACATCCAAGACGCTTCCCCCTGTGGATAACGATTTCGCCATTCGCGGCGGCCCGGGCCAGCCTTGCGCACATGGATGATGATCTCCCCCGACGGCCCCGCGTGCTGCCCGGTTTTCCGGTCCTGCGCCGCGGGCCGGGCGAGCTCCAAGTCGGCCTCGACCCGCGGCACGCCGCCGTGGCCAGCGGCCTGCCAGAGCCGGTCGTCGCGGCCACGGCCGGCGGGCTGACCGGGACGTGCACGACCGCGGATCTGATGGCCGCGGTCGGCGCCGATCCGGCCGGCCGGTCCGCGCTCGGCGACCTGCTGGCCGGCCTGCGCGGCCGACGGCTGCTGCGGGATACCGGCGACGAGGCCCGGGTGCCCGAACGCCTCGTTGGCGAGGAGATCACCGCCCGGCCGGACCGGCCCCGCCCGGATCCGCTGGCACGGGCCCGGCTCGCCGTCGCGGTGCACGGCGACGGGCGGTTGGCCGTTTCGGTCGCCTGTCTGCTCGCCGCGGCCGGGGTCGGTTGGGTGCACGTCGCGGCGCGCGGGACGGTGCTGGCGCAGGACACCGGCACCGGGTACCTGCCAGGCGACGCCGGCCGGGCCCGCGACCTGGCGGCGGCCGACGCGGTCCGCCGGGCCGACCCGGCCGTGCGGACCGCCCGGTTCGGCCGGCACCGGCGGCCCGACCTGGTGCTGCTCACCGACGCCGTGGTGCCCGATCCGGGCCTGGTCGCCCGGCTGTTCGCCGGCGGGGTGCCGCATCTGCCGGCCTACCCGCGGGACGGGGTGGGCATCGTGGGCCCGCTGGTCGTTCCCGGCGCGACCTGCTGCCTGCGCTGCGCGGACCTGTACCGGGCGCAGGCCGACCCGTGCTGGCCGGGGATCGCCACCCAACTCGCCGGCCACCCGCAGCTCGCCGACCTCGCATGCACCCAGGCCACCGCCGGTTTCGCGGCCGCCCAGGCGCTCGACGCACTACGGTGGTCACGGACCGCACATGCGCTCCCGGCCACCTGGAACGCCAGCGTGGAGATCGATCCGGCCTCGGCGACCACCTACCACCGACGCTGGCAACCCCACCCCGAATGCCCCTGCCGGGACCTGTGATCGGTTCCGAGCCAGCCGAACTGCCTGCACACTCGCCCACGATCAGGAGACAATCGACACGTGACTGAGCTGCCACGAAAGACCGCCGCCCGGACGGTCCGGCTGGCCAGCATCCCGCTCGGGGTGGCCGGCCGCACCGTGGGGGGCTGGGGGAAGCGGCTGGTCGGCCACAGTGCCGAGCAGGTCAGCGCCGAGCTGTCCGCGAAGACCGCCGAGCAGTTGTTCGCCGTGCTCGGCGAACTCAAGGGCGGCGCGATGAAGTTCGGTCAGGCACTCTCCGTGTTCGAGGCCGCGGTTCCGGACGAACTGGCGGCGCCGTACCGGGAGGCGCTGACCAAGTTGCAGGCGGCGGCGCCGCCGATGAGCACCCAGGCCACCCACCGGGTGCTCGCCGAGCAACTGGGCAGCGGGTGGGCCGGCCGGTTCGCCGAGTTCGACAACGTGCCGGACGCGGCGGCCAGCATCGGCCAGGTGCACCGCGCGGTCTGGCACGACGGGCGGCCGGTCGCGGTGAAGGTGCAGTACCCCGGTGCCGACGAGGCGCTGCGGTCGGACCTGCGCCAGCTGTCCCGGTTCTCCCGGCTGTTCCAGGCCGCGGTGCCGGGGACGGAGATCAAGCCGCTGCTGCGCGAGCTGACCGACCGGATGACCGAGGAGTTGGACTACCGGATCGAGGCGGACCATCAGCGGGCCTTCGTCAAGGCGTTCGCCGGGGACCGGCACGTGCTTGTGCCCCGGGTGGTGGCCAGCGCCCCCAAGGTGATCGTCAGCGAGTGGGCGTCCGGAGAGCCGCTGGCGTCGATCATCAGGGACGGCGACAAGGAGACCCGGGATCGGGTCGGGTACCTGCTCGCCGAGTTCCACTACTCCTCGCCGGCCCGCGCCGGGCTGCTGCATGCCGACCCGCACCCGGGCAACTTCATGCTCACCGGGGACGGCCGGCTGTGCGTCATCGACTACGGGGCCGCCGCGAAGCTGCCGAACGGGCTGCCGACGATCCACGGCCGCATGATGCGGCTGGCCCTGGACGGAAATTCGGCGGAGCTGCTCGACCTGCTGCGCGAGGCGCATTTCGTGCGGCCGGAGTCGGAGGTCGAGGCGGATCAGGTGTACGCGTATCTCGCGCCGTTCACCGAGCCGTTGCGCACCGAGTCGTTTCATTTCACGCGGCGCTGGATGCAGCGTCAGGCTTGGCGGGTCGGCGACATGCGCGGGCAGGATTTCCGCACCGGCCGATCGCTGAACCTGCCGCCGAAATACCTGATGCTGCACCGGGTGCTCGGCGGCTCGACCGGCATCCTGTGCCAGCTGGACGCCGAGATTCCGGTGCGGGAGCTCATCATGCGGTGGCAGCCGGGGTTCGCGGAGTAGTTCCTCGGCGGCTGTCCACAGGCGACCGAGTTGTCCACAGTTCGATCACCAGCGCTTTCCCGGTAGCGCGTCCGTGGCGCACCATCGCCGCATGAAAGCCAATCTCACCGAGCTTCGGCACACCGTTCCGGACGGCGTGATCAGCAACGCCCAACTGCGCGCCGCCGGCGTTTCCACCTATTCGGTGTCCATGCGGACCCGCCCGTCCGGTCCGTGGCGCCGCCTGCTGCCCGGAGTGATTCTGCTGGATACCGGGCCGCCGAACCGGCGCCAATGGTTGCGCGCCGCGGTCGCCTACGCCGGCACCGGCAGCGTGCTCAGCGGGACGGACGCGCTGCACTGCCACGGCGTCGACGTACCGTCCGGCGCCGACGACCTGCTGGTCCTGCTCCCGGTCCGGCGGCGCAAAGCCGGCCGCTGTGCCCTGACCGTGGAACGGACCTCCCGGCTCCCCGACCCGGTCTGGCGCGACGGTCTGCCCCTGGCGCCGGTCGCGCGCGCGACGATCGACGCCGCTCGCCGCGAACCCAACCGAAACCGGCTGCGTGCCCTGCTCCTCGCCCCGCTGAATGCCGGCGCCTGCACCCTCCCGGACCTGCTCACCGAACTCGACGCCGGCAGCCAACGAGGCACTGCCGGCCCCCGCGCGGTGCTCGCCGAACTGCACACCGGCACTCGGCAGGACAACACCCGGTCCCCGGCGACGCCGACCGGTCACCAGTACTCGTCGGGCAGCTTCCCCTCGATGTCCCGCACGTGCCGCCGGGCGCAGGCCGGGCACAGCCAGACCCGGCCCCGGCCGCCGCTCTCGACCACCCAGGTGAGCGCCTCGATCGGCGGTTCGCCGGCGCGCGATCGACCGCATCGGGAGCAACGGGTATCGGCCTCGTCAGCCACGGAAGGTGACGCTACTGCGTACTTGCAAGTAGACGTAGCGCGGTCGAGCCGATTTAACCGGACGTTTTCCGACCAAGGTGGACGGTGGCCGCGCGGAGCACGAAGACGTCGTCGCGGGCGCCGACGAACGCCGGATCCACCGGGTCCAGCAACCGGGCCAGGGCGATCTGGTCGGCTTCACCGAGCCGGTCGAGAGCCGCGCCGGTGTACCACGCGAGCCAGTCCACAACCGACTGCTTGACCAGTTCGGACGGCGGGGCGGGGTGATCGATCAGGTAGGTGAACGAGGACACCTCGGTCAGCCCGGCGTCGGCGATGGCCCGGGTCCAGCCGACCGGCAGCCGGGTGACACCCGGCATGGTCGCGCGCATCTCCGCGAACCAGGCGGTCTGCGCGGCGGACAGCCGGTCACCAAGACCCGGCTCGCCCACGCCCACGTCCCACGGCAGACACCGCATGGGCAGCCCGCCCTCGCCCAGCGCCAGCCACCCGCCCGGCGCGAGTACCCGGACCAGACCCTCGATCCCCTTCCGCTGGTCGGGCAGGTGGTGCACCACCTGGGACGCCCAGACCAGGTCGGCGTCCGAGATCAGTTCGGGCAGTTCCTCGCTCGCCGCGTCCACCCGAACCGTGCTCACCTCGACCTGGTCCGACCCGCCGATCACCTGCTCGACATGGGCCGCGGACGCCTCGAGCAACTCCGGCACCGCGTCCACCAGGACCACCCGACCCCCACCACCCCGCCCCACCAGCGCCGCGGCGAGCGCCGCGCTCATCCCCCCGGCCCCGGACCCGACATCGACCACGACCAGGTCCCGGTCCGCTCCGTCGGCATCACCCGCGCCGGCGGACCGCTCCCCGGCATCGGGGCCACCCACGCCCCGGGCCGCACCGGTCCCCCGGTCCCGCGCCAGATCCACCAGTCGCTCCGCCACCGCTCCGATGGCCTGCGCCCCCAACTCGTCGGACCGCCGCATCGCGGCCAACCGACCCGGCCAGTCAATCCCGTCATGCGTGTGCGAATGCGCCATGCCAGCGACCCTAACGCGCCTCGGCGCGCGGGACCGGCGGACGATCAGAGGCTGCGCAGGCCGGCGAGGACCCGCTGCATCAGCATGATGTCGGGCGGGCGGTGGCCGGCGGAGCCGTGAATGACGACGGTGCCGTCGGTCGCCATGTCGCCGACCAGGATTCGGGCGACGCCGAGGGGAATGGCGAGCAGGGCGGCCACCTCGGCAACGGAACGGGGGTGCACGCACAGGTTGGCGATCATTCGGTGTTCCCAGGACCAGTGCCGGGAGCCGATTCCGGTCAGATCGGAACTGGTGGTGATCAGGGCTTCGAGGGCGAGGGTTCGACTCGGTTTGGTGCGGCCGCCGGTGCGCGCGTAGGGGCGGATGAGGATGTCCGATTCGAGGGGAAGACGCTCGACCGGTGGAATGCCGGACCGGGTCGGCGACGGGTCGGGGCGGGCGGGCGGCTGGTGGTCGAGGCCGGGCGGGAAGGGCTCGAACTCCAGATCCCGCTTGCGGCGGCGCTCGGAGTGGGGACCGAAGCGGGCGCCGGTCAGGTGCTGTGCGGACTCTGGTGGTTCGGCTTCCGGTTGGGGCGCCTCACTCCTGACGGCGTCGGGGGTGTGGCGGCCGTGCCCGCCGCCCGGCGAGGCGAACCGGGCACCGGTCCGCCCGACCTCAGTCGACTTGGAGCCCATATCTCAGCCACGATAGTTGAAGATGGAGCCACTTTTGGTGACCGCGATGTTACCGATGCGTTCCGGCCATATCACCCGCCAAATGGCGGCGGGCGCCGCTCCCACGTCGAGGAGGCGGCGCCCGCCGGTTGATGTTGAATTATCGGCCGATTGTCAGATCAGCGCGGACGCGCGCCGGGCACGCCGGGCCGCCCATTCCGAGATCCTTTCCCACCGTTTGACCGCGCTCAGTTGGCGGACCAGGCGCAGGTGACGCGCTACCCGTTCCGCCTCGAGCCTTCGCTCGCGGGCCAGGTCTTCGTAGAGCAACATCGCCTTGGTTCCCTTCGGGGTTGGCGTACGCAGCAACTCGTTGATCACGTCTGGTGCCATGTGCGGCACCGAGGAATGCGGCAGCGATTTCATGCGGCTGCCTCCCGAGCCCGGGCAGCCCGCTCGGCCGCCTCGCGAGCGACGTCCTCCTTGCGCGGACGGCCCCGGGGCCGCTTCCGCGCGATGACGGCACCGCGCTCGAAGATCTCGCCGCCCCAGACTCCCCACGGCTCCTGCCGAGCCAGCGCGCCGGCGAGGCATTCGACCCGGACCGGGCAGTCCAGGCAGAGCACCTTCGCCCGCTCGAGGTCGGCCGGAGTGTCGGCGAACCACAGGTCGGGGTTGTCGCTAGACCGGCATGGCAGGGCCAGACCAGCGGACGGCGCGGCGTCCAACAGGTCGCCCACACCGGTCCACAGTGGACCAAGCAGGTCGGGTGGCGTCCCGCCGGGAAGCGGGACGGTGGCGGTAGACATGACGTCCTTATCCCTTCTCTGTCTTGCAGTTGCGGTCGATGGAGGTTGAACAACAAGAAGGCCGCGGATCCGATTCCGGAGTCCGCGGCCTTCGTGAGCCTGGGTTCTTGACGTTGCGTCAAGTCCTTCGCACGGAAGACAAAGCGGACATGTTGCCCGGCACATCAGCGATCAGGGTCTGCACACGCGGGCCGACGACGACACAATTGAGCCGACCGCGCTGTTCGTGGGCAGCCTTCACCCACGCGTTGCCCCCAGCCGTAAACGCGGCAGAACCCCCGGAAGTCGGGTAGCCAGGGGTGCTGTCGGACCACATGATCCTCATCGCTGGCCACCTCCTTCACGGATGAAACTTGGTCTGGGCTGGTGCGCCCGGCTCCTGCAGGCTATTGCCCTTACTCGGACCCGTGCAACATGTTTTTCGAGAAGTTCTCCAAGAGCGTTACGGGTTCCCGCTCTGCTCACCACGCGTAGCCTGACGAGCCACCAGCGCGAGCACCTCGGCCCCGAACCGGTCGAGTTTCGCCGCGCCGATTCCCGAGATCGCCACCAGGCCCGCCTCGTCGGTCGGGCGCTGCTCGGCGATGGCGGTGAGCGTGGCGTCGGTGAACACGACATAGGCCGGCACCTTGAGCAGCCGGGCCCGCTCGCCGCGCCATTCCCGCAGCCGGCCGAGCAGCTCCTCGTCGAGGTTGGCCGGGCAGTCCTCGCACCGGCCGAGCTTGACGCCGACCGTGCCGGTCAGCGGCGCACCGCACACCCGGCAACCCCGCCGCGAGCCGCCGTCCCGCGCCCCGGCCACCCGGGCCGCCGGATGGTCCTGCGGAATCAGGCCGTACAGGAACCGGCTGCGCCGCCGGCGCCGCTTGCCCCCCTCGGACCGGGACAGCGCCCAGGACAGCCACAGGTGCTCGCGCGCCCTGGTCACGCCGACGTAGAGCAGCCGGCGCTCCTCCTCGATGGCCGCGGCGTCGCCCTCGGCGTACTGGATCGGCAGCGTGCCGTCGACCAGCCCGACGAGGAACACCGCATCCCACTCGAGGCCCTTCGCCGAGTGCAGCGACGCCAGCGTGACGCCCTCGACCGTGGGCGGGTGCTGCGCCTCGGCGCGCAGCTCCAACTCGACGACGAACCGCCCAAGGTCGGCGTCCTCGACCGTGGCCGCCAGTTCCTCGGCCAGTTCGACCAGCGCGAGCAGCGACTCCCAGCGCTCCCGCGCCGAGCCACCGACCGGGGGGTCGGGAACCAGCCCGATCGGCTCCAGCAGCTCGCGCACGATCTTCGGCAGCTCGCCGGTCGGCGCCTCCGCGGCGGCCCGGCGCAGCGCGACCATCGCGGTGCGCACCTCCTGCCGGGCGAAGAACCGTTCCCCGCCCCGCACCAGGTACGGGATGCCCATCGTGGCCAGCGCCTGCTCGTACACCTCGGACTGGGCGTTGACCCGGTACAGCACGGCGATCTCGCTCAACGGGGTTCCGGCGGCCACCAGGTCCCGGACCCGCTCGCCGACCGCCGTGGCCTCGGCCGGTTCGTCGTCGTACTCGGCGAACCGCGGCTGCGGCCCGTTCGGCCGCTGGCCGACCAGCCGCAGCCGGGAGCCCGCCGGCCGGTCCGTGGCCGCGGCGATCAGCCGGTTCGCCGTCACGACCACCTCCGGCGTCGAGCGGTAGTCCCGCTCGAGCCGGACCACGGTCGCGTCCGGGTAGCGCCGGGTGAAGTCGAGCAGCGGCCGCGGCGAGGCGCCGGCGAAGGAATAGATGGTCTGGTTGGGATCGCCCACCACGGTCAGGTCGTCCCGAGGGCCGAGCCAGGCTTCGAGGACCCGCTGCTGGAGCGGGGTGACGTCCTGGTACTCGTCCACCACGAAGCAGCGGTACCGGTCCCGGAACTCCTCGGCGATCGGCGGGTGCTCCTCCAGCGCGGCGGCCGTGTGCAGCAGGAGGTCGTCGAAGTCGAGCTGGCGGGCCCCGGTCTTGATCGACTCGTAGGCCCGGTACACCTGCGCCACCTGCTCGACCGGCGCCGGGGTCTGGCGGTGCGCGCGCTCGGCCGCCACCGGATAGGCGTCCGGAGCGACCAGCGAGGCCTTCGCCCACTCGATCTCGGTGGCCAGGTCGCGCAGCACGTCCACCTCGGTGCCGGTCCCGCACCGGTGCGCGGCCTGCCCGACCAGCCGGAGCTTGGCCTCGACCAGCCGCCACGGCTCGCCGCCGACCACCCGCGGCCAGAAATACCGCAGCTGGCGCAGGGCGGCGGCGTGGAACGTGCGGGCCTGGGCGGCGGGCACGCCCAGCGCGCGCAGCCGGGTGCGCAGCTCACCCGCTGCCCTTGCGGTGAACGTCACCGCAAGGACCTGCCCGGGCGCGACGTGTCCGGTATGGATGAGGTGCGCGATGCGGTGCACGATCGTGCGGGTCTTCCCGGTGCCGGCGCCGGCGAGCACGCAGACCGGCCCGCGCGGTGCGTGCACCGCGGCCTGCTGCTCCGGGTCCAGTCCGGTCGGCGGCTCTCGTTCGCCTGATGACCCCATGGCCGCATCCTGACAGACCCGGGCCGCCGACCGCGGCATCCGGACCGCGCGGGTCCGAACGAATGTGCCATTCATCCGAAGTCGGCCGTCCCCGTATCCTGGTGGTTATGGCTCAGAAGCAGGACAAGGCGGCCGTCAAGGCCGCCAAGAAGGCGAAGAAGGCCGAGTCGAAGGCCAAGCGCCGCCAGCTGCTCCAGGCGTTCAACATGCAGCGCAAGGAGGACAAGGCGCTCATCCCCCTGATGGTGGGTGCGCTGGTGCTGGTCTCCGGTGCCGCCTTCGGGATCGGCGCGCTGTTCGGTGCGCAGTGGCTGCTGCTGCCGGTGGGCATCGCCTTCGGCCTGCTGCTGGCCGTGATCATCTTCGGCCGCCGGGTGCAGCGCACCGTGTACAGCAAGGCCGAGGGGCAGCCGGGCGCCGCCGCCTGGGCGCTGGACAACATGCGCGGCCGCTGGCGGGTGACCCCGACCGTGGCCGGCACCACCCAGCTCGACGCCGTGCACCGGGTGATCGGCCGGCCGGGCGTCGTGCTGGTCGCCGAGGGAGCGCCGCACCGGGTCAAGGCGCTGCTCGCCCAGGAGAAGAAGCGGGTGGCCCGGGTGGTCGGGGACACCCCGATCTACGACCTCATCGTGGGCAACGAGGAGGACCAGGTCCCGCTGAGCAAGCTCCAGTCGCGGATCATGAAGCTGCCCAACAACCTCAAGCCCGCGCAGATCGACGGCCTGGAGAAGCGGCTGGCCGCGCTCGCCGCGCGCGGCACCCAGCTGCCCAAGGGCCCGATGCCGCAAGGCGCCAAGATGCGCAACGTCCAGCGCACGATCCGGCGGCGCTGACCTGGGGAACCCTGCAGTTTGTCTGACCCGCGTGTGAGCGTGCCGACCGACGATCCGAGTCAGGCCGAGGGCGTGCGCTGGGCGGCCGGGCGCGCGGCGGCGCCGTGCGGCCCGAGCACCGGGAGCACCGCTCGGATCACCGTGCCGGCGCCGTCCGAGCTGAACGAGAACTCGCCGCCGATCTCCCGGGCGCGCTGGGCCATGAAGCGCATGCCCATGCCATGGCCGGTCGCGCCCGGCTGCACGCCGATGCCGTCGTCGCTGACCTGGACCACCAGCCGGCCGGGGCACACCGAGAGGCTGATCTCCGCGCGGGTGGCCTTGGCATGCCGGACCACGTTGGTCAGCGCCTCGGCGACGATCCGGTAGGCGGCCACCTCCACCGATTTGGACAGCGTCGCGACGTCGTCGTCGTCCGGCAGTACGGTCTCGACTCGCAGCGTCGGCCCGGACAGGAACGTCGCGAGCTCGCACAGCGCGCCGGGCAGCCCGAGCGCCTCCAGCTCCGGCGGGCGCAGGTCGTGCACGACCCGGCGCAGCGTCTCCAGCGCACCCTGGATCCCGTGCACGGCCCGGTCCATCAGCTCGGTGCCGGCGAAGTCCGCCGGCAACGCGCCGCGCGCCGCCTCCAGTTGCAGCCGGATCCCGGCCAGCGTGGGGCCGACGTTGTCGTGCAGTTCCCGGGACAGCCGCAGCCGCTCCTCCTCCCGGGCGGTGACCAGCTGCTCGCGGCTGTGCATGAGTGCCTCGTTCAGCCGCAGCGCCGCCACCACCGGGGCGACCT
The DNA here is from genome assembly GCF_035762905.1 of Actinophytocola sp. Lineage (GTDB taxonomy): Bacteria > Actinomycetota > Actinomycetes > Mycobacteriales > Pseudonocardiaceae > DASYTH01. The sequence continues at coordinate 18,943 of NZ_DASUCC010000091.1, forward strand.
GGTTGGCCAGCGAGGCCAGCGCCTGGCTGATCGTCTCGTCCAGGTGGGCCCGACCGGCCGGTGGGCACACCACGAGCCCCCCGACCTGCTCGCCGCGGTGCCACAGCTCGAACGTGCTGAACGCGGTGCTCCCGACGCCCCGGCCGTCGTCCATCTGGGCGAGCGGCCGAACTCCGTCCGGGGTGAGCAGCTCGAGCCGGGCCATCCGCAGCCGCATGGTGTGCACAAGCTCCTCGCACACCGCGCCCGGCACCTCGGTGGCGTCCAGCTGGTTGCGCATCCGCTGGCCCAGCGCGGTGGCCACCTCGAAGACATCGATCTTGCGGCCCCAGGTGAGCTGGCGGATCCATCGGATCAGCAGCAGAGCCAGCGGGAAGATCACCGCACCGGCCACGGCCGCGCCGAGCACCGACCCCGGCACCACGTCCTCCGGCAGCACCACCGCGAGCACCGCGAACCCGCCCACGTAGCTGGCGAGCAGCGCGGCGACCATGGCGATGCCGACGATGGCGCGGCGCACGGCGAGATCGAGGTCGAACAGCCGGTCCCGGGTGATGGCGATCGCGATCGCGAGTGGGAACAGCGCGAACGCGAGCACCTCGAGGCCGCGCTCCACCACCAGCGGCAGCTGGCCCGGCAGGATCTCGCGCAGCACGGCCTGGGCGGCGCCGAACGCGAACACGATGAGCACCAGCGAGATCTGCCGCCGCCGCACCCCGACCGCGCTCCGCCGGCGCAGCACCAGGCCGGCCGCGGCGACCAGCGTCATGGTCAGCAGCAGGTACTCGCCCGCGACAAGACAGAAGGTGGCGAAGTCCTGCCACTGCGTCCGGGCGAGCGGGTTGGCCACGGTGTACCGGCCGACGAAGTCGCCGTCGACCAGCAGCAGGCCGACGACGTAGACCACCATCCCGACCACCGTGGCGCCGACCGCCCACCACCAGCGCCGGCTGGCCAGCCGGCCGTCCGGGTAGATCATCGGCAGCAGCGTGGAGATCGCCCAGACCGGCGGCGCCCACAGCCAGATCTGGATCGCCATCAGCACTCCGACGGCGGGCTGGTCGGCCGAGTCGAACGCGCCGGTCAGACTGGTCAGCAGCACCCCGACCCCGTCGACGGCGGCGATCACCAGCATCGTCCAGCCGACCGGGTTACCCGGCTTGTGCCAGGTCACCAGGGTGCCCATGGCGGAGAAGATCAGCGCGATGGCGATGTCCAGCGGCACCGGATCGTAGGCGGAATAGGGCCAGGAGTTCGCCGCCTGGGTGACGATCGCCGCGGCCACGCCGGTGCTCAGGCCCAGCGCACCAAGAAACCCCGCCACCCACGTAGCCCTCGTCAGGCGGGTGGCGGTCGATCTGTCCTCGGTTTCGACCATCTGGGCCGGATGGTAGTGCGGATGGTGGACAAAAAGCATCCGCCGGTCGGTCAGCGCATCCGCAGCACGATCGTCGCGGCCACCTTGTCGTGCAGCCCGCGGCCGTCCGAGTCGAGCAGCGCGGCCGGGATGATCAGGAAGGTGAGCAGTGTGCGCGGGATGGCGCGCAGCGGGCCGACCATGACGCTGCCGTCCATCCGGACCACCCGGATGCCGAGCACCCCCATGCCGGGCGTGAAGCCGAAGAACGACACGGTCACCACGGTGATCAGGAACCAGGGCACGAGGCTCCAGTTCAGCGGCGGGTCGGGAGCGGTGAACCCCCACGCGATCAGCGCCGCCAGCACGGCGTCCACGGCGAAGGCGAGCCCCCGCGCGCCGAGCGGGGCGACCGATCCGGGCCCGCGCTCGGGCAGGCCGAGGCGTTCGCCGGGCCAGTTCTGCGCGGCCGGTGTCCCGGTGTCCGTCCCGGGCTCAAGTGCCGCCCGCGGCCCGGACAACCACGAACCGATCCATTTGCTCACCAGGACAGCGTAAGCGGAGGTGACCGCGGTACGGACAGCTGGCATGCTGTGCCCTGACCAGGGTGTCGTTAACACCCGTGAAACATTCGGGTGATGGACGGGCAACACCACACTCTTAGCTTCATCACGCACAGCAGCGCAAGAACGAAGGAGCCAACGAGCGTGTTCAACACTTCCGACGAGGTCCTGAGCTTCATCTCCGACGAAGAGGTGAAGTTCGTCGACGTCCGGTTCTGCGACCTGCCGGGCATTATGCAGCACTTCACGGTGCCGGCCCAGTTCTTCAACGAGGACGCGATCAACGAGGGTCTCGCGTTCGACGGCTCGTCCGTACGTGGATTCCAGCAGATCCACGAATCGGACATGCTGCTGCTGCCGGACTTCGCCACGTCACGGCTCGACCCGTTCCGGGACAACAAGACCCTCATCATCAACTTCTTCGTGCACGACCCGTTCACCCGCGAGGCGTACAGTCGTGACCCGCGCAACATCGCCCGCAAGGCCGAGCTGTACCTGGCCGAGTCGGGCATTGCCGACACCGCGTACTTCGGACCGGAGGCGGAGTTCTACATCTTCGACTCCATCCGTCACGAGACGAGCCCGCACCAGGCGTACTACTACATCGACTCGGTCGAGGGCTGGTGGAACACCGGTCGCGAGGAGTCGGGCGGCAACCGCGGCTACAAGACCACCTACAAGGGCGGCTACTTCCCGGTGCCGCCGGTCGACCACTACGCCGACCTGCGCGACTCGATGGTCACCGCGCTCGGCAACGTCGGGATCCAGGTCGAGCGCGCGCACCACGAGGTCGGCACCGCCGGCCAGGCCGAGATCAACTACAAGTTCGACACGCTGCTGCACGCCGGCGACTCGCTCATGCTCTTCAAGTACGTCGTGAAGAACGTGGCCTGGCAGGCCGGCAAGACCGCGACCTTCATGCCGAAGCCACTGTTCGGTGACAACGGCTCCGGCATGCACGTGCACCAGTCGCTGTGGAACGGCGGCGAGCCGCTGTTCTACGACGAGACCGGCTACGGCGGCCTCTCCGACATGGCCCGCCACTACATCGGCGGCATCCTGAAGCACGCCCCGGCGCTGCTGGCGTTCACCAACCCGACGGTGAACTCCTACCGCCGCCTGGTCAAGGGCTTCGAGGCTCCGGTCAACATGGTTTACTCGCAGGGCAACCGCTCCGCCGGTATCCG
>NZ_DASUCC010000092.1:0-14082 GCF_035762905.1 Actinophytocola sp.
GTCGCGATCCCGGTGCAACGCGCCGACCGCGACCAGGTGACCACCCTGCTCACCGCCGTGGCCACCGCCTGGGTCAACGGCAGCACCGTGGACTGGACCGCCGTGCAACCCGGCGGGAGTCCGGTCGACCTGCCCACCTATCCCTTCCAGCGGCGGCGGTACTGGGCCGGCCCCGGCACCGGATCAGAGCACCCGTTCCTGACCGGCGCGGTCACCCTCGCGTCCGGCGCGGGCACCGTGCTCACCGCCACGCTGAGCGTGTCCGCCCAGCCGTGGCTGGCCGACCACCGGGTGCTCGGCCGGATCCTGTTGCCCAGCACCGCGTTCGTCGAGCTGGCCCTGCTCGCCGGGGACCACGCCGGCCTTTCCCGGCTCGACGAGCTGACCCTCGAGGCCCCGCTCCTGGTGCCCGAGCGGGACACCGTGCAGCTCCAGGTCGGCGTGTCGGCCGACCGCGTGGTGGAGATCTACTCACGCACCGGTACCGAGGACGCCGGCTGGACCCTGCACGCCACCGGCGTGCTGGCGGAGGGCAGTCCGGTGACGCCGGCCACCGAGCCGGTCTGGCCGCCCGCAGGCGCCGAGATCGCCGACACCGGCCAGTGCTACCCGGACCTGGCCGCCGCCGGGCTCGACTACGGCCCGGCGTTCCAGGGCCTGCGGTCGGCCTGGCGCTGCGGCGACACCGTGGCCGCCGAGGTCGACCTGCCGGAGCCGGTGCGGGTCGAGGCCGGCCGGTTCGGCCTGCACCCGGCGCTGCTTGACGCGGCGCTGCACGTGGTCGCGCTGGACGGTCTGGCCGCCGCCCGCCTGCCGTTCGCCTGGTCCGGGGTGACGCTGCACGCCACCGGCGCCCCCGCGCTGCGCGTCCGGGTCACCAAGGCCGGAACGGAAACCCTGTCACTCCAGGCATTCGACGCCACCGGCGCCCCGGTGCTCACGGTGGACTCGCTGGCCCTGCGCCCGGTGTCGGCCCAGCAGCTCGAGGCCGCCGCCGGGCCGGACGACGCGCTGTTCGCCGTGCGCTGGACCCCGGTGTCCACTTCGGACCACTCGGACGAGCCGGTGGAGCTGGTCCGGCTGGACCAGGTCGGCGACCCGGTCCGGGAGACCACCCACCGGGTGCTAGCCGACCTGCGGTCCTGGCTCGCCGAGGGCTCGGGCCGGCTGGTGATCGTCACCCGCGGCGCGGTCGCCGCCACCCCTGGCGATCCCGTCGACGACCTGGCCGGGGCGGCCGCCGCCGGCCTGGTGCGCTCCGCGCAGGCCGAACACCCGGACCGGTTCGTGCTGGTCGACCGGGACGACAACACAGCCGAGGACACGTTGTTCGCCCTGCTGCCGCACGTGCTGGCCCTGGACGAGCCGCAGGTGGCCATCCGCGCCGGAACGGTTCTCGTGCCCCGGCTGGTGCGCGCCGCACCGGAGGCGAATGCGCGGCGCCCGCTGAACCCGGACGGCACCGTGCTGATCACCGGCGGCACCGGCACGCTCGGCGCCGAGCTGGCCCGGCATCTCGTTGCCACGCACGGGGTCCGGCACCTGGTGCTGACCAGCCGGCGCGGTCCGGACGCCCCCGGCGCCGCCGAGCTGGTGGCCGAGCTGGACGGCATGGGCGCGACCGCCACGGTGATCGCCTGCGACGCCGCCGACCGCACCGCGCTGGCCGCCGTGCTGGCCGGCCTCGAACACCCGCTGACCGGAGTGGTGCACTGCGCCGGGGTCACCGACGACGGCGTGCTCGAATCGCTGACCCCGCACCGGTTCGACGCCGTGCTGGACCCCAAGGCCGGCGCCGCGGTCAACCTGCACGTGCTGACCGCGGACCTGGACCTGGCGCTGTTCGCGCTCTACTCCTCGGTTTCCGCCACGTTCGGCACGCCCGGCCAGGCCAACTACGCGGCCGCGAACGCCGTGCTGGACGCGCTGGCCCAGCACCGGACGGCCCGCGGCCTGCCCGCGGTCTCGCTCGGCTGGGGCCTGTGGGAACAGGCCAGCGGGCTCAGCGGCCGGCTGACCGAGGTCGACCGGGCCCGGATCGCCCGGACCGGCGCCGCGCTGTCCACAGCGGACGGTCTGGCGCTGTTCGACACCGCGATCGGCACCGGCCTCGCCCACGTGCTGCCGACCCGGCTCAACCTCGCCGCGCTGCGCCGACAGACCCCGGTGCCTGCCCTGCTGCGCTCGCTGGTGCGGGTCCCGGTCCGGCGTGCCGCGGCCGGCGGCGCGGGCTCGCCGGATCTGGCCGGCCGGCTCGCCGGGCTGTCCCCGGCCGACACCGACCGGCTGCTGACCGAGCTGGTGCTGGCCGAGGTCGCCACGGTGCTCGGGCACGGCTCGGCCGGCGCGGTCGAGGTCGGCCAGGCGTTCAAGGACATCGGGTTCGACTCGCTCACCGCGGTGGAGCTGCGCAACCGGATCAACGCGGCGACCGGGCTGCGGCTGCCGCCGATCCTGATCTTCGACTATCCCACCCCGGCCGCGCTGGTGGCGTTCCTGCGGGCCGAACTGGCCGGTGCGGTCGCGGCCGGCGCCGGGTCGGTTGTCCGCGCCCGGGTCGACAAGGACCCGATCGCGATCGTGTCGATGGCCTGCCGCTACCCCGGCGGCGTGGCCTCCCCGGAGGATCTGTGGCGGCTGGTGGAATCCGGCGGGGACGCGGTCGGCGGGTACCCCACCGACCGCGGCTGGGATCTGGACGCCCTGCGGGACCGGACCGGCGACGGCGACGCGGGCGGGTTCCTCTACGACGCCGCCGACTTCGACGCCGCGCTGTTCGGGATCTCGCCGCGCGAGGCGCTGGCCATGGACCCGCAACAGCGGCTGCTGCTGGAGACCGCGTGGGAGGTGCTTGAGCGGGCCGGCATCGATCCGCTGTCCCTGCGCGGAACCCCGACCGGCGTGTTCGTCGGCTTCATGGCGCAGGACTACGGTCCGCGGCTGCACGACGCCACCGAGGAGCTCGGCGGGTACGTGTTCACCGGTAACACTCCCAGCGTCGCCTCCGGCCGGATCGCCTACACGTTCGGGTTGGAAGGGCCGGTGGTCACGGTCGACACCGCCTGCTCGTCGTCACTGGTGGCGCTGCACTGGGCCGCGCAGGCGCTGCGCTCCGGCGAGTGCGACCTGGCTCTGGTCGGCGGGGTGACCGTGATGTCCACGCCGGGCGCCTTCGTCGAGTTCAGCTGGCAGGGCGGGCTGGCCGCGGACGGCCGGTGCAAGTCGTTCTCCGCCACCGCGGACGGCACCGGCTGGTCCGAGGGCGTCGGCCTGTTGCTGGTCGAGCGGCTGTCCGACGCCCGGCGCAACGGGCACGAGGTGCTGGCCGTGGTGCGCGGCACGGCGGTCAATTCCGACGGCGCCTCCAACGGTCTCACCGCGCCCAACGGCCCGTCGCAGCGGCGCGTGATCCGGGCGGCGCTGGCCGACGCCGGGTTGGCACCGTCCGATGTGGACGCCGTGGAGGCGCACGGCACCGGCACCACGCTCGGCGACCCGATCGAGGCCGCCGCGCTGCTGGCCACCTACGGCCAGGACCGGGACACGCCGCTCTGGCTGGGTTCGGTCAAGTCGAACGTCGGGCACACCCAGGCCGCCGCCGGCGTGGCCGGCGCCATTAAGATGATCATGGCCATGCGGCACGGAATCCTGCCGCGCACCCTGCACGCCGATGCGCCCTCGCCGCACGTGGACTGGACCTCCGGCGCGGTCGAGCTGCTCACCGAGGCGCGACCCTGGGCGGCCGACCGTCCGCGCCGGGCCGGCATCTCCTCGTTCGGCATCAGCGGCACCAACGCGCACGCGATCATCGAGCAGGCGCCGCAGACCACACCCGCTCCGCCGCCGGCGACGGGCCCACCCCCGGTAGTGCTCTGGCCGGTGTCCGCCCGCACCGAAACCGGCGTGCGCACTCAGATCGACCGGCTGCGCGCCCTCGACGCCAACCCCATCGATGTCGCCCACTCGCTGGCCACCGGCCGGGCCGCCCTTGAACACCGGGCCGTGTTGCTCGGCGCCGATGCCGTGACCGGCGCGGTCACCCCCGGCCGCACCGCGTTCCTGTTCACCGGCCAGGGTTCCCAGCGCGCCGGCATGGGCAGGCAGCTCTACGACACCTACCCCGTGTTCGCCGAGGCACTGGACGCGGTGTGCACCCGGCTGGACCCGGAACTCGACCACCCGCTGCAACAGGTCCTCTTCACCGAGCCCGAGTTGTTGAACCAGACGGTGTTCACCCAGGCCGGCCTGTTCGCTCTGGAAGTGGCGCTGTTCCGCCTGCTGGAGTCGTGGGGGATCAAGCCGGACTTCCTGCTGGGCCACTCGATCGGCGAGCTGGCCGCCGCCCACGTGGCCGGGGTGCTGTCCCTCGATGACGCCTGCACGCTGGTCGCCGCGCGCGGAAGGCTGATGCAGGCCCTGCCCACCGGCGGCGCCATGCTCGCCGTGCGGGCCACCGAAACCGAGGTCGCCGAAGCCCTCGCCGGTCTCGAGGACCGGGTGAGCATCGCGGCGGTCAACGGCCCGACCTCGGTGGTGATCTCCGGCGATGCCGAGGCGATCGACGAGCTGGCTCCCCGGTGGGAGAAGACCAAACGACTGGTGGTCTCGCACGCGTTCCACTCGCCGCACATGGAACCCATGCTGGCCGAGTTCCGCGCCGTCGCGGAAACCCTGACCTACCACCCACCCCGGCTCCCCGTGATCACCGCTGGTGACCTGCTCGATCCCGAGTACTGGGTGCGGCACGTCCGCGACGCGGTCCGGTTCGCCGACGGCCTGGCCACCCTGAACGCCAACGGGGTCACCAAGTTCATCGAGCTGGGCCCGGACGGCGTGCTGTCCGCCCTGGTCGACGACGGTGTCGCGATGCCCACCCTGCGGGCCGGGCGTGACGAACCCACCACGCTGCTCACCGCCGTGGCCACCGCCTGGGTCAACGGGATCGCGCTGGACTGGCCGGCGCTGCTGCCCGGCGGCCGGCGAATCCCGTTGCCCACCTACGCCTTCGAGCGGGAACGGTACTGGGTGGACGGCCGGACCGGCACCGCCGGTGTCGCCGCCGCCGGGCTGGGCGCGGCCGGCCACCCGCTGCTGGGTGCGGCGGTGCCGCTGGCCGGCGGGGACGGTCTGGTGCTCACCGGCAGGGTCTCCCTGGCCAGCCACCCGTGGCTCGCCGACCATGCCGTGCACGACACGGTGCTGTTGCCGGGCACGGCGTTCGTCGAGTTGGCGCTGCACGCCGGGCAGTTGACGGGGCTTCCCCGGCTGGCCGAGCTGACCCTGGAGGGGCCGCTGACCCTGGATGGCCAGGGCGGCGTGCTGGTGCAGGTCGGTGTCGGCGAGGAGCAGCCGGACGGCACCCGGTCCGTCGCGGTGCACGCCAGGCCGGACGGCGCCGACTCGTGGACCAGGCACGCCACCGGCGTGCTCGCCGCCGAAACCGAGGCACCCCGAGGATTCTCGTTCGCCGAATGGCCGCCCGCGCTGGTCGAGCCGGTCGACCTGGCCGGCTGCTACCCGCGGCTCGCCGAACGCGGCCTCGGCTACGGCCCGGTGTTCCAGGGCCTGCGCGCGGCCTGGCGCACCGGCGACGGCGACGTGTACGCCGAGATCGCCCTGCCGGACGGCGAACCCGGTGCCGCGTTCGGGCTGCACCCGGCGCTGCTGGACGCCACCCTGCACGCGCTGGCCGCCGGCGGTCTGCTGGACGAGCCGGACAGCGCCTACCTGCCGTTCGTGTGGTCGGGGGTGTCGCTGCACGCGGTGGGCGCGTCCGTGCTGCGGGCCCGGCTGTCTCGGGTGGGCCCGGACACCTTCGCCCTGTGGCTGGCCGACGGCGCCGGAAACCCGGTGGCCGCTGTGGAGTCGCTGACCGTCCGGGCGGTCACCGGCGCGCACCTGGCCCACCGGCCCGGCGCCGGATCGCTGTTCGCCGTGGACTGGATCGAGGTCGAACCGGCCGGATCCGAGCTCGCCGTCGGCCTGGACGTGCCCGGCGACGACTCGGCCGAGGCGATCCGCGCCGCCACGCACGAGGCGCTTGCCGTGCTGCAAACCTGGCTGGCCGGCCCACCTTCCACCGACCGGCTGGCGGTGGTGACCAGGGGAGCGCTCACGGGTGCCGCCGTATCCGGACTGGTGCGCTCGGCGCAGACCGAGAACCCCGGCCGGATCGTCCTGGTGGACACCGACGACGACCCGGCCTCCGCCGCCATGCTCACCCGTCTGTCCGATGTGGACGAACCGCAGTTGGCCGTCCGCTCGGGGAAGCTGTTCGCCCCGAGGCTCACCAGGACCGCCCCCGCCGGCACCGAACCCACCGGGCTCGACCCGGACGGCGCGGTGCTGATCACCGGCGGCACCGGCACGCTCGGCGCGCTGCTTGCCGAGCATCTGGTGACCGCACACGGGGTTCGGCACCTGGTGCTGACCAGCAGGCGCGGCCCGGAGGCCCCCGGCGCCGCCGAACTGGCGGCCCGCCTTGCGGGGCTGGGCGCCGAGGCCCGGGTGATCGCCTGCGACGCGGCGGACCGCGCCGCGCTCGCCGCCGTGCTTGCCGACATCGAGCGCCCGTTGACCGGCGTGGTGCAGTGCGCCGGGGTGGCCGACGACGGCGTGCTGGAGTCGCTGACCGCGGCGCGGCTCGACACCGTGCTGCGCTCGAAGGTGGACGCGGCGCTGAACCTGCACGAGCTGACCGCCGGCCAGGATCTCGCCCTGTTCGCGCTGTACTCGTCGGTGGCCGCCACGTTCGGCACCGCCGGGCAGGCCAACTACGCCGCCGCCAACGCGGTGCTGGACGCGCTGGCGGTCCAGCGACACGCGGCCGGGCTGCCGGCGCTGTCCCTTGGCTGGGGGCTGTGGGCCCAGGCCAGCACGATCAGCGGGAACCTCACCGAGGTGGACCGCGCCCGGGCCGCGCGCACCGGCGCCGCACTGTCCACAGCGGACGGTTTGGCGTTGTTCGACGTCGCGCTCCGGTCCGGCCGCCCGCACCTGGTGGCGATGCGGCTCGATCCGGCGCGGCTGCGCGATGTTCCCGCGCTGCTGCGTGGGCTGGTCCGTGCGCCGGTCCGCCGGGCGGCGGGGGACGACGGCACCTCGCTCGGCCGGCGGTTGTCCCGGCTGCCCGCCGCCGAGGCGCACCGGGAACTGCTCGCCCTGGTGCGCGCCGAGGTCGCCGCGGTGCTCGGCCATTCCTCGGACGGCGCGGTCGCGCCGGATCGGGCGCTGAAGGACCTGGGCTTCGACTCGCTGACCGCGGTCGAGCTGCGCAACCGGATGAACGCCGTGACCGGGCTGCGGCTACCGGCCACGCTGGTGTTCGACTACCCGACACCGGCCGCGCTGGTGGAGTTCCTGCGCGGCGAGCTGATCGGCGCCGGGACCGCCGAGTCGGTCACCGCCGTGGCGACGGCGGTGGACGAGCCGGTGGCGATCGTCGGGATGGCCTGCCGGTACCCCGGCGGCGTGGCCTCGCCGGAGGACCTGTGGCGGCTGGTGGCGGCCGGCACCGATGCGGTCGGCGAGTTCCCGACCGACCGGGGCTGGGACCTGGGCGCGCTGCTCGGCGGCGCCAGTGCCACCGGGCAGGGCGGTTTCCTCTACGACGCGGGAGACTTCGACGCGGCGCTGTTCGGGATCTCCCCGCGCGAGGCGCTGGCCATGGACCCGCAGCAGCGGCTGTTGCTGGAGTCCGCGTGGGAGGTGCTCGAGCGGGCCGGCATCGATCCGCTGTCCCTGCGCGGAACCCCGACCGGCGTGTTCGTCGGCGCCATGTCCCAGGAGTACGGGCCGCCGCTGCATCAGGCACCCGCCGACCACGAGGGCTACCTGCTGACCGGCACCACCGGCAGCGTCGCCTCCGGCCGGATCGCCTACACCCTCGGCCTCGAAGGCCCGGCCGTCACCGTGGACACGGCCTGCTCGTCCTCCCTGGTGGCCCTGCACCTGGCCGCCCAGGCGCTGCGCTCCGGCGAGTGCTCGATGGCCCTTGCCGGTGGCGTGGCGGTGATCTCCACCCCCGGCATCTTCACCGAGTTCACCCGCCAGGGCGGCCTCGCGCCGGACGGCCGGTGCAAGGCCTTCTCGGCGGCGGCCGACGGCACCGGCTGGTCCGAAGGCGTCGGCATGCTCGCGCTGGAGCGGCTGTCCGACGCCCGGCGCAACGGCCACCGCATCCTTGCCGTGGTCCGGGGTTCCGCGGTCAACTCCGACGGCGCGTCCAACGGTCTGACCGCGCCCAACGGCCCGTCTCAGCAGCGCGTCATCCGCGCCGCACTGCGCAGTGCCGGGCTCGCACCGTCCGATGTGGACGCGGTGGAGGCGCACGGCACCGGCACCCGGCTCGGCGACCCCATCGAAGCCCGGGCCCTGCTCGCCACCTACGGTCAGGACCGGGACACCCCGCTGTGGCTGGGCTCGATCAAGTCCAACATCGGGCACACCCAGGCCGCCGCCGGGGTCGCCGGTGTGATCAAGATGGTCATGGCGATGCGCCACGCGACGCTGCCCGCCACCCTGCACACCACCGAGCCCTCGCCGCACGTGGACTGGTCGGCCGGACGAGTCGAACTGCTCACCGGCACCCAGCCATGGCCGTCCGCCCGGCCCCGCCGCGCCGGCATCTCCTCGTTCGGCATCAGCGGCACCAACGCCCACGCCATCATCGAACAGGCCCCCGAACCCGCGCCCGCCGCACCCACTCCCGAACCCGGTGTGCTGGTCTGGCTGTGGTCCGCCCGCACCGAACCGGCGCTTCGGGCCCAGGCCGACCGGCTGACCGCACTGCCCGGCGAGCTGTCGGCCGCCGACATCGCCCACTCCCTGGCCAGCACCCGCGCCGCCCTCGACCACCGCGCCGCCGTCATCGGCACCCACCCGGAGCTTGTCGCGGGACTGGCCAACCCACCCGTCCGGGGTACCGCCAGCACCGGCCCGGTCGCGTTCCTGTTCACCGGCCAGGGTTCCCAGCGCGCCGGCATGGGCAAGCGGCTCTACGACACCTATCCGACCTTCGCCAACGCCCTCGACGCGGTCTGCGCCCGCCTCGACCCCGAACTTGACCGCCCGCTCCGGGAAGTCCTCTTCGCCGACCCGGATCTGTTGCACCAGACGGTGTTCACCCAAGCCGGCCTGTTCGCCCTCGAGGTGTCCCTGTTCCGCCTGCTGGAATCCTGGGAGATCAAGCCGGACTTCCTGCTCGGCCACTCGATCGGCGAGTTGGCCGCCGCGCACGTGGCCGGCGTGCTGTCGTTGGACGACGCCTGCACGCTGGTCGCCGTGCGCGGAAGGCTGATGCAGGCCCTGCCGACCGGTGGCGCCATGCTCGCCGTGCAGGCCACCGAAACCGAGGTCGCCGAAGCCCTCGCCGGTCTCGAGGACCGGGTGAGCATCGCCGCGGTCAACGGCCCCACCGCCGTGGTGATCTCCGGTGACGCCGACGTGATCGAGGAGTTGGCGCCGCGCTGGGCCAGGACCAAACGTCTCACCGTGTCGCACGCGTTCCACTCGCCGCACATGGATCCGATGCTGGCCGAGTTCGCGGCGATCTGCGAGACCCTGACCTACCACCCACCCCGGATCCCCGTGGTGACCAACGGGAATGTGGTCGACCCCGAGTACTGGGTGCGGCACGTGCGGGATGCGGTCCGGTTCGCCGACGGCCTGGCCACCCTGGATGCCAACGGTGTCACCAGGTTCGTCGAGGTGGGACCCGATGGCGTGCTGTCCGCCCTTGTCGGGGCCGGGGTCGCGATTCCCGGCATGCGTGCCGGGCGTGACGAGGTGAGCACTCTGCTCACCGCCGTGGCCACAGCCTGGGTCAACGGCGTCACCGTGGACTGGACCGCAGTGCAGCCCGGGGGACGTCCGGTCGACCTGCCCACCTATGCCTTCCAGCGCGATCGGTACTGGCTCGCGGCCGACCCGCCGGGCGGGCCCGCCGACCCCGCGGAGGCCCGGTTCTGGGCCGCCGTCGACCAGCAGGACCTCGCCGCCGTCGCGGACACGCTCAACCTGCACGCCGACAACGGGTTGAGCACGGTGCTGCCCGCCCTGTCCGCCTGGCGCCGGGACCGCACCACCCAGTCCACAGTGGACGGCTGGCGGTACCGGATCGCCTGGACCCCGGTCCCCACCGGAACCGGCACCCCGGCCGGCACCTGGCTGGCCATCGGCACCGACGCCGCCGTGCCCGCCGCGCTGCGCGGTGCCGGTGTCGAGCTGACCGAACTGCCGGTCATCGCCGGCGAGGACCGCGCCGGCCTGGCCGACCGGCTGCGGGCCGCCGGCCCGGTGTCCGGCGTGCTGTCCCTGCCGGACCGCGACGTCGCCGACACCCTGACCCTGGTGCAGGCCATGGCCGACGCCGAACTGGACGTGCCGCTGTGGGCGCTGACCCGGGGCGCGGTGTCGGTCGGCCGGTCCGACCCGCTGACCGACGTGCCGGCCGCGCAGGTGTGGGGCCTCGGCCGGGTCGCGGCTCTTGAGCTGCCGCACCGGTTCGGCGGCCTGATCGACCTCCCCGGCACCCTCGACGACCGGGCCGCCGCGCGCCTGGCCGCACTGCTCGCCGACCGCGGCGAGGATCAGGTCGCGGTGCGCTCCGGCGGGGTGTTCGCCCGCCGGCTGGTCCGGGCCTCCGGCGTGGATGTGCTGCCGGGCAACGAGTGGCGGCCGACCGGTCCGGTGTTGATCACCGGGGGCACCGGCGCGCTCGGCGGGCACATCGCCCGCTGGCTGGCCGCCCGCGGCGCCACCGAACTGATCCTGGTCTCCCGCTCCGGCCCGACCGCCCCCGGCGCGGCCGAGCTGGTCGCCGAACTGGCCGACCTCGGCGCCGACGCCACCGTCGTGGCCGCCGACATCGCCGACCGCGACGAGGTTTCCGCGCTCCTGCAAGCGCATCCGGTCACCGCCGTCGTGCACGCCGCCGGCACCACCGGCCAGATCGGGCTGACCGAGCTGACCCCCGTGGCACTGCGCGACACCCTGCGCGCCAAGGTCGATGGGGCCCAACACCTGCACGAACTGCTCGCCGACACCCCTCTGGACGCATTCGTTCTCTTCTCGTCCATCGCCGGCATCTGGGGCAGCGGCGGCCAAGCCGCCTACGCCGCAGCCAACGCCCACCTCGACGCCCTCGCCCAACACCGCACCAACCAAGGACAACCCGCCACCGCCATCGCCTGGGGACCCTGGGCCGACGCCGGCATGCTGGTCGACTTCGACGCCGAGCAGTACCTGCGCCGCCGTGGCCTGGCGCCGATGTCGCCGGCTCTCGCGGTCACCGCACTGGGCAGCGCCGTCGCCGGCGGCCAGGCCTGCCTGACCATCGCCGACATCGACTGGGAGCGGTTCGCCCCGGCGTTCACCTCCACCCGGCCCAGCCCGCTGCTCACCGGTCTCCCCGAGGCGGCCGGCGCCGCACGCCCCGAGCCGGCCGACTCCGAGCTGGCGCACCGGCTGTCCGGCCTGTCCCCGGCCGAACGCCGGCAGGCGGTGTCCGAGCTGGTCCGCGCCGAGGCCGCCGCCGTGCTGGGGCACACCGACCCGGGCGCGGTCACCGCCGACCGGCCGTTCAAGGACATCGGCTTCGACTCGCTCACCGCGGTCGAGCTGCGCAACCGGCTGGGCACCGCCACCGGGCTCGCGCTGCCCGCCAGCCTGGTGTTCGACTACCCGACCGCGGCGGCCGTCGCCGGACACCTCGCCGACGCACTGGCCGGGGAAACCGCTGCCGCACCGGACATTCTCCGCACCGCTGCCGCGACCGACGAGCCGATCGCGGTGGTCGCGATGAGCTGCCGGTACCCCGGCGGCGTGACCACGCCGGAACAGCTGTGGGAGCTGGTCGCCGAGGGCCGGGACGGGATCTCCGGGTTCCCCGCCGACCGCGGCTGGGACACCACCGGCGAGGTGCCCTACACCCGGCAGGGCGGATTCGTTGCGGCCACCGGGTTCGACGCCGACCTGTTCGGCATCTCCCCGCGCGAGGCGCTGGCCATGGACCCGCAGCAGCGGCTGCTGCTGGAGTCCGCCTGGGAGCTGCTCGAGCGGGCCGGCATCGACCCGCATTCGTTGCGCGGCACGGCGACCGGCGTGTTCATCGGCGCCTCGGCATCCGGCTACGGCGCGGACGTGCCGGAGGAGATGGCCGGCCACGCGATGACCGGCACCTCCAACAGCGTGATCTCCGGCCGGGTGGCTTACACGTTCGGGCTGGAGGGTCCGGCGGTCACCGTGGACACCGCGTGCTCCTCGTCGCTGGTGGCCCTGCACCTCGCGGTCCAGGCGCTGCGTTCCGGGGAGTGCTCGATGGCACTGGCCGGCGGCGTGTGCGTGATGCCGACGACCGTGGTGTTCGAAGAGTTCAGCCGGCAGGGTGGGCTGGCCGCGGACGGGCGGTGCAAGCCGTTCGCCGCCGCCGCCGACGGCACCGGCTGGTCCGAGGGCGTCGGCCTGCTGCTGGTGGAACGGCTGTCCGAGGCGCGCCGCAACGGACACCGGGTGCTGGCCGTGGTACGTGGCACCGCGATCAACTCCGACGGCGCGTCCAACGGTCTCACCGCGCCGAACGGGCCGGCGCAGCAGCGGGTGATCCGCGCCGCGCTGCACAATGCCGGACTGGCACCGTCCGATGTGGACGTGGTGGAGGGTCACGGCACCGGCACCGTGCTCGGCGACCCGATCGAGGCCACCGCGCTGCTGGCCAGCTACGGCCGGGACCGGGACCGGCCGCTGTGGCTGGGTTCGCTGAAGTCCAACATCGGGCACACGCAGGCCGCCGCCGGGGTGGCCGGGGTGCTCAAGATGATCATGGCGATGCGGCACGGAGTCCTGCCGCGCACCCTGCACGTGGACCAGCCGTCCCCGCACGTCGACTGGTCGGCCGGCAATGTCGCACTGCTCACCGAGGCCCGGCCCTGGGACGTCGACCGGCCCCGCCGGGCCGGCGTGTCCTCGTTCGGCATCAGCGGAACCAACGCGCACGCGATCATCGAGCAGGCGCCCGAACCCGATACCGCTCGGGTCGCGGGTCCCGAGCCGGTCCTGGTGCCCTTGGTGCTGTCCGCGCAGTCGCCGGCCGCGTTGCGCGAGCAGGCCGAGCGACTGGCCGCCGTCGTGCCCGAACTGCCCGCCGCCGCCGTCGGAGCGGCGCTGGCCACCGGCCGGGCCGCGCTGGCCCACCGAGCCGTCATCCTGGACCCCACCCACCTGTCCGACCTGTCCGGTCCAGGCGTCGTGCGCGGCGTGGTCTCCGAGGGCCGCACCGCGTTCCTGTTCACCGGCCAGGGATCGCAACGGGTCGGCATGGGCCGCGACTTGTACGAGACCTACCCGGTGTTCGCCGACGCCCTGGACGCGGTCTGCGCCCGTCTCGACACCCAGCTGGACCACCCACTCCGGCAGGTCCTGTTCACCCACCCGGACCTGCTGAACCAGACCGTGTACACCCAGGCCGGGTTGTTCGCCCTCGAGGTGGCGCTGTTCCGCCTGTTGGAGTCCTGGGGTGTCACTCCGGATTTCCTGTTGGGGCATTCGATCGGTGAGTTGGCTGCCACATACGTGGCAGGCGTCCTGTCCTTGGACGATGTCTGCGTTCTTGTCGCTGCCCGCGGAAGGTTGATGCAGGCGCTGCCCACCGGCGGGGCGATGCTGGCCATACAGGCGACCGAGGCCGAGGTCATCGAAGCGATCGCCGGACTCGAGGACCGGGTGAGCATCGCGGCGGTCAACGGCCCGGCCTCGGTGGTGATCTCCGGCGACGTCGAGGTGATCGAGGAGCTGGCGCCGCGCTGGGCCAAGTCCAAGCGCCTGACCGTCTCGCACGCGTTCCATTCGCCGCACATGGACCCGATGCTGGCCGAGTTCCGCGCCGTGGCCGAAACCCTGACCTACCACTCACCCCGGATCCCGGTGGTGACCTCCGGTGACATCACCGACCCGGAGTACTGGGTGCGGCACGTCCGCGACGCGGTCCGGTTCGCCGACGGCCTCACCACGTTGCAGGGCAACGGGGTCACCCGGTTCCTCGAGCTGGGCCCGGACGGCGTGCTGTCGGCCATGGTCGGCGACGGG
>NZ_DASUCC010000093.1:0-17113 GCF_035762905.1 Actinophytocola sp.
ACCCAAAAGCGGATGCGCCGGCCTGACCCTCTACGCCGTAGTTCGTCTCCTCCAACAACAACTGGTACGCATGGCCGGCGCATGCCACCTCTGCCAACGTCCCTACCCCTTACACAGCAGAACCTAACAAAGTACTACTAGGATGGATCAATGGTTGATCGGACACCGGTGGACGTCACCAACCTGGACGGCTACGGCAATCCGGCCCTCGACTGGAACCGGGCCGCCGAGGCGCTGGCCGCCGGCCCGGCCAGCGGCTCGTTCTTCCTCGGCACCACCGGACCCGACGGCCGGCCACACGCGGCCGCGGTCGGCGCCCTGTGGCGCGACGGTGAGCTGTTCATCGTCAGCGGACCGGGGACCCGCAAGTCACGCAACCTCGCGGCCAACCCGGCGTGCACCGTCTCGGCCAGCCTGACCGGGATCGACATCGTGATCGAGGGCGAGGCGCGGCGGGTCACCGACGCGACCACCCTGGAGCGGGTGGTCGGCCACTACCGCGACCAGGGTTGGCCCGCCGAGGTGCAGGGCGACGCGTTCACCGCCCCGTACAGCGCCCCGAGCGCCGGCCCGCCACCTTGGTACCTGTACCTCGTCACCCCGCGCACCGTCTTCGGCGTCGGCGGTTCCGAACCGCCCGGTGCGACCCGCTGGCGCTTCGCCGGCTGACCGGTTCAGAACAGGACGGCCGGCTGGTCGATGCCGAGCCGGGTCCTGGCATAGCGCTTGATCGCGGCCGGCGAGAAGCCGACGTGCTGGGCGGCGACATGAAGATCGCGGAAGCAGCGTTGCAGCGGGTGTCCGGCGTACACCGCACTGGCGCCGGCGAACGTGTAGGCGGTGTCGACGGCGGTGCGGGCGGCCCGCATGGCCTGCAGTCCGCCCAGCAGTAGCCTGGCGCGCTGGTCGGCGTCGGGCACGTCGCCCCGGCAGGCGGTGTCCCAGAGGTCGCCGATGGCGTCGAACAACAGGCTGCGCGCGGACTGCAGGTCGCCCTCGGCGGCGGTGAGCGCGACCTGGGCGTCGTCCTCGGCCGCGATCGTGGTCGAGGCCGTCGCGCGGGTCCTGGTCCGGGCGAGCGTGGTGAACTCGTCGAGGGCGCGGCGGCCCACGCCGAGCGGGTGGCCGGCCAGCAGCACGTTGATCAGGGTGAAGAACGGCAACCGCCACAGTGGACCGTCGTGCGGCGGCGGCTGGAAGAACGGCACCATCGTGTGCTCTTCGGGAATGGTCGCGGCGCGGACGGCGAGGTCGTGGCTGCCGGTGCCGCACAGGCCGAACACGTCCCAGTTGTCGACGACCTCGACTTGGTCGCGGTTCAGGACGGCGAGCCGCCAGTCCGGTTCGCCATCGACCATCCGCGGGGCGTCGCCGGCCATGACGTGGCCGCCGAGGAAGGTCCAGTCGGCGTAGCGGCATCCGCTCATGAACTTCCAGTGCCCGGCCATGCGGTAGCCACCGGGTCCGACCGGGGTCAGCCGGCCGATCGGGGAGAACGACCCGGCCGCGGAAATGCCGCCCGCGCCGGCAAGCAGTTCGGCGGCAACGGCGGGATCGAGCCAGGCGAAGAACAAGGTGGAGTTGCCGATCACCGTGCACCAGCCGGCCGAGGCGTCCGCCCGGCTGATCTCCTCGACGACCTCGACGAAGGTGGCCGGGTCCACCTCGAGGCCACCGAGCACCTTCGGCAGGGCCATCATGAACAGTCCGGCCGCCTTGGCCTCGGCGACCAGCTCCGTCGGCAGCTGGCCCAGTTGCTCGGTTTCCCTTGCCCGGCTTGAGAACTGCTCGGCCAGGGTGGGGATCCGGTCGAGCAGGCCGCTGGTGGAGAGACTCTGGGTCGTCACCTGGACACCGTCCTCGAGGGGCCGGCCCCGACTTTCGTCGGGTGCCGGTTGCCAAACCTAGCGGCTGATCGGTCGATTCTTCACCGCGTCGTGGCTGCCTACCCTTTGTAGGGGCTTGATTACCCAAACGTGCAAGGAGTCGGGAAAATGCGCTACAGATCACCACGATTAGCCATCGGTGCCGCGGGCGTCGTCGTCGCCCTCGTCGCGACCTTGCTGACCACGGAACTGGCCGGCACCAACACCGCCTCGGCGGCGAGCCGGTCGGTGTCGACCGGTGAGATCGCGGCCGGAGTCCTTTCCGTGAGCCGGAGTTACCCCGGTGGCCTGCCGGCGCTGCTCGGGCTGTTCAGCACCGGTGAGTGCGCCGGTGCCGGGTCGTACGACGGCGCGCCGCCGGCCTGCCGCGCGATTCTCGACCGGATCAGCCAGGAGGGTGCCGGGCAGCAGTTTCCGGGGTCGATTCCGGATGTGTCGACCGAGCCGGATCAGAACCCGCCGCCGCAGGAACCCCGGGATCCCACCGACGCGCTGACCCCGGAGCTGATCGACGAGATGGCGGCGGCCGGGGCGCCGGCCGACCTGATCGCGGGGCTGCGGCAGGATCCGCCGGTGCTGCCGCAGCGGTACCGGACGTGGTTCGGTCTCCCGGACGCCCAGCCGCCCGCCAACCCGACCCCGACGAGCACCGTGTTGCCGCCGCCCACGTCGACCACCCGCACCGGCCTGCCGACCACCGGCACCGACACCAGCACCACGATCACGCCACCGACGACCACGGTTCCCACGACCACAACGACGGTGCCCACCACGACGACCACGGTTCCCACCACCACCACGACCACGACGATCCCGACCACGACCACCCGGACCACGGTTCCGACCACCACCACCACGACCACCCGGACCACGGTTCCCACCACCACCACGACCCAGCCCCCGCCACCGCCGGAGCCGCTGCTCGTGGCCGTCGGTGACTCGGTCACCTCGGGACACGAGGCCCGCCCGCCGAACGTCGGGCTGATCTGGACCACCTTCTGCGACGACCCGGGAGTCAATGCGGCCAACCCGGGATCGAGCTGGGCCGGGGTGCTCCGCGGCCTGGTCGGCGTGGCCTGGCCGCGCTACTTCAACTTCGCGCACAGCGGCTCGACCACCACCGACGTGCTCACCACCACGCCGTACACCAACCCGTGCGGCGTGGCCTCGCAGCCGGTCGTGCCGCAGATCGGTGACGCCACGGCGGTTCTGCGCCGCTGGCCGAGCCGGCCCGGTTCGGCCAACGTCGCCGTCGCGACCGCCGGGATCAACGACACGAACTGGGTCGCGGTGGCCACCCAACTTGTCTCCCGGGCGTGGGGATGGCCGGTCACCCAATGGGTCGCGCCGGCACCGGCGGCCGCCGTCGCCAACGTTGCGGCGTGCAACAACTGGGTGTTCGGCAATCCGGCCGCCGGCGTCGCACCGGCCTGGAACGGCACCGCGGTCTCCGGCACCATCACCGCCAACACCGCGAGCATCGCGCTGAACCTGATCACCGCCGACCCCGGCGCGCAGGTCCGGCACCTGCTCTACTACACCTGGGCCGGCGACACCAACCTGCCCGCGAACTGCCAGCCCGCGTCCGCAAGGGCCACCGGGATGCTCAACGGCTGGATCCAGGTCGGCATCCTCATCGCGCAGATCGTCTGGGCGTTCTTCGGCGGCAACGCGAACCGGATCCAGGCCGGCTGCGCACTCGGCTGGTTCAACGGCCCGCGGTTCGTCCAGATGCGGCTGATGTCGTGGGGTGCGAACTGGGCGTTCCTGCCCGGCTGGCCACACCCGAACGCGGCCGGTCGCACCGCCCTCGCCAACTGCGTGAACGCGACCCTGCCGCGCGCACCAGGCGGCGGAATCGCCTGAGGCACGACCGAGCCGATATCCGATCGGGCCGCATGAACGCCATCGGGCTGGGTAACCCCCCACCAGCCCGATGGAAGAGGGAGGTGTGTGTCGTGCCGAAGGCATGGAGCGCCAAGCGAGAACGTCAGTACGAGCACATCAAGGCGTCCGCGAAGGAGCAGGGCGCGTCCACCGACCGGGCCGAGGAGATCGCCGCGCGCACGGTGAACAAGAACCGCGCGCAGGCCGGTGAGGCCAAACAGGCCAGCCGGACGTCCCTGGAGGACATGTCGCCACAGCGGCGTGGCGGCCTGCGGTCCGGACGTAACGGACCCAAGGGACCGACCCGTGACCAGCTCTACAACGAGGCCAGACAACGCAACATCAAAGGCCGGTCGAAGATGACCAAGAAGGAGCTGGTCAAGGCTCTCGGCCGGTAACCCCGCGCCGAGCGCCCGATGGCAAACCCGCCGGTAAGCAGGGACCGGCGGGTTTGCCTTGTTCGGCGTCGAGGTATCCGCACCGATGGCCAAGGAATCGGTGCGAGAGATCATTACGGAGCACGGCACCACCTTCGCCGAACAGGCCGGCATCCGGCTGGCCGACCAGCCGGCGCCGTTGTTCCAGCTGCTGGTGCTGACCACCCTGCTGTCCGCGCGGATCAAGGCGGACATCGCCGTCGCCGCGGCCAGGGAGCTGTTCGCCGCGGGCTGGCGCACGCCGAAGGCGATGCGCGAGTCCACCCGGCAGCAGCGGGTGGATGCGTTGGGGCGCGGGCATTATGTGCGCTACGACGAGAGCACCGCGCGGGCGCTGGCCGAGACCGCCGAGCGCACCCTTGAGGTGTACCGGGGCGACCTGCGCCGGATGGCCACCGCCGCCGACCACGACCCCGCCCGGTTGCGCGACCTGCTCACCGATTTCGCCCGGATCGGCCCGACCGGCGCCGAGATCTTCTGCCGGGAGGCGCAGGCGGTCTGGCCCTGGCTTCGGCCCTACTTCGACCGCCGTGCGCTGACCGCGGCGGGCAAACTCGGCCTGCCCACCGATCCGCACCGGCTCACCCGGACGCTTGCCGGCCCGGATCACGCCCGGCTGGCCGCCGCGCTGGTCAGAATCAGCGTGAGCTGACCGGACCGCGGTTCACCTCAACCGGCCGCTTCCCGCAGCGCCGGCAACAGCCGCCGCTGCGCCAGATCGAGGAACTCGTCCTGGTGCTCGCCGCCGATCTGAACCAGCGCAAGGTGGGTGAACCCGGCCGCCCAGAACGGTTCGGTCGCCGCGACGATCCGGTCGACGTCCGGTCCACACGGGATCGCCGCGGCCACGTCGTCCTCGGTGACGAACCGGGTGGCTGCCGCGAACGCCGGCGGGCCGGGCAGCTCCGCGTTCACCTTCCAGCCGCCGCCGAACCAGCGGAACTGCTCGTGCGCCCGGCGAACGGCGGCGCCCCGGTCGGGGTCGTAACACACCGGAACCTGGCCGATCTTCGGGCTGGATCCGCTGTTCGCCTTGTCCCACAAGGAAACCAGCTCGGCGTCCGGTTCCACCGCGATCATCGCCGAACACCACGGGGCGAGCGTGTCGACCGACTGCGGGCCGGACACCGCCCCGGCGATCGGTACCCGCGACTCCGGCAGATCCCACAACTTCGCCGAGTCCACCAGGAAATGCCGACCCGAGTAGGTCACGTACCCGCCGTCGAACAGCCGGGAGATGATCTCGACCGCCTCGCCGAGCATCTCGTGCCGGCGGTCGGCCCCCGGCCACCCGCGCCCGACCACGTGCTCGTTGAGGTTCTCGCCGGCGCCGACGCCCAGCGTGAACCGGCCACCGGACAGCAGGCCCACGGTCGCGGCCTGCTGTGCCACGACAACCGGGTGATACCGCATGATCGGACAGGTCACGTAGGTCATCAGCTCGACCCGGTCGGTCACCTGGGTGACCGCGCCCAGCACGCTCCAGGCGTTGGGGGCGTGACCTTGTTCGTCGAGCCAGGGAAAGTAATGGTCGCTGAGCACCTCGAAGTCGAACCCGGCCCGCTCGGCAAGTCCGGCATGCCGGACCAGCTCGGCGGGCCCGGCCTGTTCGGTCATCAGCGTGTACCCGATCGCCACCATGCGGGCGGATACCCCCGCATCCGTCGGACGACACCCGGTGGATATCGACACACCCGGCCGGGGTCAGTGCCGGCTGATCACCACGGCCAACGCGATCAGGGTGGCGAGCCCGCCGGCGACGCCGATGACCGCGACCCGGTTCGTCCTGGCGGCGTGGACCAGTTCCTGGGCGTGCCCGGCGGCGGAACCCAGCGCGTCGTGCCACAGCGCCATGCGGTGCTGCGTGGCCTCGCGCACCCTGGTCTTCACGTCCACCTTGTGCCGGAGCTGCTCGACCGTATCGGCCAGCTCGGCCCGGGTCAGCTCGACTTCGTGCCGTAGGTCCTGGTCGGTGGGACCGTTGCCGGGCAACGTGTACCGGTCCCGCTTCGTCGGTGTGCTCACTTGTCCGCCCTCTCCTTGACCATGTCGATGTCCTCGCGCACCCGGGCGAGCGTGTCCTGCGGGACCGGCGGCAACGCCCGGCGCATCAGCGCCCGGCCGACCAGCGCGACCGGAATCGCGACGAGCAGCAGCCCGATGCCCACCAGCAGCGCGCTGGCCCACGCCGGCATGACGGTGGCGAGGGCCAGCACCGCGGCGGCCAGCAACGCCACACCGGCGTAGCCGACAATGGCGGCGGCCGCCGCGAGCGTGCCGCCGCCGAGCGCGCCACGACGCGCTTTGCCCGTCATCTCCCGGGCGGCCAGCCGAGCCTCCGTGCGCACCAGGCGCACGGTCTGCTCGGACAGGTCGCTGAGCAGTTCGGCGATGGACCGGTCGGCCGCCGGTCGCTCCACGGTGGACAAAATCCGCTCCTCGGTCAGACCCGGGGACCGCGGGAGAACGAGCTGCGCCGCAGGTACCCGAACGCGGCGGTCCCGATGAACAGGATGATCCCGATGATCGCCAGCCACAGCAGACCCTCGAAGGCGAACCCGAGAACCGAGAGCACGAGCCAGACGACCAGTAACGCGACGATCAAACCGAGCACGACACACCTCCACGACAGCGGAACGGCCCGCGGTAACCACCGGGGGCATCCCATGGCTACCCCCGCCACACCCGCACAAACGGCCAACCGGGATCCGAAGTGTTCGGGTCGGAGCCGGATCCGGACCGCCGAACGCGGTGCGCGCGGTCGGCCGGCTCCGTTGCGACCGTTGCACTTCAGTGCGGCACCGCCGCCGACCTTGCGATCAGCCGATCAGGAATCGAGAAGCGCCGGCCGGCCGGTCGCCCCTAGCGTGACCGTATGGACATGAACCGGTGGATGCAGCGGAACCCGGACCGGGCGGCGGTCGCGCTACCGGCCGGGAAGCCGTGCCGGTGGCGCCGCACCGGCTCGACGGCGCCGAGCGAACCGAGGCCTGGCAACGGATCGCCACGGCCCATCCCCGTTACGCCAAGCACCAGAACAAATCCGACCGGGAGTACCCGGTGATCCGGCTCATCCCGCGGTGACGGCCAACCGGTCCTACCGCGAGGTGCTGCGGGACCGGCGGGTGGCCGGGCTGCTGCTCGGTGACCTGCTGGCCAGCGCCGGCACGGGCATGATCATCGTGGCCATGCCCGTGCAGACGCTGGCCATCCACGGCAGCGTGCCCCCGGCGATCGCCATCGGGCTGGTGGAGGCCGCGCCGTTCGTGCTGTCCACGGTGCTCGCGCTGGCCATCGGGCAGGGCTGGGTGCGGGTGCCGCCGCGCACCCTGCTGATCGCCGACTGCGTGCTGCGGTCGCTGACCTTCGCCACCCTCGGCGTGCTGGGCGTCACCGAACGGCTCACGCTGCCCGTGCTGATCGCCGGCCTGCTGTTCGGATCGACGTTCCGGCTGGCCGGGTCGAGCAGCCGGCGGCTGCTGGCCACGGCCATCGCGGGCGACGCCGGGCGGTTCGCGGTCAACGGCCTGCTCGGCATGAACGCCACGTTCGCGCTCTACATCGTCGGGCCGGTGCTCGGCGGGGTGATCGTGGCGGCCACCAGCCCGGGTGTCGCGCTGTTCTTCGACGCGGGCGGCGCGCTGATCCTGCTGGTGGCCGTGCTGGCCGCGGTTCGGCGGTCCGTGCCGGACCCGACCGCGCCGGACCGGCCGACGGCCCGGGAATCGGGCTGGCGGATCCTGCGCCGCCGGCCGGTTGCCGCGCGGCTGCTGGCCGTCGAGTTCTTCTTCAACTTCTTCTACATGCCGGTCGAGGTGGCGCTTCCGTTGTACGTGCGCGGAAAGCTGGACGCCGACGCGTCCGCCCTCGGGCTGATGTGGGGTGCGCTCGGCGTCGGCGCGTTCATCGGCGCCGCCCTGGTGAACCAACTGCGCAACCTGCCGCAGCGGCAGGTGCTGATCGCGATCGTCGGACTCTGGGCGATGTGCCCGATCGCGCTGGCGCTGGTCAGCGATCTCCCGCTCGCGCTGGTGGTGTTCGGGCTGGGCGGCCTGGTGTGGGCGCCGTTCACCCCGATCGCGTACAGCTTCCTGCAGTCCGGGCTGGAGCCAGACGAGCAGCAGCAGGTCGTCACGCTCTGGACGACCGGTGCCACCGTGGCCGCGCCACTCGGCCTTGCCCTCGGCGGGCCGCTCATCGAGCTGGCCGGAAGCACCGTCGGGCTCATGCTCTCCGGTGGGCTGACCCTGCTGCTGCTCCCGATCGCGGCCCGGGCCGTGCTCCGGCGGTCGGACCGGATGCCGGCCGTTCGGGCCTGACCGGTGACGAGCGCGGCCCACGCAGATGTCGCGGCCGGGCGCTCGTCCGGGATCGGGGCCGGCCCGATGCTGTGGGCGTGGAGTACGTGTCCAAAGTGCCGCGACCGCCCGTGGACGGACTTCTCGACGACGGTGGAGCAGGTGTGGGGCCGGCCCGCCATTGCTGAGCTGCGGGACCGGCTGGCCACGGCGGACGGACCGCACGAGATGCTGACGCTGCTCGAGGAGGAGCTGATGCGACGGCTGTGCGAGACCGCCGGCCTGGGGCTGGTCCGCCATACGAGCAGCGTCATCGCGGCGACCTCTGGAGCGGCGACGATCGTCGGCCGGCACGTCTTCGACCTGACGGACGGCTGGGACGGGAAGCCGCCGAGCGGGATCGACACGTGGTCGTCGTGACGCACCGGCCGGCGCCCGAGGGGTGGGACCCCGAGGCGCCGTTCCACTTCGTCGACGGCGTCGAGGCGCAGCCCCTGTTGGAGGATCCGGACGTGGTGATTCAGGGCAACCGCGTGCTTCACCTGCGCTATCGGGTGCGCCGTTGACCGACGTGAGCGGGTAGGTCTCCCGGAAAAATCGTCGTACCCCCGGCGTAGCGTGAGGCGCTGTGAACGCCCGGGAACGCATCCAGGAACTCGCCGAGCAGGTCACGGCGTTACGCGACGCCTACTACCGGGGTTCCCCGCTGGTGGCCGACGCCGAGTACGACGCGATCGAGGACGAGTTGCGTGGCCTGATCGAGCAACATCCGCAGTGGGCGCCCGCGGACAACCCGCTGGAGCGGGTGGGCGCGCCGGCCGTGCTGCACGCGCCGGTGCGGCATTCGCGGCCGATGTTGTCGCTGGAGAAGTCGACCCGGCCGGAGCAGGTGGCGGCGTTCTTCGACCGGTTTCCCGGTCAGCCGGTGGTGGTGATGCCGAAGCTGGACGGGCTGTCGCTGGCGCTGGTCTACGAGAACGGGCGGCTGGCCCGGGCGGTCACCCGGGGCGACGGCCGGACCGGCGAGGACGTCACGGTCCTGGTGCGCGCGCTGGTCGACGGGGTGCCGGACCGGATCGCCGGGCCGGGCCGGGTCGAGGTGCGCGGCGAGGCGATGATGCTGCGGTCCACCTTCGCCGCCTACAACGCGGCGCATCCGGACCGGCCGCTGATCAACCCGCGCGGGGCCGCCGCCGGCACGCTGCGGGCCAAGGATCCGGCCGTGGTGGCCGAGCGGCGGTTGCGGTTCTACGCGTTCGATCTGGACACGGCGTTCGATGCGGACACCGGGACCGATCCGGACGGCATCGGGGCCGACGTGGAGGACGGGCTGCGCCGGCTCGGGTTCGACGTGGCCGACATGCGGCACTGTGCCGGTGCGGACGCGGCGCTCGCGGTGATCGCCGAGATCGAGGCGCAGCGCAACGAGCTGGACTACGACCTGGACGGCGCGGTGCTGCGGTTGGCCGACCGGGTCGCCTACGCCGCCGCCGGCACCCGGTCCAACTCGCCGCGCGGGGCGCTGGCGTACAAGTTCGCCGCCGAGGAGAAGACCACCGTGTTGGCCGACGTGGTCTGGGATGTCGGCAAGACCGGCAAGATCGCGCCGGTCGCCCACCTGCAACCGGTGTTCGTCGGCGGCACCACGGTCACCCGGGCGACGCTGGCCAACCAGGAGGTGATCCGGGCCCGCGGGATCAAGATCGGAGACACGGTGCTGGTGCGCCGCGCCGGTGACGTGATCCCGTTCGTGGCGGGGGTGTTGGATCCGTCGACCCGCACCGGTGCGGAGCGGGACATCGTGCCGCCGGTCGTGTGTCCGTCCTGCGGGCAGCCGCTGACCGAGCAGGGCAACAGCCGGGAACTGTTCTGCACCAACGTTTCCTGCCCGGCACAGACGGTGCGCCGGCTGATCCACTGGGCGTCGCGGGCGGCGGCCGACATCGAGGCGATCGGTCCGGTGTGGATCGAACGGCTGGCCGAGGCCGGGATTCTCGAGCGCCCGTCGGACTTCTACGCGCTGACCGCGGAGACGTTGCTGGAGTTCGACCGGATCGGCGCGGTGTCGGCGCAGCGGATGATCGAGTCGATCGACGCCAGCCGGGCGGTCGGGCTGCGCCGGGCGTTGATCGGGCTGGCGATCCCGATGGCCTCGGACGGCACCGCCGCCCGGCTGTGCCGGGCCGGGTTCGGCTCCCTCGAGGAGATCGCCGAGGCCGGGCCGGAGCGGTTGGTGGCCGTCGAGGACATCGGGCCGAAGGTGGCCGCCTCGCTGACCGAGCACCTGACCCGGCTGCGCGGTGAGCTGGAGCGGTTGCGGGAGCGCGGTGTCTCGCTCGACGTGCGCGCGGAGGACCTGCCGCCGGTGGTCGCCGCAGGCGCGCCGCTGGCCGGAAAGACCGTGGTGATCACCGGTGCGATCAGCGATCCCCGGTCCGGCGAGAAGGTGGCCCGGCCGACCTTTCAGCGACTGTGCGAGAAGGCCGGCGCCAGTACCGCCTCGTCGGTCTCGGCCAGCACCGATCTGCTCATCACCGGCGCCGACGTCGGCGCCAGCAAGCTCACCAAGGCCGAGAAGCTCGGCGTCGAGGTCGTCGAGGCGGCGGTCATCTGGCACCAACTGATCGCCGCCGGCATCGCCTAGCGACGACGGTGTGCCTCGTTGGGTGCCCGGAAGGACGTTTCCGCGCCGGCCGGCGTTGCGGACGATGTTCTTTTGCGGCGGACCGGCGGGGAGGTCGGGATGAGCGGCGAACCCGAGTTGGCGAAGGGTGTCAGCGACGAGTGGGTGCTGCATGCGCAGCAGGTGATGCAGGCGGGCGAGCGGTGGGACGGCCCGACCGACGGGGTGTTCGACGACGACTTCGAGCGGGCGGTGCTCCTGCTCCAGGAGCACGGCGGGGTGCCACCGACGGGGGTGCTGGACCTGGCGACCTGGGAACTGCTGGAAGGGTTGGCACACCAGCAGAACGGGCATGCGGAGCAGTACCCGGAAACCGCCGTCGCGGACGGCGCCGGCAACCATCCCGTGCTGTACCAGGGAATGACCGGCGACTGGGTGGTGTACCTGCAGCAGCTGCTGCAACAGCGCGGCCTGTGGAACGGTCCGTGCGACGGCAGCTACGACGACTCGCTCGGGTACGCGGTGTCGGTGCTGCAAGGCAGTTGCGGGCTGTCGCAGACCGGCATGGTCGACGCGGCGACGTGGCAGGCGCTGGAGGGGTCGGCGCAGCAGCAGGACCAGTTCGCTGTGGGCAACGGTACGGCGCCGTCGGTGGCCGAGATGACCGCGACGCAGAAGCTGGTGGAGGCCTACAACCGGGCCGACATCGAGGCCGCGTTCCGGGACAAGATCCTCAGCCTGTTCACGCCGGAGGCGGTGGTCACGGCGGTGGTGACGGCCGGGGCGGTGTTCGCCGCCTCGCAGCTGACCCCGGTCGGCTGGGCGGCCGACATCGGCATCGCGGTCACGGCGGTGTTCACCGGGGCGGTGCTGTACAACGTCGGCGGCGAGCTGCTCGCGTTCGCCGAGGCGCGCAATGCCACGACCGAGGCGGAGCTGGATGCCGCGGGAGCGGCGTTCGCGCGGGCGGCCGCCGAGTTCGGTGTCGACGCGTTCCTGTTCTTCCTCGCCTGCCGGGTCGGTGCGCCTGCCGCCGGGCGCGCCCCGTACGAGGGTCCGCCGCCGAGCGGCATGCTGCTCGCGGCCACTCCGGACGGCCAGCTCGTGCTGGTGGCCGTCGAGTCGATTCCGGTCGAGGTCTCCGCGCAGCTCGGCATCACCGCGGCCGCGGCCATGATGGGCGGGTCGGGCGGCGGTGGGGACGAAGATCTGGACCGGTACGAGGAGGAATACGGCGACCATCCGCTGATGCGGGAGCCGAGTGGGGGGCGGATCAGCACCGGCCGCAAGCCCGAGCTCCAGGAGTCCGGCTGGCTGCGCCGCCGGCTGCCCGATCCGGCGCGCCGCAAGGAGTTCATGGATTGGATCAGGGACCGGAACCGGACTGGCGGGCCGGGCCACGAGCACCAGGACCCCGGCTCCCAGCCGACCCAGGAGCTGCTGGACGAGTTCCTGGCCGAGAGCCCCGGCGGCCGGGCGACCCAGGAAGGAGTCGACCGGCTGGTGTCCGAGACTCCCGAGTACAAGCCCGAGGAGTAGTGGGGAATGCCGATGCGGCGGGCGTTGGTGCGGCGGCCGGGGCCGCGGCTGGCGGACGGTCTGGTCACGCACATCGCCCGCACGCCGGTGGACGCCGGGCTGGCGCTGCGGCAGTGGCGGGACTATGTCGAGGCGATGACCGCGGCCGGCTGGGACTGCGTCGAGGTCCCGCCGGTGGACGAGTGTCCGGACGGGGTGTTCGTCGAGGACACCATGGTGGTGTTCGGCGATCTGGTGGTACTGGCCCGGCCCGGCGCCGAGGTTCGCCGGCCGGAGCTGGCCGCGGTCCGGGAGACGGTGGCGGACCTGGGATACCGGACCGTGGCCATCGAGGCGCCGGGCACCCTCGACGGCGGGGACGTGCTGAAGGTCGGCGACACCGTCTACGTGGGCCGCGGCGGGCGCACCAACGACGCCGGAATCGCGCAGCTGCGGGACTTCCTGGCGGTGCGGGGCCGGCGGGTGGTCCCGGTCGGGGTGCGCACGGTGCTGCACCTGAAGTCGGCGGTCACCGCGTTGCCGGACGGCACCGTGATCGGATACCCGCCGCTGGTCGACCATCCCGAGTTGTTCGACGCGTTCCTGCCGGTGCCCGAACCGGCGGGCGCGCATGTGGTGCTGCTCGGCGATGACCAGCTGCTGATGTCGGCGTCCGCCCCGGCGAGCGCCGCGTTGTTCGCCGGCCGTGGCTACCGCCCGGTGCCGGTGGACATCGGCGAGTTCGAACGGCTCGAGGGTTGCGTCACCTGCCTTTCGGTGCGGCTCAGCTAGTCCGCCTCTCCGGGTTTTTACTGCTGTTGTTGCGTTCCGGCCGGTGGTGCGGTTGGCGGGGTGATTGTGGCTGGGTTGCGTCACGGTGCCCCTGAGGTTGCGTTGGTTGGCCCGAGACTTGTCTCAACGATCCACTGTGAGGCCCTAGCGGCGCAGCTGTGCCACGGTGCTCAGCCGTTCCAGCTTGTGCGGGTTGCGGATGGCGTAGAGGCGGGTGATCCGGCCGTCCTCGATCACGAAGGCGACCGCCGTGTCGAAGAGCTCGCCGGCCGGACCGATCCGGGCCGCGACCGCGCCGTTGATCAGCATCGTGGCGACCTGGGCGCGGGGCGCCACCCGGGCGAAGCGGGACAGCAGCGCCAGCACCCGGTCGCTGCCCTCGACCGGGCGCAGGGCGGCCGGCGCCAGGCCGCCGCCGTCGGCGACCAGGACCACGTCGGGCGCCAGCACGTCCAGCAGGCCCTGCACGTCCCCGGTGGTCAGCGCGGCGAGGAAGCGCTCGACGACCTGTTGCTGTTCGGTCCGGCTGACCGCCATCCGCGGGCGGCGCGCGGCCACGTGCTGGCGGGCCCGGTGCGCGATCTGCCGGACCGCCGAGGAGGATTTGCCCACCGCCTCGGCGATCTCCTCGTAGGGCACGTCGAACACCTCGCGCAGCACGAAGACCGCGCGCTCGGCCGGACCGAGGGTCTGCAGCACGGTGAGCATCGCGATCGAGACGCTTTCCGCCAACTCGACGTCGTCGGCCACGTCCGGGCTGGTCAGCAGCGGCTCGGGCAGCCACTCGCCGACGTAGTCCTCACGCTGGCGGGCCAGCGTGCGCAGCCGGTTGAGCGCCTGCCGGGTGACGATCCGCACCAGGTACGCCCGCGGCTCGTGCACCTCCGCCCGGCGCGCGTCGCCGATGCCGGCCCACCGCAGCCAGGTCTCCTGCACCACGTCCTCGGCGTCGGCCGCGGAGCCGAGCATCTCGTAGGCGACGGTGAACAGCAGGCTGCGGTGGGTGACGAACGGATCTTCGGTCATGCGCTCGAGGCCCGGGCGAGCGGCTTGAGATCACAGGCCGCGGAGAACTCCTGCGACTCGATGCCGAACGCGGTGTTGGTCCGGGTGGACAGGTTCGACAGTCCGATGTGGGCGGTCAGCTCCACCAGCGCCGGCGCCCCCAACGCGTTGAGCAGCCGCGCGGACATCTCGTCGGTCACCCGTGGCGGGGTGTGTGTCATCGCCTCGGCGTAGGCCATCACGTCGCGCTCCAGCGCCGTGAAGACGTCCGACTCGCGCCACCGCGGCACCTCGCGCGCCTTGGCCACATCCAGCCCCTCGTTGTGCGCCATGAAATACCCCAGATCCAAACAGAACCCGCACCCCACGAGCGTCGCCACCGCCATGTGCGCGAACGACTTGAGGTTCTCGTCACACTTGTCCCACTTCGCGGCCTTGCGCCCGAGACCGAAGCTGAAGTTCAGCACCTTCCGGTTGTGCCATACCACCGCGACCGGTTCGGGCACCTCCCCGAACATCTTCCGGGACATCCGCCGGACCACGGCACCGTAGATGCCGGTCAGCTCGGCCTTCGGAATCCGGACGTTGCCGGCCATGTTTCCTCCCGATGTTTCGCTCCCCGCCTTCACCCAGCAGACACCGGCCAGTCCCCGGATGTGACACCCTCGACGCCCCGCCCCGATCCGCGAGTTCCCGATCCCAGCAGCTGAACGGCCGACTCCAGCACCCGAGTTGCCACATGCGGCCGGGTGAACCCCGGTTCCGGTCCGCCGGGTCGGCCCGGGTGCCGTCCCCGGCAGGGTCGGAACGCCCGGTCGGTCCACCTGGCTAAGCCGGGCCCGGCGTTCCGTGCATCCGCGATCGCCGCGCTGCGCGCGGCGATCGCGGGCGCGGGTCGGCCTCGGTGCCGTCTCCGGCAGCGTCGGAAAGCCGGGCCAGTCCACAACCGTGCGCCGAGCGACCCGGTCACCTTTTCGTCGTCCGCGCGTACCGTTTATTGCGCGTACCGGTCGGCGTCGCCGTAATGGTCAGCGAGCTCGTCGCCGTGCAACAACAGACATGCCTGGCAGCGACGATCATTCTCGGCCGGTTCGGCAAGGCGGGGTGTCAGTGCGGAATGCTGGCAAACGGCCTCGCTGACAACGTCGCCCATCGTGCAGAACGCGTGTACACGACGATCCCACGGTGACAGCTTCCAAACCAGGTCAACCATTCCGATTCTCCGGCGCCGGCTGTCCGTGTACTCGTTGTTGATGCCCGGCGAGCCGTTCTTCCGCTTCTCGTTCGGTCGCACCGATCAACAACGTCCGGCAACCGTGCCACCCGCACGCGCGCCACGCACGCGGTTGCGGCACACGCGGTGGCGCTGGACTCGTCAACCACGCTGCCAACAGGCCGCCCCCATGCTGGCCGGCTCTCCTGGCCATCACCGGTCACCGCCCCTGGGCGCGCGACATGGCGGGTAGTCGGGAGTCACCGCCACGTCGCGCGGGTTCATGGGGAATACGTATAGGAGGGTCGAGTCACGCTTGGAGATACTCATCGCCGTTTCCATATGCCTTCACTCGCACTGCCTGTGCCTCTGGCGGACGGTACGCTCCCTTCCGGGAAGCTGCAGCGACTTCCGAAGTAGGGAAGGGTCGGCGATGTCCGAACGAAATCCGCAAGCACGCGATCGAATGCGCGGAACACGCCTGCGCGCGATCCGCACCGAGCGCTGCAAACTCCCGCTGGAACGGGCCGCCGAGATGGCCGGATGGCACGGATCAAAACTCAGCCGCACCGAACGCGGACTCCGACCGGTCACCATCGAGGAATTCGCGACCCTGATCACCGCATGGGGATTGCCCGCCAAAGATCGGGACCAGGTACTCGCCGAAATCGCCGCCGGTTCCACATCCGGTTGGTGGGACCGCCCGATCCCCGGCGTCCCCGAAGATGTCGGCACACTCGCCGGCTACGAGGCCGAGGCCAACGAACTCGTCACCGTCGCCATGGTCGCCGTCCCCGGTTTGCTCCAGACCTACGAGACCGCCATATCGATCATGGCCGCCGACGGTGTTCCATCCGAAGACATCGAAACCCGCTGGATGGCCCGTCTACGGCGACAGCAGATCATCACCAAGGTCGACTACACGGCGTACCTCACCGAGGCGGCGCTACGCACACCGTGGGGCGGACAAGAGGCATGGCGAAACCAGTTGGCCCACCTGCTACGCAGTCAACAGATCGGCATCGGCGTCCGCGTCATCCCCGGCCTGCAAACCGACGTCCTCCTGTTGAACACCTGGCACTGGATGCGCTTCCCGCACACCCCACCCGTGGTGCACGTCGAACTGGCCTCCGGCGCTGCCTACATCCACGAGGCAGACCGGTACACCACGATGCTCAGCCGGCTGGACCGCATTGCCCTTCCGAAGGACGGAAGTCGTAAGCTGATCAGCGAGTTGATGGAGGGGTAATGACCATGACATGGCGTAAGTCTTCACAGTCGGAGACCGGTGGACAGTGTGTCGAGGTCCGTAGCGACCTGGCCGCGATCCGGGACAGCAAGTACCCCGAGGCAACCATGGTGGTCGGCCGCACGGCCATGACCAAGTTGACTACGTTCGCCAAGATCGAGCGATAGCTCACGCACCGCCCGATCAAGGCCAGCCCGCTGACCGT
>NZ_DASUCC010000094.1:0-132799 GCF_035762905.1 Actinophytocola sp.
GTTGGGTAGCACCAGAATCGCGTCGCCGACGGGGCGTTCCCCGGTGGCGTCGGACGGTCGGTTGACCACCTGCCCGCGGGCCACCATGGTGGTCGAGCCGCCGCCGTCCAGGTTGACCGCCTCCCGCAGACCCAGCGCCGCAGCCACCCGCGCGGACTCGGCGAGAGACAGGCCGAGGCTGTCCGTGCTGCGACCATCGGCCGTGATCAGAACGATCCTTCCGGCCCGGTCCATACCGGCGATCAACCCCGCACCTCCCGGTCCGAACCGTCGACTCGGATGGTAGACGGTGGCGGGAGGCGACTTACCGGTCGCCGTTGCCGGTGTTGGGGGTGCGGGCGACTACGTGGTCGAGGAGGCCGTAGGTTTGGGCTTCTTCGGCGGTGAACCAGCGGTCGCGGTCTTGGTCGGTGGTGATCTGTTCGATGGGTTTTCCGGTGATCTGGGCGGTGATTTGGGCGATCTCGAGTTTGAACCGGGCGAAGACCTGGGCCTGGATGGCGACGTCGGAGGCGACGCCGGCGATGCCGGCGGAGGGTTGGTGCATCATGATCCGGGCGTGCGGGAGGGCGTAGCGCTTGCCGGGGGCGCCGGCGGTGAGCAGGAACTGGCCCATGGAGGCGGCCAGGCCCATGGCCCAGGTGGCGACGTCCGGTGTGATCAGTTGCATGGTGTCGTAGATGGCCATGCCGGCGGTGACCCAGCCGCCCGGTGAGTTGATGTAGAAGGTGATGTCCCGGTCCGGGTCCTCGGCGGCGAGCAGCAGCAGTTGGGCGGTGATCCGGTTGGCCACCTCGTCGTCGACCTCGGAGCCGAGCAGCACGATCCGTTCGCGCAGCAGGCGTTCGTACACCGAGTCGGTCAGGCTGAGCCCGGTCGGCACGGACCTCATGTGCAAGTGCGATGAGACCTGAGACATGGTTTCGATGTTAACCACGCCGGCTCAGGTCTCACCCGCTGTGCACCGCTGGTTCGCTTACAGCCGAAGGGTTTTCACACCAGAGAACCGAAGAACGCCCGCAGGTCTCCGACGAGCTCCGCCGGGGCCTCCATCGCCGGGAAGTGCAGTCCGCGCTCGAACTCGGTCCAGTGCGCCTCGGGTGGCGCCGGGACGAGCCTGCGCACGGTCTCGTCCGCACCGAACACCGCGAAGCCCTGCGGCAGATCGCTCGGCGCGCCCCAGTCGGTGGAGTGTGCCTGCTCGTAGAGGGTGTGCGCGGCGCTGGACCCGGACGCGGTGAACCAGTACAGGCTGACCGTGGTGAGCAGTTGGTCCCGGTCGACCGGAAGGTCCGTCCACCGCTCGAAGCACTCCACGATCCAGGCCAACTGCAGCAGCGGCGAGTCGACCAGGCCGTAGCCGATGTTCTGCGGCCGGGTGTTCTGGATCGCCAGGTAGCCGGAGCCGTCGGTGCTGAACTCGTTCATCCGCCGCAGGATCAGCTTGTCCACCGGGTCGTTCTCGTCGAACCGGTCGGCGGCGCCGGGCATGAAGGTGGCCACGTTCGCGGCGGTCAGCGGGTCGGTCACCACGTGCATCCCGGTGACGTGCTCACCGTCGAAGCCGGCCACCATCCCGGAGACGCCGCCGCCGACGTCGCCGCCGTGCACGCCGTAGCGCCGGTAGCCGAGCCGGCGCATCAGCTCGACCCAGGCGTGGGCGGTGCGGCCCATCGTCCAACCGGTGCCGGCGAGCGGCGTGGAGAAGGCGTACCCGGGCAGCGACGGCACCACGAGGTGGAACGCCTGGCCTTCGGCCGGGTCGACCAGCGGGTCGATCATCCGCAGGAACTCGGCCACGCTGCTCGGAAAGCCGTGCGTCATCAGTAGCGGCTTGGCGTCCGGGCGGTCCGAGCGGACGTGCAGGAAGTGGATCCGCTGGCCGTCGATCTCGGTGGTGAACTGCGGGTAGGAGTTGAGCTTCGCCTCCTGGGCGCGCCAGTCGAACCCGGTGCGCCAGTACTCGGCCAGCTCCCTGAGGTGGCCGAGCGGAACGCCGCGGGTCCAGCCGACGCCGGGCAGCTCGCCGGACCAGCGGGCGTTCGCCAGCCGGTCGTGCAGGTAGTCGAGGTCGGCCTGGGGGATCTCGATGCGGAAGGGCTTGATGTCATCGCTCATACCGAGCAGGCTATGAGCAATTGCGGAACGGTTCGTTCCTCGTTCTCGGGCAGGATCGAAGAATGTTGGAAACCTCGGCGCGGCTGCTGCGGCTGTTGTCCCTGTTACAGACCCGGCGGGACTGGACCAGTGCGGAGCTGGCCGAGCGGCTCGCGGTCACCACCCGGACGATCCGCAACGACATGGATCGGTTGCGCGGGCTGGGTTATCCGGTCGAGGCGCGGCCGGGGGTGTCCGGCGGGTACCGGCTCGGCGCCGGCGGGTCGCTGCCGCCGCTGCTGCTCGACGACGAGGAGGCGGTGGCGGTCGCGGTCGGGTTGCGCACCGCGGCGAGCGGTTCGGTCGCCGGCATCGAGGAGACGTCGGTGCGCGCGCTGGCCAAGCTGCAGCAAGTGCTGCCGTCCCGGCTGCGGCACCGGGTCAGCGCCTTCCAGTACACCGTGCCGATGCCCGGGCGCGGTCCGCGGGTGAACCCGGACGTGCTGACCGTGATCGCCGCCGCCTGCCGGGACCATGAGCGGTTGCGGTTCGACTACACCGCACACTCCGGTTCGGCGAGCCGGCGTTCGGTGGAGCCGTACCGTCTGGTCAACGACCGGCGGCGGTGGTACCTGGTGGCCTGGGACCTCGATCGCGCGGACTGGCGCACGTTCCGGGTCGACCGGATCGAGCCGCGGACGCCGACCGGCCCGCGGTTTCCGCCGCGCGAGCTGCCGTCCGACGAGGAGATCGCGGCCCGGGTCGCCCGCGGGGTCGGCGAGGCCACCTGGCGGTACCGGGCCAGGGTGATCGTGCACGCGCCCGCGGCCTACGTGCGGGACCGGTTGCCGATCCCGGTGGACGTCGAGTCCCTTGGTGCGGACCGGTGCGCGTTCCGGCCCGGTTCCGACCATCCGCAGATGTTGGCGCTGTACCTGGGGATGCTGGACGCCGACTTCGAGGTCGCCGACTCGCCGGAGCTGGTGGCCGCGCTGCGCGTGCTGGCCGAGCGGTACCGCCGGGCCGCCGGAGATTCCTGAAGCCCTACCGGAAAAGCCGGGCCGGCACCGCGTCGGCCATGGCCCGGTAGCCGGTCGGGTTGAGGTGCAGGTGGTCGCCGTCGTCGTAGGCCGGCAGCAGCGCCCGCGGGTTGGCCGGGTCGCGGGTCACCTGGTCGAAGTCGATGACCGCGTCGAACGCCCGGCTGGTGCGGATCCACCGGTTCACCGTCTGCCGCGCCATCTCCCGGAACCCGGTCGGGTCGTCATAGGCGGTGTTGCCGCCGAACGGCAGCAAAGTGGTGCCGTAGACCCGGATGTCGTGCGCGTGCGCCCGGACGATGATCTGTTCGAACGCGTCGATCAGGTCGTCGGCGATCTTCTTCTGCGCGGCCTCGGTGGCCTCGGCGGTGCCGATGTCGTTGACCCCTTCGAACACGACCAGCCACTCGACTCCGCTCTGTGCCAGCACATCGCGGTCCAGCCGGGCCATGGCGTTGGGGCCGAGCCCGTCGCGCAGCACCCGGTTGCCGCCGGCCGCCTGGTTCAGGATCGCGATGTCCGATGTGTCCCGCCGGGACTGCAACCGGTCGAGCAACTGGTCGGGCCACCGGTTGTTCCCGTTGGTGGTGGAGCCGCGGCCGTCGGTGAGCGAGTCGCCGAGCATCACCGCGCCGGCCGCGCGGCTGGACCGGGTCTCGGCGCCGCTGAGGAAGTACCAGTGGTTGGTCGCCGTGGAGCCGGGCAGGTCAACCTCGTCGACGCGGTTGCCGGCGATCAGGTACGAGGTGGTCCGGGAACCCGGGTGCGAGGTGATGTTGTTGGACGCCTGGCCCTGCGCCAGGTAGGCGGTGACGGTCACGTTGGTGCGGGCCGGCAGGTCGATGCGCACCGGATCGGAGACCACCTGGGCGCCGACCGGGATGACCACGGAACGCTTGCCGTTGAAGGTGATCGGGCGGGAGCTGCCGGGCTGGATGGCGCTGACCCCGGCCTGGCCGCCGGCCGGCAGGGCCAGCGACACCGCGGTGAGCGGCAGGTCGGTGCCGCCGAACGCGTTGGAGAAGCGCAGCCGCAGCGTCTGCCCGCCGACGGACACCCGGATGGTCTGTCGCAGCGTGGCGTCCGCCAGCACCAGGTTGTCCTGGGTGAACGGGGGCGGCGGCATGTTCCCGGGCTCGGTCAGCTGCGGCATGGAAACCCAGGTGTTGACCCAGCGCTCGCCGTGCTGCGGCGAGCCGGCCGGCTCGCCGCTCGGTCCGCCGACGGCGTGGGCGGCCGTGAGCAGTCCGGCGGTGAGTATCCCCGCGGTGAGCAGGCTGGCGACCGGGCTGCGCTTCATCGCGTGCCTCCGAAAATTTCGGAACTACCGCCATTGGTTTTTACGAACCTAGAGCCCAAATAGCAAGGAGGTCAAGCGTACTGGGGTCTTGTGCTGGCAAACATTCCGGAACAGAATCGAAATGTTTCAGCGTTGAACGAGGGAGATCTCCAATGAAGATCAGGGGAGCGATCCTGGGCTGCCTGGGGGCGGTCCTGCTGCTCGTCACCGTGCTCATCCAGCTGGCACCCCCGGCGAGGGCAGCATCCCTGGTCGAGGTGACCGGGTTCGGGAACAACCCGAGCAACCTGCGCATGCACCTGTACGTGCCGGATCGGGTGGCCGCCCCGCGCCCGCCGATCCTGGTGGCCGTGCACTACTGCACCGGTTCCGGCCCGGCCTTCTTCAGCGGCACCGAGTTCGCCCGGTTGGCCGACCAGCACGGCTTCATCGTGATCTACCCGAGCGCGACCCGCAGCGGCAACTGCTTCGACGTGTACACGCAGCAGGCGCTGCGCCGGGACGGTGGCAGCGACCCGGTCGGGATCAGGTCGATGGTCACCTACGTCGAGCAGCGGTTCAACGGCGATCCCAACCGGGTCTTCGTCACCGGGGCGTCCTCCGGCGGGATGATGACCAATGTCCTGGTGGCCAACTATCCGGATGTGTTCAAGGCGGGCGCGCCGTTCATGGGCGTGCCGGACACCTGCTTCGCCACCACCCCGCCGAACACCTGGAACAGCGAATGCGCCAACGGCACCGTGATCCGGACCGCGCAACAGTGGGGGGACGCGGCCCGTGGCGCCTTCCCCGGCTACACCGGGCCCCGGCCGCGCATGCAGATCTGGCACGGCACCGCGGACAGCACGCTGCGGTTCCCGAACTTCGGCGAGCAGGTCAAGCAGTGGACCAACGTGCACGGCGTGAGCCAGACCCCGACCCAGACCGACACCCCGCAGGCCGGCTGGACCCGCACCCGTTACGGCGGCACCGGAACCATGGCACCGGTCGAGGCGATCAGGCTGGAGGGCGTCGGGCACAGCCTGCCGATGGCCGGCCAGGCCGCGCTGGCCATCGCCTTCTTCGGCCTGAACACCGTGCCGCCACCGGTCACCACCACCACGACCACCACCGGGCCGCCGCCGGTCGGATCCTGCCGGGTCACCTACAACGTCAACGCCTGGAACAACGGGCTGACCACGGACATCACCATCGCCAACACCGGCAGCACGGCGGTCAACGGCTGGTCCCTGGTGTTCACCCTGCCCGCCGGGCAGACCATCGGCGGCGGCTGGAACGCCTCGTTCAGCCCGTCGTCCGGCCAGGTCACCGCGCGCAACGTCGGGCACAACGCCCTGATCAACCCCGGCACGTCGGTCGGCAGCATCGGCTTCCAGGCCGGCCACACCGGAAACACCGGTAAACCGACCTCCTTCACGTTGAACGGAAACAGCTGCACGGTCAGCTGAACTGGAGAGCCGCAATGCGCAGATTCCTGTCGGGTCTCATCTCGCTGCTCCTCGCCGTGACGTTGCTGACCCCGGGCCGGGCCTCGGCCGCCGGCCTGGTTCAGGTGACCGACTTCGGCTACAACCCGACCAACCTGGAGATGCACCTGTACGTTCCGGACAACCTGCCGCGCCGACCCGCGGTGGTGGTGGCGCTGCACTTCTGCACCGGCTCCGGCCCGGTGTTCCACTCCGGCACGCCGTTCGCCTCGCTGGCCGATCAGTTCGGCTTCATCGTGATCTACCCGTCGGCCACCCGGGCGTCGCACTGCTTCGACGTGTCGTCGCCGGAGGCGTTGCGGCACAACGGGAACAGTGATCCGGCCGGCATCGTGTCGATGGTGAAGTACGTGCAGCGCCGGCACCACGCGGATCCGGGCCGGGTGTTCGCGACCGGGCTGTCCTCCGGCGCGATGATGACCAACGTCCTGCTCGGCGACTACCCGGACATCTTCCGGGCCGGTGCGGCGTTCGCCGGCGTGCCGTTCGGCTGCTTCGCCACCACCAACGGTTCGGAGTGGAACTCCGAGTGCGCCAACGGATTGGTCAGCAAGACCCCGAAGGAGTGGGGCGATCTGGTGCGGGGGGCCGCACCCGGCTACCGCGGTCCGCGGCCGCGCATGCAGTTGTGGCACGGCACCGAGGACGACATCCTGCATTACCCCAACTTCGGCGAGGAGATCAAGCAGTGGACCAACGTCCACGGGTTGAGCCAGACGCCGACGGCCACCGACTCGCCGGAGCCGACCTGGACCCGTACCCGCTACGCCGACCGGTCCGGCCGGGTCGCGGTGGAGGCGATCAGCCTCGAGGGTGCGCCGCACAACCTGCCGCTGTTCATCCCGAACAACCTTGCCGCGTATGCGATCCAGTTCTTCGGCCTGTCCGACGGCGTTGCGCTGCACCGGCTGGCCGAGCGCACCGGCCGGTTCTACGGCACCGCGATCGTGCTGGAGGAACTGGGCAGCAACCGCCCGTACACCGAGGTGGCCGAGACCCAGTTCAACATGGTCACCCCGGGCAACGCGATGAAGTGGGAGACCACCGAGCCCGAGCCGGGCGTGTTCAACTTCGCGCCCGGTGACCAGGTAGTGGCGTTCGCCCGGGAGAACCGGGACCGGGTGCGCGGCCACACTCTGGTCTGGCACAGCCAACTGCCGGCCTGGGTCGGCGCGTTGCCGGCCGCCCAGGTGCGTCCCGCGATGCTTCGGCACATCCGCGCCGAGGCGTCGCACTACGCCGGTCAGCTCGACGCCTGGGACGTGGTCAACGAGCCGTTCAACGAGGACGGCACGTTCCGGCAGACCCCGTTCTACAACGCGATGGGCACGAGCTACATCGCCGACGCCCTGCGCGCCGCCCGCGCCGCGGACCGGAAAGCCAAGCTGTACCTCAACGACTTCAACATCGAGGGCATCAACGCCAAGAGCGACGCCATGTACGCCCTGGCGAGATCCCTGAAGCGGCAACATGTTCCGCTGGACGGAATCGGCATCCAGGGTCACCTGATTCTGGGCCAGGTGCCTTCGTCCATGCGCGAGAACATCGCCCGCTTCGCCGCACTCGGTCTGGACGTCGCGATCACCGAGCTGGACATCCGGATGAACCTCCCGGTCACCGACGCGAAACTGGCCCAGCAGGCCGACGACTACGGCGCCGTGGTTTCCGCCTGTCTCGCCGTC
Organism: Actinophytocola sp.; assembly: GCF_035762905.1. GTDB lineage: Bacteria > Actinomycetota > Actinomycetes > Mycobacteriales > Pseudonocardiaceae > DASYTH01. The sequence goes on from NZ_DASUCC010000094.1 coordinate 7,607, forward strand.
CGCCGCTGCGTCGGCGTGACCCAGTGGGGCGTCGGCGACCGCGACTCCTGGATCCCGCCGTTCTTCCCCGGCGAGGGCGCCGCTCTCCCGTTCGACCAGAGCTATCTGCCCAAACCCGCCTATGCCGCCATCGCCCGGGCGTTCGAACGGGCCGCCCACCCGTGGTGACCGGTTACGTCGGCCTCACTTTCGACGACGGCCCCCACCCCGACTCGACCCTTGCCCTGCTCGCCGCCCTTGACGACGCTCCCGCCACGTTCTTCATCTGGGGCGAGCACGCCGAACGGCACCCCGATCTCCTTCGGGCGTGCCATTCGGCGGGCAAGGACCTCGGCAACCACACCTTCACCCATCCGCACCTCACCGAACTCGACGACCCCGGTTCGGTGTTCGAGGAGATCGACCAGACCCAACGCACCATCCGCCGGATCACCGGCCAGACCCCCACGCTCTTCCGCCCCCCGTACGGCGACACCGACGACCGCGTCCGCGCCACCGCGTCCCGGCTCGCCCTCACCGAAGTCCTCTGGACCGTCGACACCCGCGACTGGGCCGGGGTGAGCACGTCCGACATCGTCCGCGCCGCCGCCAGCCTCCGCTCCGGCGACATCATCCTCATGCACGACGGCGGCTACCAGACTACCGTGGCGGCCGTGCCGCACATCCTTACCGCGCTGGCAGCCCGCGGCCTGCGCCCCGGCCGCATCGCCCGCACTCCACACCCCGTCGCCGTCGCCCCCTGACCGCTGCTACTGCCGACTCGTACGAAATCGATCCAGCACCCGCCGGTCCCGCTTTGTCGGCCGCCCCGCCCCTCGATCCCGCCGCGCCACCGGAACCTCCGGCGCCCGCACCGGCGTCCGGTCGATGAAGCAGGTCACCGCCTCCGCCGCTCCCACCCGCTTCTGAATCACCCGGACCACCTCGACGATCCGCACGGTGTCCCCCACCCGCACCCGCACCTCGTCCCCCACCGACACGCCGGTCGCCGCCTTGGCCGGCCGATCGTTGACCCGCACATGCCCACCCCGGCATGCCCCCGCCGCATCCGTCCGACTCTTCGTCAGCCGAACCGCCCACAACCACCGATCCACCCGCGTGGATTCCACGCCGCCATCATAGCCACTCCACTGTGGACATCCATCTCCCGCACGCTCGAAGGTGGCCGTGACCAATGCGCGGCCCGTTGCGGTGATCAAGCGTCGGGACGTGCGGCAGGGCCTCGCGGTTCCCCGGAAACTTCCGTTTCCGTTGTGCCTCTTGGGAATCATCTCCTGGCTATGGTCGGGCCAGCGAGGGCTATCAGGAGGATGCGATGGAGATTGCGGTCGGTGTGGTTGAGGACCACCCGCTGTACCGCGCCGCGTTGGCCCGGCTGTTCACCGAGGCCGCAGACCTGCGGCTGGAGGCGATGGCCGGGTCGGTCACCCAGTTCATCGCCCGGTGCCGGCGGCCGGGCTGCGTCGTGGTGCTGGATCTGGGACTGCCCGGGGTGAGTGGCGCGGCCGCGGTGTTGGAGCTTGCCCGGTTGGGGCACCGGGTGCTGGTGGTCTCGGCGCGGGCGGACGCCGCCGACGTGCACCGGGCAAGGGCCGCGGGAGCGTGGGGCTACCTGTGCAAGAGTGCGCGGGCCGAGGAGATTCTGCGGGCGGTTCGCCAGATCGCGGCGGGTACCCGGCTCCGGTTTCCGGTGGTGGCGGAGCAGGTTCCCGTGCGCCTGGAACTGTCCGAGCGGGAGATCGAGGTCCTGGCCCGGCTGGCGGCGGGGGAGCGGGATCAGGATATCGCGGTGGCGCTGCGGATCCAGGTACGGACCGTACGGTCCTATTTGGACCGGGTCCGGGACAAGACCGGGCTGCGGCGGCGTCCCGAGCTGACCCGGTACGCCATCGAGCACGGTCTGATGACGGCCTGACATGTGGATGATGATCATTGCCGGAGCGCTGTTCGGCTACCGGATCGGCCGGAACCGGGGCCGGGCCGCCGAACGGGCCGCGCTCGACCGGATGCTGCACGACACCGTGCTGCCGACCCTGGATGCGCTCGCCCTCGGTGCGCCGCCGGAGGCCGCGCGGGCGCGCGGAACCGAGTTGCGCCGCCGGCTGGCCGAGCCGAGACCGCCGCGCACGCTCGGCGAGGAGCTCACCGCCGTGCTGGACGACCTGGCCGGCGCCGGGCTGCGGGCTCGGCTGGTGCTGGCCGATCCGGGGTTCGGATTGTCCCCCCGCCGCCGCGCCGCGCTGCGCGAGGCGACCGGTGAGGCGCTGCGCAACACCCTGCGGCATGCCGGCACGAACCGGGCGGAGGTTCGGGTCGAGCGGTCCGGCGCCGGGATCGCCGTCACCGCAACGGATCGCGGCACCGGCTTCGACCCGGCCCGGTGCCACCCGGGGTTCGGCATCACCGAGTCGATCGTGGCCCGGCTGGCCGAGGTGGGCGGTCGGACCGAGGTCACCTCCCGGCCCGGCCACGGCACCCGGGTGCGGCTGTGGGTACCCCGGTGAGGATCGCGGCCATGCTCGGCCTGATGCTCGCCCTGCTGCCGGCGGGCGGTGTGACGTCGGCCGCGGCCCAGTGCGCCACGCCGGCCGGGGTGTTCCGGGACGGGGTCGGTTGGGCGCAGCGGATCAGCGACCCGGCGCGGATCTGGCCGCTCACCGACGGATCCGGGCAGCTGGTCGCGGTGCTGGGGACCGGGGTGGACCAGGCCAACGCCCAGTTCGGGCCGGGCCAGGTGGTTTCCGGCTCGGACGCCGCCGACTGCGACGGCCGGGGCACGTTCGCCGCCGGAATCGTTGCGGCGCGGCCGAACCCGGCCACCACGTTCGCCGGGATGGCGCCGGGGGCGCGGATCCTCGGCCTGCGCTACACCCAGTCGACCGGCAGCGGCGCCGGCGCGGAGGGAGCCGATCCGGACGCGCTGGCCGGCCGGATCGACCGGGCCGTCGGCGCCGGTGCGTCCGTCGTCCTGGTCGTGGCCCCGGCCACCCGCAGCAGCCCGGCGTTGGCCGCCGCCGTGCGTAACGCCTTGGCGCGCAAGGTGGTCATCGTCTCACCGGCGGTGGGCGACCGGCCGGAAGCGCACAGCTACCCGACCGCGCTGCCCGGGGTGATCGGCGTCGGCGCGCACGACCAGGCGGGGACGGCGGTGCAGGCCGAGACCGGGACGCTGATCGCCGCACCCGGCAGCGACCTGGTGAGCACCTCGGCAGGTGCCAAGGGAGAGCTCGGCCACCGTTGGGGCGTCCAGGGTCCGGCATTCGCCGCGGCCTACGTCGCCGGCGCGGTCGCACTGGTTCGCGCGTACCGTCCGGGCCTCGACCCGGCGCGGGTGAGCGAGCGGCTGGTCCGCACCGCCAACCGGTCCCCGGCGGGTGGCCGTGATCCCCGGCTGGGCTGGGGAACGCTGGACGTTCAGGCGGCGGTCACCGCGGAGCTGCCCGGCCGGTCCGAACCGCCGCCGGCCACCAGCCGGCCGGCATCCGGCACGGTGGCGCCGGCCGCCGCTCCCGCGGATCCCCCGTCCCGCGATCGGTTGCCCGGTCTGGTCGCCGCGCTCGCGGTGGGCCTGGCCGCGCTGTCCGTTCTGCTCGTGTCGGTCATCCGGCGGGGCCGGGCCCGCGGCTGGCACCAGGGATGACCTGGCTCCCGCCCAGTCGGGGTGGGCGGGAGCCAGGGGTCTTCGTCGGTCAGGCGCTGCGGCGGCGCTGGAAGCGCATGGCCGCGATGCCGGCGGCCAGCAGGGCCGTGCCGATGCCGATCGGGACCAGGATCGACACGCCGGTGTTCGCCAGTTCCTCGTCGCCGGCCGACGCCTGCGGCACCGGAGCCGCCGTGGTGGTCGTCGTGGTGGCCGGCGGGACCGTGGTCGTCGTGCTCGGCGGCGTGGTCGTGGTGGTGACCGGCGCGAGCTTCCAGCCGGCCTTGGCGTCCGCGGTCAGCGTCGCCGTGTTGGACTGCGCGACGATCAGCGACTGCGCCCTGCGCCCGTCCTTGCCGACGAACAGCCGGCCGGTCGGTACCAGGGCCGAGGCGGTGAGCTTGACGGTGCCGGCACCGGCGGCCGCGTCCGCCGGGATGTCGAAGTAGATCTCGGTGCCGTCCTTGATGGTGGCGGCGGTCAGCTCGGTGCCGTCCTTGTCGGTGATCCGCACGCCGGCCGGCACGTTCGCCAGCAGCTCGGTGACCTTTCCGGTGGTGGACACGGTGAACGGACCGATCCGGTCACCGCTGGCGCCGGTCTTCTCGCCCGGGGTCAGCTCGAGCGTCGGCGCGATGCCCTGCGCCTGGCCGGTGTTAGCCGGTCCGGTCAGGTAGTCGTAGAACGCCAGGACATCGCTCTCGGTGCCCTCGTCGTCACTGTCCAGCAGCGTGTTGTCCCGGTTCAGCTGGGTGTCGTCGCTGAAGTGCCAGGCCGCGGCCTGGGTGGCGGTGATCGCTTCCTGCTCGCTGAGCCCGTCGTACAGGGTGGCGCCGCCCGCGGTGAGCGTGGCGGCGAGGTCGGTCAGCGACCGGGCCGGGTAGCCGTGGTGCAGCAGCCAGTTGATCTTGGCGCTGTTCGCCACGAACGGCGAGGAGGGGTTCGGGTAGTCGCCCCAGGGCACCTCGACCATGGCGTTCTCGTCGTGGTTGAGGTTCTCCCAGATCTGCACGCAGTAGACCTTGAGCACGGCCCCGTTGGACAGCTTGAGGTCGAACAGCTTCGTCTGGGGGTCGCCCTCGACCCCGTTGACGTTCGCGCGGTAACCCCAGGTGCTCGGCACCAGCACCGAGGCGGTCACATCGTCCGCACCGGCCGGCGCCGCCGCCAGCGTCATCGCCGCGATGGAAATGCCGGCGACCGCCGCACCCATCCTGAACCGTGTTGCCAATCTCACTCCTCTATCTAGCTGAGCGTGTTCACCCATTTGAGGGATGCAGGCGCCCGTGGCCGTGGACCATAACAGCCAATTCGCGCAGGTCAAACGGGCGGGGTCGGAAATGTTGCAAAACAGGTGCAAGCTAGTAGTCACCCGGTAGCGCACCGTTGGGAGGCGGCGTGGATACCCAGAGTGACAATGGCCGAAGATCTGCCTGGCCCCTCGCGGTGCTCACCGCGGTCGTCCTGGTGGCCGGCTGCGGCGGCACCCCCGAGTCCCCGCCGGACCAGCCGTCCACAGTGGACACTCCGACGACGGCGGCCGTCCCCGAGCCGGTTCCGACCACGACCACCACCAGCGCTGCGCCGGCACCGCCCCCGGTGTCGATCCGGGCCGCGGTCGACGCGGCCGAGAACGCGATCCCGTCCGGCATGATGCTCGGCCTCGCCGTGCTCAACGTCGGCACCGGCGAGTTGGTCGAGGGTCCGGGCGCGCGGCGGCAGTTCTACTCGGCCTCGCTGGTCAAGCTGATCGTGGCGGTCGACATGTTCGACCGCGCCGCCGCGGAGGGGCTCGTCATTTCCGAGTCCGACCTCAGGCTGGTCGACCGGGCGCTGCGCAGCAGCGACGACGGCGCCATGAACGTGCTGTGGGGAAAGTTCGACGGCCGCGGCGCCGTGCGGCGATTGGCCGACCGGATCGGCCTCACCATGACCGCGTCGCCGGGCAATCCGAGCGAGTGGGGCGAAACCCTGGTCACCGCCGCCGACTTCGTTCGGATCTACCAACACATCCTGCGCCACATGGCGCCCTCCCAGCGGGACCTGATCGTCGCGACGCTCGCCGGCGCCCAGCAGCGCGCGACCGACGGATTCGACCAGTACTTCGGTCTGCTCCGGCAGGGCGCCTCGCCTGCGGTCTACGCCAAGCAGGGCTGGGTCTCCTACCGCGGAGGCAGGTTCCACCTGCACAGCGCCGGTGTGGTGCACGACGCCGCGCGCGGGGCGGACTATGCCGTCGCGCTGTTGTCCATCCAGGCCACCGGGTCGGCGGCCGCCCGGGAGCGACTGTCCACGGTGGCCGCGGCGGTGACCGGCGGTCTGGTTGTGTCGTGACTACCCGCCGGCGCGGGCCGGCTGGCAGTTGGGCGGCTGGCAGAGCATCCGGGACAGCGCGGCGTTCAGCACGCCCTCGATCTGGGCGGGATTCGGTGTGGTGAAGGCCTTTCCGCCGGTCGCCTCGGCGATCGTGGTCAGCTCGGCCGCGTCGACGTCGGGTCCGATACCGATCCCGATCAGGGTCAGCGGCCGCTGCGGGTCGCGCAGCCTGGTCAACTCGGCGAGCAGCGCATCCCGACTGATGTCACTGGCGTTGTCGTCCTTGCCGTCGGTCAGCACCACGACGGTGTTGATCCGGCCCGGCTCCCAGTTCTGCCGGCCGTCCTGGTACGCGGCCAGCACCGTGTCGTAGAGCGCGGTGCTGCCGTTCGGCACGACCTTCACGTCCCGCAGCGTTTCCACCGCCCGGCCGGTCAGGTGCTCGCCGACCGGACGCATCGGCAGCAGCACCGAGTAGTCGTTGTCACCGTCGAGTTTCCTGGAGTACAGCCACATCCCGACCTTGGTGGTCGGCTTGAGCAGCCCGAGGCCGGTCGCCGTGGCCTGGATGGTCAGCCCCAGCCTGGTCGTGTCGGTCCCCGCCACCCGCTCGCCCATCGAGCCGGACACGTCCAGCAGGACCAGCAACCGGCCGCTGAGGTTGACCGCCGCCCACGCGTTGAGCAACTGTTCCACGTCCTCGGCGCTTGGCAGCTCGATCGGCGTGGCCGGCGCGGCCGAGGTGCGGCGATCCTGCGACCGGTCCCGCAGCGCCTTGCCGTCCGGGGTGCGGAACCCGGCGTCGGCGAACGTGTCGGAGCTGCGCTGGTTCATCAGCCGGTCGAGGAACCGCCCGGCGGCGGCGCGGGCGGCTTCGGCCGCCTCCGGCAGCACCACGAACGGGTAGTCCAGCGCCGGCACCGCCGGGTCGGCGTACACCGCGATCAGCTTGCCGCCGGTATCCCGGACGTTGTAGCGCAGCAACGCGTTCTCCGAGGTGGGAAACGCCGAGAGCGGTTCGGCCGGCCCGGTGACGCTGGGCAGCCGGGCGAACAGGTCCGCCTGTCCGGGCAGGGTGTTCGCGGACAGCCGGCGCAGCACGGTGGTGCTCGCCGCACCGGGATCCGCCTCGACCTTGACCAGTTCGCGCAGCCCGGCCAGGGTCGCCACCCCGATCGGATCCCGGGCCGGGTCGGGGAAACCGAGGTTCAGGCCGCCGGCCGCCTGGCCGATCAGCTCCGCCCAGGACGGGTTCTGGTCCGGCCAGCCGAGGTCGGCGGCCGCGGCTTCGGTCAGCGCGAGCACCACCGGTGAACTGGCCACCGAGGTCCCGGTCACCGGCGTGTTCCACGCCCCCTTCTCGTGCGCGCGGCGCAACCACAAGGTGGACTCGGGAATCCATACGTCGGGACGGTCGACGTCGTTGGCACCGGTGATGGACTCGGTCACGGTCACCGAGTCCCGGCTCGCCACGTTGATCCGGTAGCAGCCGGCGGTGTCCTCCGCGGCCGCCGCCCGGCCGATCTGCGTGATCGCCGGCGCGATGTCCGGTGCCGCAACCACGTTGACAGTGGTCGGCGCGGTGCAGCCGGAACCGCCGAACACGTCGCGCAGCGCGTCGTACCCGACCCAGCCGCCAAGCGCGGTGACCAGGAGAACGCTGAGCACGACGACCGGGGTCCGAAGTCCGGACCGGGAACTCGCCGAGTGCCGCCCCACTTCGCCGCCTCCATCCACCCTGGGTGTTCAAGGCGTCAAGACCGCTGGGCCAGAACATACCGGGAACCGGGGTGTCCGGGACAGAAAAGCCACGCTGAGCAACACCACGGCAACGTCCGGTGACCGGCGCCCATCGGTAAACCACCGTTAACCAGACGGAACATTCCGCGACCGCCGGTCGGCCGGAACCCGCTGACGTTCGGCGGTCGTCCCACGATAAAGCTGGCGGAATGCTCGGGAGGGGTGACGGACATGGAAGAGCCCTGGGGCCTGTCCGGGCCGGAGTTCCTGTTGCTGTACGGGCTGGGCTTCCCGGCCGCGCTGGTGCTGATGTTCGTCGTCCAGGCCGCGCTGACCCGGATCGGGTCCCAGCGCGGTGCCGACGACATCCGGCTGGACAACTACCAGGCGGCCTATCTGGCCGGCGGCCACCGCCGGCTGGTGGACACCGCGATCGCCGCGCTGGCCCTGAACGGCCAGGCGTTCGTCTCCCGCGGCGGCCGGCTGACCGCGGCCAACGACGTGCCGGGGGACGGACCGGTGGAGATCGCCGTGTGCGCCGCGATCCACGCCGGCGCCAACAAGCGATCCACTGTGTACCAACGGATGCGGCAGCACCCGGCGACCCGCTCGGTGTACCGGCAGTTGCGCTCGCGCGGGCTGCTGCTGGACGGGAACCGGCTGTTCCTGTGGCGGCTGGTATTGCTGCCGCCGATCGCGCTGTTCCTGGTCGGGGTGGCCCGGATGGTCAACGGCGTGCGGCTGGACCGCCCGACCGGCACCCTGCTGCTGTTGCTGATCGTCACCGGCGGCGCGCTGATCTGGATCGTGGTCCGCCGGGTCCCCGCGGCGACCCGGCGCACGCCGGTCGGGTGGGCGGCGCTGCGCCGATTGCGGCGCGAGCACAAGGCCCGGTCCCGCACCGCCGCCGAGTCCGAGCCGGCACCGCAGTGGCAGGTGGCCGGGGTCGCGGTGCTCGGCTTCGCGGCGATCAACGACCCCACCCTGCGCTCGGCGCTGAACAGTACGCCGGCGGCGGCGGCCGGCGGCGGTGGTGGTGGCGACGGCGGCGGCGGAGGTTGTGGCGGCGGCTGTGGCGGCTGCGGGTGCGGCGGATGACCACCCGGATCGGGATCGGCTGGCGGCCGGAGATCGACCTGGCCGTCGAGCGGCTGCCCGGCGTGGAGTTCGTCGAGGTGATCGCCGAGCAGATCCGGCCGGACCGGTTGCCGGAGTCGCTGCGGGTACTCCGGGCACGCGGCATTCCCGTTGTGCCGCACGGGGTCTCGCTGTCCCTCGGCGGGGCGCAAGCACCCGAGCCGGACCGGCTGGCCCGGCTCGCCGCGTGCGCGCGGGCGCTGGACGCGCCGCTGGTCAGCGAGCACATCGCGTTCGTCCGCTCGCACGGCCGCGACGTCGGACACCTGCTTCCGGTGCCGCGCACCAGGGCCAGCCTCGACGTGGTGGTGGCGAACGTGCGGATCGCCCAGGACGCGCTCGGGGTTCCACTTGCCCTCGAGCACATCGCCTCGGTGCTGTCCTGGCCGGAGGACGAGCTGACCGAGGCGCGGTTCGTGGCCGAGGTGATCGAGCGCACCGGCGCGCTGCTGTTGCTGGACGTGGCGAACCTGTACAGCTCGGCGGTCAACTTCGGCGCGGACCCGATGGCGGCGCTGGATTCCCTGCCGCTGGACCGGATCGCCTACGTGCATGTGGCCGGCGGCACGCTGCGCGACGGGGTGTGGCACGACACGCACACTCACCCGGTCGGCGAGCCGGTGTTCGGGCTGCTGGCCGAGGTGGCGCGCCGGGTCGAACTGCCGGCGGTCCTGCTCGAACGCGACGGGCACTACCCGCCGGCCGCCGAGCTGGCCGGGGAACTGGCCGCGATCCGGGCCGCCGCCGGCCGCGACCCGGCCACCTCGCCCGGCCCGATCGACCTGCCGCCTGCGTCCCCCGGGATCAGCGAACCCGTTGTGCCGCAGGAGACTCGGGACACGCTTGCGGCCGCGCAGCACCGGCTGGCCGAGGCGCTCGTCGGGCTCACCGAACCGCCGCCGGGGTTCGACGCCGAGCGGGTCGGGGTGGCTCGCGCGGTGCTCACCAGCAAACGGGCCGGCGCCGTGGCCCGGCACGCCCCTAGTCCGCCTCTCCGGAATTCTATGCGGTGGTTGCGTTCCAGGCGGTGGTGCGGTTAGCGGGTTGATTGTGGCTGGGTTGCGTCACGGTGCCCCTGAGGTTGCGTTGGTTGGGTCGAGACTTTCTCTCAATGAACCACGGGACAGCGCTAGCTCGGGGTGAGTGCGGTGGTGGGGGAGTGGGCGGCCAGGTCGGCGCGGGCCGTCGCGCGGTAGCCGGCCACGGCGGCTTGAGTTTCGCCGGCGTCCCAGTCGAGGTGGGGGGCGATCAGGCCGGCGACTGGGTGTGCCGCCGCCATGCCGCGGTCCGGATATTCGATGGCGATCCGGGTGCGGCGGGCCAGGATGTCTTCCAGGTCCAGCGCGCCCTCGTGGGTGACCGCGTAGACCGCCTCGGCCGCAAGGTAATTCGGCGCGCCGGGCAGCGGGTCGGCCAGCGACCGATCCGTCTCGATCATGGTCAGCAGCTCGGTCACGGCCGAGCCGTACCGGCCGAGCAGCCGCTCGACCGTGGCCGGCGGCAATCCCGCCCGCGCCGCAACGGCGAACCGGGTGGCGCACAGCTCGCGGTAGCCGACCGCACCGTGGATCGGCAGGTGCCGGGTCAGGCTCGGCGCCACGGCCCGGCCGAGCCCGCGCGTCGCGGCGTCGACCACGTCCGCCGCCATGACCCGGTAGGTGGTGTACTTTCCGCCCGCCACAACGAAAAAGCCCGGTGTCGGCTCGGCGACGGTGTGCTCCCGGGACAGCTTCGTGGTCTCGCTGGACCGGCCGGCCAGCAGCGGCCGCAACCCGGCGTACACCCCGACGATGTCGCCGGCCGACAGCGGCGTGCGCAGCTCGGCGTTGACGTGCTTGAGCAGGTAGTCGATGTCCGCCGTGGTCGCCGCCGGACGGGACCGGTCGGACTCCCACGGGGTGTCGGTGGTGCCGACGATCCAGTAGCGGCTCCACGGGATGACGAACAGCACGCTCTTCTCGGTGCGCGTGATCAGCCCGATGTCCAGCCGGATCTTCTCGCGCGGCACCAGGAAGTGCACCCCCTTGGACATCCGGATCTCGAACGGCGCCGGCGCCGGGGCCAGCGCGCACAGCTCGCCGGTCCACACCCCGGCCGCGCCGATCACCCGGCGGGCCCGCACCGAGTGCTCGGTGCCGGACAGCAGATCCACTACCCGCGCCCCGATCACGTCCCGTCCGGCGGTCAGCAGCCCGGTCACCCGGGCCCTGGTGAGCACGGTGGCGCCGTGCTGCGCGGCCGTTCTGGCGATCATCATGGTCAGCCGGGCGTCGTCCACCTGCGCGTCGTAGTACCGCACCGCGCCGGTGAGCGCGTCCGGCCGCAGCGCCGGAGCCAGGGTGAGAGCCTTGCGGCGGGACAGATGCCGGTGCATCGGCAGCGCCCGGGCGCCGCCGATGCTGTCGTAGAGTGCCACCCCCGCGCCCACGTAGGCGCGCTCCCACCCGCCGTGCCGCAACGGAAACAGGAACGGCACCGGCCGCACCAGGTGCGGTGCCAGCCGGTGCAGCAGCAGGCTGCGCTCCCGGAGCGCCTCGCGCACCAGCGCGAAGTCACGCTGCTCCAGGTAGCGCAGCCCGCCGTGGATGAGCTTGCTCGACCGGCTCGACGTGCCCGCCGCCCAGTCCTCCGCCTCGACCAGCGCCACCGAAAGGCCGCGCGCCGCCGCGTCCAGGGCGGCGCCGGCGCCGACCACGCCGCCGCCGACCACGAGCACGTCGAACTCGCCGGCCAGTGCGGACACCGCCGCCGATCGGTACGAAGGGCTCAGCCGTGCGGACATCGCCGGTCTCCCATCCGGTTCAGTCGACGTCGGCGTCGACCCAGTCGAAGGACTTGGTGACGGCCTTCTTCCAGTTCCGGTAGACCCGTTCCCGCTCGGCGTCGTCGAGTTCCGGTGTCCAGCGCTTGTCCTCGGCCCAGTTCGCCCGCAGGTCGTCCTGGCCGTTCCAGTAGCCCACCGCGAGACCCGCGGCGTAGGCGGCGCCGAGCGCGGTCGTCTCCGCCACCTTCGGCCGCACCACCGGAACGTTGAGGATGTCGGCCTGGAACTGCATCAGCAGTTCGTTGGCCACCATGCCGCCGTCCACCTTCAGCTCGGTGAGCGCGACCCCGGAGTCGGCGTTCATCGCGTCGAGCACCTCGCGGGTCTGGAACGCCGTCGCCTCGAGCACCGCGCGGGCCAGGTGGTTCTTGTTGACATAGCGGGTGAGTCCGACCAGCGCGCCGCGCGCGTCGGCCCGCCAGTACGGTGCGAACAGCCCGGAGAACGCCGGGACGAAGTAGGCGCCGCCGTTGTCCTCGACCCCGCGGGCCAGGGTCTCGATCTCGGCGGCCGATCCGATGATCCCGAGGTTGTCCCGCAACCACTGCACCAGCGCGCCGGTGATCGCGATCGAGCCTTCGAGCGCGTACACCGCGTTCTCGTCGCCGACCTTGTAGCACACGGTGGTCAGCAGGCCGTTCTCGCTCGGCACCTTCTCCTCGCCGGTGTTGAGCAGCATGAAGTTGCCGGTGCCGTAGGTGTTCTTCGCCGTACCCACGTCGAAGCACGCCTGGCCGAACGTGGCCGCCTGCTGATCGCCGAGGATGCCGGCGATCGGCACGCCGTTGAGCGCGCCCCGGGGTCCGCCCGCGCCGTACTTCTCCGACGAGGAACGGATCTCCGGCAGCATGGCCAGTGGAATGCCCATCTCCGCGGCGATGTCGGCGTCCCAGGACAGCGTGTCCAGGTCCATCAGCATGGTCCGGGACGCATTGGTCACGTCGGTCACGTGCACCCCGCCGCTCGGCCCGCCGGTCAGGTTCCACAGGGTCCACGTGTCGGTGTTGCCGAACAGCAGGTCCCCGTTCTCCGCGCGCTGCCGGGCCCCGTCGACGTTGTCCAGGATCCAGCGTACCTTCGGCGCGGAGAAGTAGGTCGCCAGCGGCAGTCCCACCTTCGCCTTGTACCGCTCGGCCCCGCCGCCGAGCGCACCCAGTTGCTCGACGATCGCCTGGGTCCTGGTGTCCTGCCAGACGATCGCGTTGTACACCGGCTCCCCGGTGTTCCGGTCCCACACCACGGCGGTCTCCCGCTGGTTCGTGATGCCCACCGCGGCCAGGTCACCGGCGGTCAGGTCGGCCTTCGCCAACGCCTGGCCGACCACCTCCCGGGTGTTGTCGCTGATCTCCACCGGGTCGTGCTCGACCCAGCCGGCCCTCGGGAAGATCTGCTCGTGTTCCTTCTGTCCCACCGAGACGATCGTCCCGGCGTGGTCGAACACGATCGCCCTGGTGCTGGTCGTGCCCTGGTCGATGGCGAGTACGTACTGAGTCATCAAGCGTCCTTTCGCTTAGAACACGACCTGGGAGAGCAGGCCGGCGATGGCACCGCCGACCAGCGGGCCGGCCACCGGTATCCAGGCGTAACCCCAGTCGGAGTCCTTGCGTCCGGCCGGTTCGGTGGTGTCGACCCGCGCCGCACCCGGGCCGCCGCCGGCCGCGACCGAGACCTGCGCCCGGTGCTGCAGCGGCAGCACCGCGTGTGCGATCCGCGGCCCGAGGTCGCGGGCCGGGTTGATCGCGTAGCCGGTCGGTCCGCCGAGCGACGCACCGATGCCGACCACCAGCAGGGCCACCGCCAGCGGGCCGAGCTGATGCGGGGTGTTGCCGAACGAGAGCACCACGAACACCAGCACGAACGTGCCGACCACCTCGGTGGTGAAGTTCCACACCGGGCTGCGGATCTCCGGTCCGGTCGAGAACACCGCCAGCTTCTTCCCCTCGTCCTCCTCGGCCTCGAAATGCTTGCGGTAGGCCAGGAAGCACAGCACCGCGCCGAGGAAGGCACCGGCCATCTGACCGGCGAAGTACACCAGCGTCGATGCCGGTGTGATGTCGACGTTCGGGGCGAACTGGTCGGCCCCGCTGGCGATGATGCCGAGCGTGACCGCCGGGTTGAGGTGCGCGCCCGACTTGTACGCGACGAAAACGCCGGCCAGGACCCCGAATCCCCAGCCGATGTTGATCAGTAGCCAGCCCCCGTCGTATCCCTTGGACTTTGCCAGCAGCACGTTCGCCACGACACCGGCACCGAGCAGCAACAGGATGCCGGTACCGAGTAGCTCGCTGACGAACACCTCTCCGAGAGCCACTCTTCCTCCATTCGTCCTTGAACGGTCGTGCTCGCGAGTGACGCGGACGGTACTTAGGGGAGCCGCCGGCCTCAATGGCAAGCGGTCGGCATTGTCGAACGACCACCGGTCCGGTGGCCGGGGGTGAAGCGGTCGGTGCCGGTGAGCGGGCTTACCGGGGGCGGGATGATGTTCGACATTGCCGACGACGCCCGATTTCGGATAGCTTGCCCTGGTGCCTGGGCCGATCCAGTCGATCGAGCGGGCGGCGGCGGTGCTGCGGCTGCTGGCTCGCGGTTCCGGGCATCACGGGCTGGCGGAGATCTCCGCCTCGCTCGGCCTGCCGAAGGGTACCGCGCACGGCATCCTGCGCACCCTGCAACGGGTCGAGTTCGTCGAGCAGGACCAGGCGACCGGGCGGTACCGGCTCGGCGCCGCGCTGTTGCACCTTGGCACCAGCTACCTGGATGCCAACGAGTTGCGCTCCCGGTCGATCAACTGGTCGGACACCCTGGCCGCGCGCAGCGGGCAGGAGGTCCGGATCGGCATGCACCTCGACGGCGCGGTGCTGGTCGTGCACCACGTGTTCCGGCCCGACGACACCATGCAAACGCTGGGCATCGGGGCGATGCTCCCGTTGCACGCGACCGCGCTCGGCAAGGTGCTGCTGGCCTACGACGCGGACCTGTCCGGCATGGTCCGGCGGCGCGAGCTGACCTCGCTGACCCGGCGCACCATCGTCACGGCCGCGGCGCTGGAGCGGGTGCTGGCCCAGGTGCGGGCCGCGGGCTGGGCGAGCGAGGCGGAGGAATGCATGCCCGGCGAGGCCAGCATCGCCGCGCCGATCCGGGTTCCGGGCGGCCTCGTGGTCGGGGCGATCGGGATTTCCGGTGCGGTGGACCGGATCTGCGATTCGGCCAGTCGCCCGAAGCCCGAGCTGGTCGAGCAGGTCACGTTCGCGGCCGAAGCGGTGTCCCGCTCGCTGGCCGCCGGAAGTTGAGGCGGGGCAACATGGTGCAACGGTTCGTGATGGCCATCGATCAGGGGACCACCTCCACCCGGTGCATCCTGTTCGACCACAACGCCCGGTTGGTCTCGGTCGCCCAGCGCGAGCACCGGCAGTACTACCCGCGGCCCGGCTGGGTCGAGCAGGACGCGGTGGAGATCTGGCGCAACGTCGACCGGATCGTGCCGCAGGCGCTGCGCGAGGCCGGGATCACCGCCGAGGCGGTGGTCGCGCTCGGCATCACCAACCAGCGGGAGACCGCGGTGGTCTGGGACCGGCACACCGGGGTACCGGTCGGCCGCGCGATCGTCTGGGAGGACATCCGGACCGAGGAGCTGATCGCCGACCTGGAGACCCGGCCCGGCATCGACGAGGTCCGGGAGCGTTGCGGGCTGCCGCTGGCGACCTACTTCTCGGCGCCGAGTCTGCGGTGGATGTTGGACAACACGGCCGGTCTGCGGGACCGCGCCGAGCGCGGCGACGTGCTGTTCGGGACGATGGACACCTGGCTGATCTGGAACCTCACCGGCGGGGTCAACGGCGGCCTGCACGTCACCGACGTGACCAACGCGTCGCGGACGATGCTGATGAACCTGCGGACGCAGGAGTGGGACGCGGAGTTGTTGGCGTTCTTCGGGATTCCGCGGCAGCTGCTGCCGGAGATCCGACCGTCCACCGAGATCCACGGCCGGACCAGCCGGGTGGTGCCGGGCATCCGGATCGGCGCCGCGCTCGGCGACCAGCACGCCGCGCTGTTCGGCCAGACCTGTTTCGCCCGCGGGGAAACCAAGTGCACCTACGGCACCGGCAGCTTCCTGCTGATGAACACCGGCACCACCCTGGTCCGCTCGGACAACGGACTGCTCACCACGATCGGCTACCAGATCGGCGGCGAGCCGGTCACCTACGCGCTGGAGGGATCGATCGCCGTCACCGGCTCGCTGGTCCAGTGGTTCCGGGACAACCTCGGCCTGATCCACAGCGCGCCGGAGATCGAGACCCTGGCCCGCACCGTGACCGACAACGGCGGCTGCTACATCGTCCCGGCGTTCTCCGGTCTGTTCGCACCGCACTGGCACAGCGAGGCCCGGGGCATCATCGTCGGCCTGACCTCGTACATCACCAAGGGCCACCTGGCCCGCGCCGTACTGGAGGCCACGGCGTGGCAGACCCGCGAGGTGGTGGACGCGATGAACGCCGATCTCTGCGTACCGTCCCGGGTGTTGAAGGTGGACGGTGGAATGACCGCCGATCACCTGCTGATGCAGTTCATCGCCGATGTCCTGGACATCCCGGTGATGCGCCCGATGGTCGCCGAGACCGTGTCGCTGGGCGCGGCGTACGCGGCGGGTCTTGCGGTGGGTTACTGGCCGGATCTCGAGGGCCTGCGCCGGAACTGGCACCTGGCCGCGCGCTGGACCCCGCAGCTGGACCCTCAGGTTCGCGAATCCGAGTACGCCAACTGGAAACGCGCCGTGGAGCTGACGTTCGGCTGGGCCCGCCCCCGGCGGGCCACGGTGCAGTGACCGGCCAATTCTCCAGCGGCGCTCGAGCGATTCCGGGCAGTACTGCGTTTCGGTGCGGAAAAGGCTCGGATTGTGCGATTGCGCTTTGGCATTCTCAGAGATCCGAATTGGTTGTGTGATAAAACTATCCGCCCTACTCTGATGGTAGCTTCATAAAACCTTGAGTGGGAATGAGACGACATTGGTCGAGTTCAGCGGAACGCGGGAACTGTCCCTTTGCGACCTCTTTCGGGCGCAGGTGTTGGCCGAGCCGGAGCACACGGCGGTGGTGTGCGGTGTCGAGCGGCTCAGCTACGCCGAGTTGGCGCGGCACGCCTCGGGGCTCGCCGCGCACCTGCACGGGCTCGGGGTCGCGGTGGACGACCGCGTGGGGGTGTTCGTCGAGCCGTCGATCGACCTGATGGTGGCCACCTGGGGGATCCTGCTCGCCGGCGGGGCCTATCTGCCGCTGTCCCCGGAGTATCCGGAGGACCGGCTGCGCTACATGATCGAGGACTCCCGGACGAAGGTGATCGTCGCGCAGGACGCGCTCGCCGACCGGCTGGCCGAGCTGGCGCCGGCCGGCACGACCATCGTCGCGCTGAGCGACGCCGGCCCCGCGGCCGCCGCTCCGGCGATCGACCTGCGGCCGGAGCACCTGGCCTACGTCATCTACACCTCGGGCAGCACCGGTAAGCCGAAGGGCGTGATGATCGAGCACCGCGGCATCGTCAACCAGATGCGCTGGCTCGCCGACGCCTACCAACTCGACCGCAACCGAATCGTGCTGCAGAAGACCCCGATGAGCTTCGATGCAGCACAATGGGAGATCCTCGCGCCCACCTGTGGCGCTACGGTCGTGATGGGAAGCCCCGGCGCGTATCGCGACCCGGAGCGGCTGGTCGACATCATCGCCACGCACGGGGTCACCACGCTGCAGTGCGTTCCGACATTGCTGCAGGCGTTGCTGGACACCGAAGAGTTCGGCGAATGCAAATCGCTGACCCAGGTTTTCTGTGGCGGGGAGGCCCTGACGAAAACGCTTGCGCTGCAATTCTTCGACGTGCTGCCGGACTGCGAGCTGATCAACCTGTACGGACCCACCGAGTGCACCATCAACTCCTCCGCGCACACCGTCGATCCCGGTGCGCTGCTGGAGGGTCCCAAGACCATCTCGATCGGCGCGCCGGTGCACGACACCCGCTACTACATCCTGGACGGACAGCGCGCACCGGTCGGCGTCGGCGAGATCGGCGAGCTCTACATCGGTGGCGTCCAACTCGCCCGCGGCTACCTGCACCGCCCCGATCTGACCGCGGACCGGTTCATCGACAACCCGTTCGCCGCCGAGGACGGGCTTGCGCGGCTCTACCGCACCGGCGACCTGGCCAGCCGCAACCCCGACGGCACCGTGCAGTTCGCCGGCCGCAGCGACAACCAGATCAAGCTGCGCGGCTTCCGGATCGAGCTGGACGAGATCCGGCTGGCGATCGAGACGCACGACTGGGTCAAGAACGCCGCGGTCATCGTGCGGACCGACCCGCGCACCCGGTTCCAGAACCTGCTCGCCTTCATCGAGCTCAACCCCAAGGAAGCCGCCCTGATGGACCAGGGCAACGCCGGCGCGCACCACCAGTCCAAGGCCAGCAGGCTCCAGCTCAAGGCGCAACTGTCCAACAACGGCTGCCGGGACGCCGAGGAACTGCACGGCAAGGAGATCCTGGACCTGCCCGGTCGCACGCCGACCGCCACGACCACCCGCGACGTGTTCGCCCGCAAGACCTACCGGTTCTTCGAGGGCGGGCCGGTCAGCCGGGCCGACATCCTGGCGCTGCTGGACACCCGGGGTTCCGGCGCCGCGCCACGCGCCCTGGACACGGTGGACCTGGCCACGCTCGGCGAGATGCTGCGCTGGTTCGGCCAGTTCCACAGCGCGGAGCGGTTGCTGCCGAAGTACGGCTACGCCTCACCGGGTTCGCTCTACGCCACCCAACTGTACCTCGAGCTGGCCGGGATCGCCGGCCTGGCACCGGGTTACTACTACTACCACCCGGTGCACCACCAGTTGGTGCTGATCCGTGCGCAGGCGCCGTCGGCGACCACGCGGGCCCGGGTGCACCTCGTCGGTAAGAAGCGGGCCATCGAGCCGGTCTACCAGAACAACATCCGGGAGGTCCTGGAGATCGAGACCGGCCACCTGGTCGGCATGTTCGAGCAGGTGCTGCCCGGCTACGGACTGGACATCCGGCCGTCCGGCTTCGCACCGTCCGAAATGGACAATCTGGAGTGCGCGGCCGAGGACTACTACCTCGGCGCCTTCGAGCTGGTTCCGTTCGCCGGCCCGAAACCCGCCGGCGCGGTCGACGTCTACGTGCAGGCGCACCCCGGCAAGGTGGCGGGTCTGCCCGGCGGCCAGTACCGGTACACCGGCGGCGAGCTGGTCCGGATCTCCGACGAGCTGGTGCAGCGCAAGCATGTCATCGCGATCAACCAGGGCGTCTACGACCGGGCGAGCTTCGGCATCTCCCTGGTCAGCCGGGAGCCGGCCGACTGGCTGCGCTACGTCGAGCTCGGCCGCACCCTGCATCACCTGCAGGCCAACGATCTCAACCTGGGCTTGATGTCTTCCGGCTACAGCTCCAAGTCCGGCAACGACCTGCCGTCCGCGCGCCGGCTGGCCGGCATCCTCGCCGACCGGGGCGAGCCGAACGGCCCGTCGTACTTCTTCGTCGGCGGCCGGATCAGCGACGAGCAGCGGAGCAGCACCGGCATGAAGGAGGACACCGTACACATGCGGGGTCCGACCGAGATGATCCGCGACGACCTGGTCAACTTCCTGCCCAACTACATGATGCCCAACCGGGTCGTCGTGCTGGACCGGTTGCCGCAGACGGTGAACGGGAAGATCGACCTCAAGGCGCTCGAGGCCTCCGAGCAGGCGAACCTGAACCTGGCCGAGCGCACCTTCGTCGCGCCGCGCACCGCGACCGAGCGCCGGATCGCCGCGCTGTGGGGCCGAACCCTCAAGCAGGACGAGGTCTCCGTGCTCGACGACTTCTTCGAGTGCGGCGGCAACTCGCTGACCGCGGTGGCCCTGATCAACAAGACCAACCGGGAGTTCGGCACCGCCCTGCCGCTCCAGGTCCTGTTCGCCGCACCGACCGTCGAGCGGCTGGCCCGCGAGGTGGACGGTGGCGCCGCGCCGTCGTCCCGGTTCATTCCCTTGCGCTCCAAGGGGTCCAACGCTCCGGTGTTCTGCTGGCCGGGCCTCGGCGGTTACCCGATGAACCTGCGGACGCTGGCCGAGCGGATCGACATCGACCGCCCGTTCTACGGTGTGCAGGCCTACGGGATCAACGCCGGCGAAGTGCCCTACGCCACCATCCGGGAGATGGCCGCCCGGGACATCGAGGAGATCAAGCGGATCCAGCCGGAAGGCCCGTACACGCTGTGGGGCTACTCGTTCGGCGCCCGGGTCGCGTTCGAGACCGCGCACCAGCTCGAGCAGGCCGGTGACGTGGTGGCGAACCTGTTCCTGATCGCGCCCGGCTCACCCAAGGTCCGCGCGGACACCCGGGCCGGGGGTGCGCTCACCTACGCCAACAGGGCATTCGTCACCATCCTTTTCTCGGTGTTCGCCGGAACCATTTCCGGGCCGGACCTGGACGAGTGCCTCCGGGTCACCGCCGACGAGGACACCTTCGTCGAGTTCATGACCGCGCGGCTCGAGCACCTGGACGCGGAACTGGTCCGCAGAATCGTTCGGATCGTGCACCGGACCTACCATTTCAAGTACACGTTCCACGAGCTGACCGACCGTACCGTGAACGCGCCGATCACCATTTTCAAGGCGCACGGCGACGACTATTCGTTCATCGAGGAAAGTAACGGTTTCTCGGCCGCCGCGCCGGTCGTCGTCACGCTCGCCGCCGACCACTACGGCCTGCTCAGGGACCCGGACGTGGCCGAGTTGGTGACCAGGATCCGCCACCGTCTCCGGACCAGCAAGGAGGGGCACCGTGCCGCACGTGAACATCAAGTATTTCCCGATGGAGCTCAGCGACGAGCAGCGGTCGGAACTGTCCGCCGCGATAACCACCGCCGTGGCGAACGCATTCGGATGCGACGCGGGACTGATCTCGATCGCACTCGAACCGGTGGCCGGGGAGGTGTGGAACGAGCGGGTCTACATCCCGGAAATCGTGAATCGCAACCATCTGCTGTGTAAGACGCCAAATTACTGAGAATTGAGCGGGATGTGAGATCATGATCACAACGAGTGCGACCACCGGAGGAACAGGTGAATAACGCATCGGTTGCCCGGTTCCTGTTGTTGGCCCTGTTGTGGGGGAGCAGCTTCACCTTTATCAAGGTTTCGCTCGAGGGCCTGACCCCGAGCCAACTGGTGCTCACCCGGCTGGTGCTCGGCGCCGCCGTGCTGCTGGCGATAGTCGGGCTGCGCCGGGTCGGGCTGCCCCGCGGCGCCGGGCTCTGGGGCCACGTGGCCGGCGCGGCGCTGTTCGGCAACGTGATTCCGTTCTTGCTGCTGTCCTACGGCGAGCAGACCACCGGCGCCGGCATCGCCGGCGTCCTGGTCGGCAGCACCCCTCTGCTCACCCTCACGCTGGCGGCCGCGGCCCTGCCCACCGAGCGGGCCACCACCCGCAAGGTGACCGGCCTGCTGATCGGCTTCCTCGGTGTGGTGCTGGTGATCGGCCCGTGGACCTCGGCGCTCGGCTCGTTCGGTGGCCGGCTGGCCTGCTTCGGCGCCGCGGCCAGCTACGCGGCCGGCTTCGTCTACGTGCGCAAGTTCCTTTCGCCGCGCGGGCTCGCCCCGTTGTCGCTGGCCGCCGCGCAACTCCTCGCCGCCGCCGCGTTGCAGGCCGCGGTGACCCCGTTCCTGGCCTGGCAGACCCCCGAGCTCACCGGCCGGGTGGTCGGCAGCATCGTGATCCTCGGGCTGTTCAGCACCGGCCTGGCCTACGTGCTCTACTTCCGGCTCATCGGCGACGTCGGCGCGACCACCGCGTCCGCGGTCAACTACGTCGTCCCGGTGTTCGCCGTGCTGATCGGCGTCGTCCTGCTCGGCGAGCCGGTCACCTGGAACCTGATCGCCGGCGGGCTGGTGGTCCTGTTCGGCGTGGCCTACGCGGAGAACCGCATCAAGCAGATCCGCCGGGAGCCCGGTGGCACGGCACTTCCCGTGCGAACGCCTGCGCACCCGGTCAAGGAGGTTCGATGAGTATCCTGCGGCTCTACCGCGCCGCCGCCGCCGATCTGGACATGATCCGCGAGCGCGACCCCTCGATCACCTCGCGCCGGGAGGCGCTGCTGCACCCCGGCCTGCTGGCGATCTGGGCCTACCGGATCGCGCACCGGTTGCACACCAAGGGAATGCGGCTGACCGCCCGGCTGCTGAGCGTGCTGGCCCGGCTGCTCACCGGCGGCATCGAGATCCACCCGGGTGCCCGGATCGGCCGCGGCTTCTTCATCGACCACGGCGCCGGCGTGGTGATCGGGGAGACCGCGGTGATCGGCGCCGACGTCACGATCTTCCACCAGGTCACGCTCGGCTCGGTCGGTTGGTGGCACGACGCGCGCCGGCCGGAGGGCACCCGCCGGCACCCGAAGGTGGGCGACCGGGTGGTGATCGGCGCCAACGCCACCGTGCTCGGCCCGGTCACCGTCGGCCCCGACTCGGTGATCGGCGCGCAGGCGCTGGTGATCCGGGACGTGCCTCCCGGATCCCGGGTGCTGGCCCCGATCGCCGACCCGCACCGGATCAAGCCGAAGCCGGTGCCCCGCCCGGAGCCGGTGCGGCAGCGGTACATGACGGCCAGCCGGGACCGGGACGCCGTGCCGGCCGGTTTCCCGACCTGGTGACCCCGACCGAACCGGAGAGCTGACATCGTGTCGACAATGGTCAAGCGGCCGCTGGCCGCCTCGCTCGAGGGGCTGATCGGCAGCACGCCGATGGTCCGGGTGGATCTCGGCGTTGCGGACACCGGCGCCACCGTCTACGCCAAACTGGAGATGGCCAACCCGCTGTCCAGTGTGAAGGACCGGACCGGGCTGTACATGATCGAGGCCGCCGAGCGGCGCGGCGAGCTGCGCCGGGGTGAGGGCACGGTGGTCGAGGCGTCGTCCGGCAACACCGGCATCTCGCTGGCCGCGCTCTGTGCGGCCCGCGGCTACAAGTGCGTGATCGTGTTGCCGGACAACGCAACGCCGGAGCGGGTGCAGCTGCTTCGGGCGTTCGGCGCGGAGATCGTGCAGACCCCGCACGAACTCGGCTACGTGGCGGCGATCGAGAAGGCCGAGGAGATCCACGCGCAGCTGCCCGGCTCCTGGTTCGCTTGCCAGCACGAGAATCCGGACAACGTGGCCGCGCACTACGCCACCACCGGGCCGGAGATCTGGGCCGACACCGAGGGCAGGGTGGACGTGCTGGTCTGCGGGGTGGGCACCGGCGGCACGCTCACCGGAACCGCGCGCTACCTCAGAGAGCAGAACCCGGCGCTGCGCGTCGTAGCGGTCGAGCCGGAGCGCTCCCCGGTGATCAGCGAGGGCTGGGGCGGGCTGCACCGCATTCCCGGCCTCAACGGCGGGTTCGTCGCCAAGACAACGGATCTCGCCGTCATCGACGAGGTGCTGACCGTGTCCGACCAGGACGCGTTCGGCACCGCGCGCGCCCTGGCCCGCACCGCCGGGCTGCTGGTCGGCGTCTCGTCCGGGGCGGCCGCGCACGGCTGCAAGGTGCTCGCCGCCCGGCCGGAGTACGCCGGCAAGACGATCGTGACCGTGTTCCCGGACACCGGTGAGCGCTACCTGTCCTGGTTCCAGGCGGCCGCCGATTCCGCCGACAACATCGAGGAGTGAAGCCACAATGACCCAGCTGCCCCGAATCCTGCTGCCCGGTGAGGGCGAGTCGGTCCAGATCGGCACGACGACGCACACGACGTTCAAGGCCGTCGGCGGCGAGACCGACGACCGGCTCGGACTGTTCGAGCACCACATGGACCCGGGTGCGCCGGGCGCGTCCCCGCACGTGCACCGCGAGCAGCTCGAGGCGTTCTACGTGCTGGACGGCGTGGTGGAGCTGCACCTGGACGGGCGCAGCTTCGCCGCGCCCAAGGGCACCTTCGTCAACGTCCCGGAGAACATGTCGCACGGCTTCCGCAACCCCTACGAGGACCCGGCGAAGATGCTGATCATCTTCACTCCGGCGATCAACCGGGAGGAGTACTTCCGCGGCCTGGCCAAGCTGTACGCCAACGGGCGCAAGGCGACCGAGGACGAGCTGCTCGACCTGATGGCCCAGTACGACCAGTTCGAGTTGAGCGTGGACGGCTCGGTGCCGGGCTGGGGCCGGCACTGAGCGCGTCCCGGTGGCTCAGCCCCAGGAACCGGCCTGCTGCCGGGTGGTGACGTTGAGCCGGTTGAACAGGTTGGTCGTGGCGATCGAGAGGACCAGCGCGGCGAGCGCCTCCTCTTCGTAGTGTTTGGCGGCCAGCTGCCACACTTCGTCCGGCACCGGGTCGGACCGGTCGGCCAGCCTGGTGGCGGCCTCGGCAAGGGCCAGCGCCGCGCGCTCGGCGTCGGTGAAGTACGGGGTCTCCCGCCAGGCGGCCACGGCGAACAGCCGCTTGTCGGTCTCGCCGGCCTTCTTGGCCGCCCGCGCGCCCATGTCGACACACGGGCCGCACCCGTTGATCTGGGACACCCGCAGGTGCACCAACTCCAGGGTGCTTGCCGGCACCTGGCCCTGTTTGGCCGCCTTGTCCAGGGCCAGAATGGCCTGCATGGCGTCCGGAATGACCATGGCCGGGTTCTTCATCCTCGACTGCACGTTCTTCTCCTCGTCACATCCGTTCGGTTTCGCCGGTCACCGCTATGACCGACCGGGACGAAGGAATGTGACCGATGGATGAGAGTCAGTGGTTGGCCGACCGGTTCGAGGAGAACCGGGCGCACCTGCGGGCGGTGGCCTACCGGATGCTCGGCTCCGCGGCGGAGGCCGAGGACGCGGTGCAGGACGCGTGGCTGCGGTTGCGCCGGTCGGACACCAGCGAGGTGAACAACCTCGGCGGCTGGCTGACCACGGTCGTGGCCCGGATATGTCTGAACATGCTGCAGTCCCGGCGCACCCGCCGCGAGGAACCGCTCGGTTCGCACGAGCCACCGGACGCCGCCGACCCCGAGGGTGAGGCGGTGCTGGCCGACTCGGTCGGCATGGCCCTGCTGGTCGTGCTCGACACGCTGCCCCCGGCCGAGCGGCTGGCGTTCGTGCTGCACGACCTGTTCGCCGTGCCGTTCGACGAGATCGCTCCGATCGTGGAGCGCACCCCGGCCGCGGCCCGCCAACTGGCCAGCCGCGCCCGCCGGCGAGTCCGCGGGGCGTCCGCGCCCGCCACCGACCTCGCCCGCCGCCGCCGCATCGTGGACGCGTTCCTGGCCGCCTCCCGCGGCGGCGACTTCGACGCCCTGCTCGCCCTGCTCGACCCGGACGTGCTGCTGCGCGCCGACCCGCCAACGGTGGCCGCCGCCGCGGCCCGCCAGGCCGCGGGCGCCCCGCAACTCGCCCCCGAGATCCGCGGCGCCGCCCCGGTCGCCGACGCCTTCGCCGGCCGCGCCCGAAACGCCCGCCCGGCCCTCATCGACGGCCTCCCCGGCGCCGTCTGGGCCCCCGACGGCACCCCCCGCGTCGCCTTCCTCTTCACCCTCACCGCCAACCGCATCACCGCGATCAACATGCTCTCCGATCCCGACACCCTCCACGACCTGGACATCCAGATCACCGGTTGAACCCACGAGCCGAAAAAGAGAACTAGTTTCGTTTTCGGCTCGTGATCCCAACCAAAGTCGGCGCCGGATGTTCTTGACAAATCACGGTCACGGGGGCACTGTGATCGAGTGCAGCGCCCCGGCGTCCCGGCTCACGGAGACCCTGTAGACACTGTGTTTTCCACGACTCCAACACGCCCCCCAGGCCGTTGTGCTCAGCCGGAATCGGTTTGCCGCTCGGCTGACCCTCAGCAGTAACTCCTTACCCAGCAGGACAAACAGTCGTCGGATAAATCAATCGACCTCTGTCCGATGCCGCCCAGAGAAAGGACCATAGTGGAGGCCCCAAGGCTTATCCGCTTGGCAGCAACGACTGCTTTTGCTGCAGTTATCGGCGCTTTATCCGCTTTAGCGATCGCGTTAGTTTCTGATGTGCAAAACGAAGCGGCACACGATTACCATACCCCGAAGAATGGCGTGAGCGCGGTGGTGTAGTCGCACATTTTTATGCCGAGCGGTTGGACACTTTCAGGTCCAGTCCCAGAAGCGGCGGTGGGCGGTGGTGGACCAGGTGGAGATGCGGGCCAGGTCGGGTTGGGGTGGCAGGGGGGTGTCGCCGGCGGCCAGGCGGCGCTCGATCTCGGCCTGGACGTCGGCGATCTCGGCCAGCACGTCCACGATGGCCGGCACTTCGCCGCGCTTCACCCGCAGCACCCGCTGCCGCTGCGCCTCGGGCATGGGCAGGGTGAGGTGCCCGTCCCGCAGGATCTCCAGACCCTGGTAGACCAGTCGCAGCGCGTGCGAGGCGTACTTGACGTCATAGCCGTACCGCGCAACCAACTCGGGCCGGCTGGGCGCACCGCCGCGGGTACCGAGCATGCGTTCGCGCTGGGAGTTCATGTAGCCGACGAACCTCCGCACGGCCATCCGGGACAGTATCGCCGGCTGGGTTCGGTAGACGTAGTGGTCGAGCGGCGGACCCAGACCGATCACCCGCGCGGGCGGCTCGACGAACACCCCATCTCGTCGTGGTCGTCGGTGCCCTCGATGGCGATCCCGTGCACACCCGCACTACCGGTTTTCCGCGCCGGGTCGCGCTGCGCGGCGGATCGGGGTCTGCCAAGATGCCCTTCGTCATGATCGGAGAATGGAGTCTCAGATGGGCAATCGGCTCAATCCGTACATTAGCTACAACGGTGACGCACGCGCCGCTTTGGAGTTCTATCAGGGAGTTTTCGGGGGTGACCTGACGCTGAGCACGTTCGGCGAAATGGGTGGCGCGGACTCACCCGATGCGGACAAGATCATGCACGGGCAGTTGGAGACGCCGGCCGGGTTCACCCTGATGGGAGCGGACACTCCGACCGGGATGGAGTTCAACCCGGGCACCACCATCGCCGTCAGCCTGAGCGGTGACGACGGCGAGGCGCTGCGTGGTTACTGGAAGGAGCTCAGCGCCGGCGGCACCGTGGATGTCCCGCTGGAGAAGCAGATGTGGGGCGACGAGTTCGGCATGTGCATCGACCGGTTCGGGGTCAGTTGGATGGTCAACATCGCGCAGCCGGCCTGAGTGGACTTCGGTCCGCCGGGCACCGCCCGGCGGACCGAACGCCGTCTACAGCCGCCATTTCTGGTTGTTTCCGCCCCAGTATCCCCACTGGATCAGCTGGGCGCCGTTGTCCGCGGAGATCCCGGACACGTCCAGGCACAGCCCGCTGTGTTTCGCGACCAGCTTCAGGTAACCGTCACCGACGTTCTCCGGCCGCCATTTCTGGTTGTCCCCGCCCCAGTACGGCCACTGGATCACCCGCGCGCCCTCCGTGGTGGAGATCGCCTCGACGTCCAGGCACATTCCGCTGTGCTCCACCATGATCCGGTAGTAGCCGTCGCCGACCGGGTCGAGCCGCAGCCGCTGGTTCCCGCCGCCCCAGTACTCCCACTGGATCACCGGCGCCCCGGCGGCCAGCGAGATCCCGGACACGTCGACCACCTTTCCGCTGTGCAGCGAGGTGATCGGCGCCGGGCCGAGCCGCCAGCGCTGGTTGTCACCGCCCCACCAGTCCCATTGGATCACCTTGGCGCCACCGTTGTGCGAGATGCCGGACACGTCCAGCACCCGCCCGCTGTGCTTGGCCACGATCCGGTAGTAGCCGTGCCCAACCGGGTCCAGCCGGAACCGCTGGTTGTCCCCGCCCCACCAGTCCCACTGGATCACCTGCGCGCCGTTGTCCGGTGAGATCGCCTCGATGTCGAGCACCTTGTTGCTGTGCAGGGCAATCAGCCGGTAGTGCGCGGCCTCCACCCATTCCACCCGGAACAGCTGGTTGCCGCCGCCCCAGTAGTCCCACTGGATCGCGTCGGCCCCGCCGTCCATCGAGATGGCCTCGATGTCCAGGCATTTGCCGCTGTGCTTGACGAACAGCGGTCCGGTCGGCGGGTACAGCTTCCGGATCGCCTCCAGGTCGTCGGCGGTCAGTACGCGCAGCGTCGAGTTGGCCGACACGGTGGGGAACATCACGGCGCCGGCGACGTTGGAGTGCCGCAACCCGAGGATGTGCCCGATCTCGTGCAGCGCGATCGTCTCCACGTCGAAGCAGCCGCTGACCGGGCCGATCACCCAGGCGTGCTCCTGGTCGTCGAAGTGCACCGGCCGGGGCAGCGCGTTGCCGAGGATGCCGCAGCCCGGCGGGAAGTCGGCGTGTGCGAGCGGCGTGCCGGTCATGTCGGTGTCGCCGCACGCCGCGTTGCCCCACCGGATCAGAACATCCGGGTTCTCGTGCGGCGCCACCTCGCGGAAGGCCAGCGGGGCCGCGGCGGACCAGGTGATGAACGCGTTGCGCACGGCCTGTCGCTCGTCGTCACCGGCCACCTCGTCGGTGCCGGCGTCGAAGGCGAAGGTCAGCGCGGTCCGGTCCCACGCGCAGGTGGTGGCGAACGCCAGCGGCGCGGTGGTCTGCGGATCGGGCAGCAGGCACCGGGACCGGCTCATCATGTCCCTGGTGGCCGCGTCGAAGATCCCGGTCGCCGGCAGGCTGTGGAAGTCCTGGTACCGGGACAGCGCGGTGGAGGTGTCGGCGTCCAGAACGCCCGATATCTTCGCCTCGGCGGTCTTGGCGCCCAGGCTCGCGGCGCCCTGCACGGTCGAGTCGTCGGTCAGGTAGCCGAACCGGTGCAGGAACTCCTGTACCAGGTCGAACCCCTCCGGCGCCTCGTCCATCCTGGCGTCCGATACCTTGGCGATCACCGGATCCGGCGTCTTGACGGCTGGCATGTTCCCCTCCTCATTCGGGTTGTCCGACCAGTCAGAGGGGTCCGGCTGGATTGTGATACACACTGCCGAGCGGCAGCACTGTCCGAACCCGACTACCGTGACACCGGTTCGCGACACGCTCGGAAGGGGGAGATGTCATGGGTCTGCGGCTGCAGCCCCGGGATACCAGGTTCTTCGTCCTGTTCGCGAACGCCGGAACCCACGTCAGCGAGTGTTGCGAGGTGCTGCGCGAGTTCGTCGCCGCGCCGACCGAGCGGCGCCCGGAACTGGCCGACCGGA
Organism: Actinophytocola sp.; assembly: GCF_035762905.1. Classification (GTDB taxonomy): domain Bacteria; phylum Actinomycetota; class Actinomycetes; order Mycobacteriales; family Pseudonocardiaceae; genus DASYTH01. Next base: position 36,399 of record NZ_DASUCC010000094.1, read on the forward strand.
TGCACCAGGTCGAGCACGCGGGCGACCAGACCACCCACGAGATCCTGGAGCTGCTCAACCGGGCGTTCATCACCCCGTTCGACCGGGAGGACATCTACCGGCTGGCCGAGCGGCTCGACGACGTCATCGACTTCATCGACGGCGCGGTGGACCTGGCGAACCTGTACCGGCTCGGTGAGCTGCCCAGCGGGGTGCACGAGCAGGTCGACCTGCTCTGCCAGATGGCCCGGCTGACCACCGATGCCATGCGGGAGCTGGCCAAGCCCGCCAGCCTGGACGCCTACTGGGTCAAGGTGAACGAGTTGGAGAACCAGGCCGACCAGGTGAACCGCAAGCTGTTGTCCTGGATGTTCGGCGGTGACCTCGAGCCACTCGAGGTGATGAAGCTCAAGGAGATCGTCGACGAGCTCGAGTCGGCGGCCGACGCGTTCGAGCACGTGGCCAACGCCGTGCACACGATTGCGGTCAAGGAGTCCTGACCGTGGAGTGGGCGGCGTTGATCGTCTTGATTGTGCTCGCCCTTGGCTTCGACTTCACCAACGGCTTCCACGACGCGGCCAACGCGATCGCCTCCGCGGTGTCGACCAAGGCGCTGTCGCTGCGCGGCGCCCTGCTGCTGGCCGGGGGGATGAACCTGATCGGCGCGCTGGCCGGCACCGGCGTCGCGGTCACCGTGGCGTCCGGGGTGATCGACACCCCGCACTCGCTGTCCGTGGTGATCGCCGCCGTGCTCGGCGCGATCACCTGGAACCTGATCACCTGGTACTTCGGCCTGCCGTCGTCCTCCTCGCACGCGCTGATCGGCGGCATGGTCGGGGCCGCGCTGGCCTCGGCCACCACGGTGTTCTGGGACGGCGTGACGAAGAAGGTCCTGATCCCGATGGTGATCTCGCCGGTGGTCGGGTTCCTGCTCGGCTACCTGGTGATGACCACCATGCAGTGGCTGCTGCGCCGGGCCGACCAGCGCCGGGCGAACCGCGGGCTCCGCCGGGCCCAGATCCTCTCCGCGGCCGCCCTGGCGTTCGGGCACGGCCTGCAGGACGCCCAGAAGAGCATGGGCGTGATCGTGCTCGGCCTGGTCATCGCCGGCAAGCAGGATGACTACACGGTGCCGTACTGGGTGATCCTGTCCTGCGCTCTCGCGCTCGGCCTGGGCACCTACGCCGGCGGCCTGCGCATCATGCGCACCCTCGGCCGGCGCATCTTCCCGCTCACCCCGCCGTACGGCTTCTCCGCCGAGATCTCCGCGGCGTCGGTGCTGTACCTGACCGCGTTCGTGTTCGCCGCGCCGATCTCGACCACGCACGTGATCACCTCGGCGGTGATGGGCGTCGGCGCGACCAGGCGGTACCGGGCGGTGCGCTGGTCGGTCGCCGGCAACATCGTGACGGCCTGGGTGCTGACGCTGCCCGCGGCGGCGACCGTCGCCGCGCTGGTCTACTGGGTGATCGCTCTGCTGTTCGGGTGAATGGGCCGATCCGGGCGCGGAGCGGCTCCGAAGACCCGGTGTGACTCGGACAGTCGACTCGTTCCCGGTGCCGCGCCGGCTGGCGGCCGTGGTCGGGGTGCTCGCGGTGGGCGCGGCGCTGGCGGCCGGGCACCTGCTCGCCGGGCTGCTCGGGCCGAACGCCTCGCCGTTCCTGGCCGTCGGCAACACCGCGATCGACCTGACCCCCGCATGGCTCAAGGACTTCGCGGTCCGCACCTTCGGCACCTACGACAAGCTGGTGCTGATCGGCGGGATGGGCGTGGTGCTGCTCGGCCTCGCGGTGATCGCCGGGCTGCTGTCCCGGCGCACCCCCTTGCCGGGCACCGGGTTCGCGGTCGTGCTCGGTGGGCTGGGGATCGCCGCGGTGCTCGCCCGGCCCGACCTCGAACCGCTCGACGTGGCCGCGCCGGTGGTCAGCCTGCTGGTGGGCGTCGCGGTGTTCCGCCTGCTGCACCGGCTGGCGACCGGCCGGGTGGCCGAGACCTGGGAGGGCACCGACACCGCCCGGCGCCGGTTCCTGGCCATGTCGGCCGGGGTCGCCGCCGGGGCAGGCGTCGCCGGGGCCGGCGGTCAGCTGCTGGCCGGCCGGGTCGACGTCGAGGGCTCGCGCGGTGCCGTCGGACCGCTCGTCCCGGCCAGCCCGGCGCCGCCGATCCCGGCCGGCGCGGACTTCGCCGGGTCCGGAACCCCCCGGTTCCTCACCGAGAACCGGGAGTTCTATCGGGTGGACACCGCGCTCTCGGTGCCCCGGGTGCGGGCCGAGGACTGGGCGCTGCGCATCCACGGCGCGGTCGACCGCGACCTCACCCTGCGCTACGCCGACATCCGCGGCCTGCCGCTGGTCGAGCGCACGGTGACGATCACCTGTGTCTCCAACGAGGTCGGCGGGCCCTATGTGTCCACATCGAACTTCATCGGCGTCCCGCTGCGCGAGCTGCTGGACCGGGCCGGCGTGCAGCCCGGTGCGGAGCAGGTGTTCTCCACCAGCGTGGACGGCTGGACCTGCGGCACTCCGGTGGCCGACGTGCTGGACCGCGGTCTGCTGGCGATCGGCATGAACGGCGAGCCGCTGCCGGTCGAGCACGGTTTCCCGGCCCGGCTGGTGGTTCCCGGCCTGTACGGGTTCGTCTCGGCCACCAAGTGGGTGGTGGACCTCGAACTCAACCGGTTCGCCGACAAGCAGGCGTACTGGCTGCGCCGCGGCTGGGGTGAGCGGGCACCGATCAAGACCCAGTCCCGGATCGACACCCCGGCCCCGTTCGCCGCGGTCCGGGGCGGCCGGGTGACCGTCGCGGGGATCGCCTACGCGCAGCAGCGCGGGATCGCCGCGGTCGAGGTGCGCGCCGACGGCGGTCCGTGGGTCGCCGCGGAGCTGTCCACCGAGGTCGACAAGGACACCTGGCGGATGTGGCAGGTCCAGCTCGACCTGCGTCCCGGCCAGCACACCGTGGAGTGCCGGGCCATCGACCGATCCGGCGCCACGCAGACCGAGGCGCGGGTCCCGCCGATCCCCGACGGGGCCACCGGCTGGCACTCCACCCAGTTCACCGTCGAAGCCTAGAAACCCCGAAAAAACAAGGAGAAGCGAAGAACATGCGTCTGTCACGTACTCTCGCGCTGGTCGTTGGCGGCTTCGCCCTGACGATCACCGCGGCCTGCGGCAGCCAGGCCGGGTCGCCGACCACCCCGACCGCGCCCCCGGCCAGCGCCGACGGCGACGATGCGGCCGCGCAGCAGTTCGGCCCGGCCTGCGGCGCGGTGCCCAAGGACGGCGCCGGCAGCTTCGCCGGCATGGCCCAGGATCCGGTGGCCACCGCCGCGTCGAACAACCCGGTGCTGTCCACTTTGGTCGCCGCGGTCAAGCAGGCCGGCCTGGTGGACACCCTCAACAGTGCCAAGGGCATCACCGTGTTCGCGCCGACCAACGACGCGTTCGCCAAGATTCCCAAGGCCGACCTGGACAAGGTCCTCGCCGACAAGGCGAAGCTCACCGAGATCCTGACCTATCACGTGGTCGGCCAGCCGATCACCCCGGACGACCTCGCCACCGGCAGCTTCGAGACCCTGGCCAAGGCCACGGTCACCACGTCCGGCAGCGGCCAGGAGTTCATGGTCAACGACGCCAACGTGGTGTGCGGCAACGTCAAGACCGCCAACGCCACGGTCTACCTGATCGACACCGTGCTGATGCCGGCCCAGCAGTTCGGCCCGGCGTGCGCCTCGGTGCCGATGGACGGCCCGGGCAGCTTCGCCGGCATGGCCCAGGATCCGGTGGCCACAGCGGCGTCGAACAACCCGCAACTGTCCACTTTGGTCGCCGCGGTGAAGAAGGCCGGCCTGGTCGACACGCTCAACGGGCTGAAGGAGGCGACCGTGTTCGCGCCGACCAACGACGCGTTCGCCAAGATCCCGAAGGCCGACCTGGACAAGGTCCTGGCGAACAAGGCCATGCTGACCAAGATCCTGACCTACCACGTGGTGCCCAAGGCCCTCACCCCGGCCGACCTCGCCGCCGGCAACTTCCAGACCGTGCAGAAGGGCATGCTGACCACCTCCGGCAGCGGCCAGGACTTCACCGTCGGCACCGACGCCAAGGTGGTGTGCGGCAACGTGCAGACCGCCAACGCCACCGTGTACCTGATCGACTCGGTGCTCATGCCTCCGATGTGAGCCCGGCCCGACCCGGCCGCCGCCCCACGCCGCCCGCGGGGCGGCGGCCGTTCCACGTTCGGCCGGTTTCTGGCAGTGCGTTGCGACGTTTGGTGTCTTGTTGGCCAAGCCGGCGCACTGTTCTCTGGGTGATGACTGCCGCCCAACCGAGCTGGAGGGGATATGACGAGCATCTACGAGGAGATCGGCGGGCAGGAGGCGTTGATCGCCGTTGTCGAGGACTTCTACCGCAGGGTGCTCGCCGACCCCGCGCTCGCCCCCTACTTCACCGGCGTGAACATGGCCCGGCTCAAGGGAAAGCAGGTCGAGTTCTTCGCCGCGGCGCTCGGCGGTCCGGAGGAGTACACCGGGGCGAGCATGCGGGAGGTGCACCGCGGCCGCGGCATCGGTCAGACCGAGTTCGACCTGGTTGCCAAGCACCTCAGCGACGCGCTCGGCGAAGCCGGCGTGCCGGCCGGCACCTCCGGCCGGATCATCGAGATCATCGCGCCGCTGTCCCGCGAGATCGTCTCGCCGAACGCCTGAGCAGTACCAACCCGACCAGCACCAGCAGCACACCGCCGGCCAGCAGCCCGGCCACCCCCACCCCGGTGGACGCCAACCGCACCGCCGACGCCACCGCCTCGTCCTGCGGCGTCGGTTCCGGTTCCGGCTCTTCGGGCTGCGCGTCCGGGTCGGGCTGCACCGGGCCGGGGACGACCCGGATCTCGTAGCGGGGCTCGGTCAGCCCGTCGAGGACGCCGGGACACGAGCAACTGGTGATCTTCCACGGGCCGACGACCACGACGTCGTACCGGCCGGCCGGCACGTCGTCGATCAGGAAGTGGCCGGTCGCGTCGGTCGTACCCCTTGCCACCGGCGCTCCGCTGACCGGGTCGGTGAAGACGATCTTCGTGTCCGGCACGCCTTCCGGCTCCGGTTCGGCGTTGTCCAGCATCAGGATCCCGCCCGCGCTGCCGGTACCACCGGGCACCTTCGCCTCGTCGTACGCGTGGGCCAGCTGGATCGGCGAGGGACCGATGACGCAGGACGCCCGCACGTAGCCGTAGGTGAATCCGCCCTCGGGGATCTCCGTCCACACCACGACCGTCGTGGTCGTGTGCGCCGGCACGGTGACCCCGGCGCCGCCGTCGGCGAAGTCGCCCCAGCCGGGTCCCCCCGAGTGGATCTCGTGCGCGTCGCCGGGACCCGAGCACAGGGCCGTCACCGCGGTCATGTCCTTCGCCGAGCGGTTGGTCAGGGTGAACGTCAGGTGCGCGATCTCGCCGACCGCATAGCTGTCCTTGTCGAACGCGACCGCCGCCAGCAGATCCTCGGTCAACCGGATCGCCCGGACCTCCACCGGTGCCGACGCACCGGACCGGACGGCGGTGCTCGGCTCGAACGGCACGAACCAGCCGTCCGGCAGGACGAAGATGCGCAGGTACGGCCCGGTGGGAATGTCGCGGAAGGCGAACCCGCCCTCGGCGTCGGTCACCTGGCGGACCTCCGTGCGCGGGATGCCGCCGGTCAGCTCGACGGGAACACCCTGCAGTGCCTCACCGGGGTCCATGACGCCGTTGTCGTTCTGGTCGCCGTACAGCACACCGGTGTAGTCGCCGCGGGTCGCCACGACCGCGGCGAAGGTGCCGACCCGGGCACCGTCCCAGTAGTAGGCGCGGTCCTTCGGACCCAGTGATCCGGTGAACACGATCGCCCCCCGCGGATCCCGGATACTCCCCTCGACCTCGAACACGCGGGTCGCGCCGGGTTCGAGCCGGATCCCGGGGCCGTACGAGTCGAGCTCGCCGAGGGGCGGGTAGCTCGCGAAGCCGAGGTCCTCCGCGCCGAACCCCTCGAACACCACGCCCTCGGCCGCCGCCAGACCGATGTTGGTGACCGTGAGCCGAATTCGCACCTTCTCGTCCGACTCGTACGACTGCTTGTCGAACTCGACCGAGGCCACCACGTTGGGCCGCCGGTTCGCGTCCGGGTCACCCGGCTCGATCTCCCAGGACTGCTCCCATGGAATCTGCGTGGCCGACACCGGGATCCGGATGCCGGCCAGGGACCGGTCCACCCAACTGCCTTCGACGCGCACGTCGTACACCCCCGCGGGGAGGCCGTGGACGGCGAGGTAGCCGTCCGCGTCCGTGCTGGCCCTGGCCACCTCGGCGCCGGTGCGCCGGTCGGTGATCACGGTGGGCACGTCGGCGACCCCGCGGCCGGCGTCGACCAGCCGGATCCGCCCGGAGCCGGGGTTGCCGTGGACCCGCGCCGAGGTGGCGGCCCAGGCCCCACCGTCGCCGTGCCCCGGATAGCCGGCCGGCGTGAAGGTGCACTCCGCCCGGACAACGCCGAAGTCGGGGGCGTCCGCCGGCACGGGTGCGGTGATCGTGACGACCGCGCCCTGTCCGGCCGGGAGGTCCACGCCCGGCCCGTCCGGACCGAGCGGGCCCCATTCCGGGCCGATCGTCAGGTTGGCCGAGTCGGCGAACCGCGCGCAGTAGGTCGGTTTGATTCCCTTGAAGTCGATGGGGCTCAGGAAGGTCTGGTTCTTGAACACGATGGTCAGCCGGGCCGTCTCACCCGGCTGGTAGGACGGGCGGTCGAAGAACATGTCGACCCGGCCGAAGTACTGCAGCGACGGCACGGCCCGCAGGCGAACTTCCGCGCCCCGCGGGGACACCGCGACCCGGCCGGGCATCGGCCCGCCTTCCGGCACGCCGACCACGAAGTTGCCCGCCTGGTAGTTCACGTAGTACCAGCCGGCCGGCAGTCCGGTGATCGAGAACCGGCCCTCGTCATCGGTGGTCGCCTGCGCCTCGGCGCCGGAGGTGTAGTCGGACAAGGTGATCACCGAGTTGGGCAGACCCGACTCGTCGGGGTCCTGCGCGCCGTCGTTGTCCCGGTCGGCGTAGATCAGGCCGGCGTAGCCACCCGTGGCCGCGGTCAGCGGCGTGGTCACGGAGGTCCAGTTGTCGTCCGGGTTGGCGTCGCCTGCGGCGCTGTAGACGTTGGCACCGACGCTGATCGACGGGGCGGTGAACTTCCAGATATAGCCGGACAGCACCAGAACCCGGTTGGCTCCGGCCCGGATCGTCGCGTCCGGGCCGAAGTCGAGCGACGCGCCGCCGTCCAGGTTGACGTCGCCGCCGGCCCAGCCGGTCACGCCGGTGGCGTCCGCCTGGCCGGTGTTGGTGATCGTCAGCGTCACGGTCACCTGGTCGCTGCCGATGTAGCCGGTCCGGTCGAACTCGGCCGTGATCTTCAGGTCGGGCAGCGCATCCGCCGCGCTGCCAACGGGTTGCGGTGCGGCCGGCGGCGATGGTGGCGACGGTGGCGGGCTGTCCGGAGTGGGTGGCGGCGCGGTGGGACCGACCGGCTCGGTGCTCGGGGGCGGCTCGGTGCTCGGGGCGGGCTGGGTGCTCGGCGCCGGGGTGCCGGTCGCGGTGGGTTCGTCGTCGGCGGTGGCCGAGGCGAGCGGCAGCCCGGTGCACAGCGCGACGGTCAGTGCCAGCACACCCAGCCGAACCCCGGCCGCGCGCGTCGTCGGTCGAGCCACCCAGTCTCCCCATGCTCAGGTCCGGACCCGGCGCTCATCATGGCAGCGTTCCGGGCCGGGCGACAGGAACGATCGACCGCAGTTTCGGGCTGTGAGGTTTCCGCGGTTCGCACGTCTTGTTGCTGTGAGAGCCGCGGTGGGCGGTACCGGGGTCTGGAGGGGAACGTGGGCACAGTCTTCGCCGAACAGGTCAGGCGGGCGCGGCAGGCCGCGTGGATGACGCAGGAGGAGTTGGCCGAGCGATCGGGCCTGAGCCCGCGCACGATCCAGGCCATCGAACGCGGTCAGGTCAGCCGGCCGCACCGGGAGTCGGTGCGGCTGCTGGCGAAGGCGCTCGATCTGCACGGTTCGGCCCGGGTGGGGTTCGAGGCGGCCGCCCGGCGTGGCGCGGACCGAGAACCCGGCTGCGACTGTGCCGCGGACCCGTGCCCGACCCTGGCCGCCGCGGCCGGTTGCCTGACCCGGCGGCTGCGAAGAACGGACCTGCGGGTCGATCTGCGCGGGCTGGGACACTGCGCGGACGCGGCGACGGTGCTGGACCGGCTGCTGCGCGCGGCCGGCATCGACCCGGCGGACGGCTACGACGGGTTCACCGGGTCGCCGGTGTCGGACCACACGTTGCCGGTCCAGATGTTGCCCGGGGCCTGAGGGTTCCACCCGCTGCTCGGAACCGGGCTGGCCGCCGGGTGGTAGCGGTGGAACCGGTTGGCGGTGACCCGGATTCCGTTCGAGCCGGATCCGGACGGCACCGAGATCACCGCCCCGGCCGCACGTTCGCCGAGCAGGTTGTTGTCGATGGCCACGTCGGTCACCGGCCCGGTCTGGCCGAGCAGGGCGACTCCGACGAGGATCGTGTTGTGTCGCAAGGTGATCCGGGCGGCGTTGCCTCTGGTCTGCACCTTGCTCAGGTAGCTGTCGACGATGGACGTGTCGCCGGCGGCCAGTACCGCCACGGTGTTGGCGTTGATGTCACTGCGCTGCACCACCAGTCCGGGCGCCTCCTGCAGGATGCCGTAGTCGAGCCGGTAGTTCGTGTTGGTCACGTGGCTGTCCTCGATCCGCAGCCGAGGCGCCTGCGGCAGCTGCCGGATGCCCGCGGTGGCGGCGCCAAGCGGCGCGACCATCACCCGGCGCAGCGTCACGTCCGGAGCCTCGATGTAGACGGTGCCGTTCACCCGGAGGTCGGCGACGATCTGGCCGGGCTGGGTCACGTGCAGGTCGCCGCCGGGGTGCGTGCGCAGCGAGGATCCGGCCGGCAGCCCGGTGTTCGCGGCGTCCGGCCATTCGGTGAGCGGACCGCGCGCCGGTGCCGGCGGCGCCGGTGGTGCGGCCGGGCCACCCGGTGCGGCGCCACCCGGTGCGCCGCCGCCCGGTCCGGGTCCGGTGTCGCCGGGTCCGCTGCCGGGCGGTGCCGATCCGGGTGCTCCGGTCGGGACGGTGCCGGTGGCGCTGAAGCTGGTCGGTGGCAGCGTGCTCGGGCTGGGGGCGGCGGTGACCGTCTCGATGATCTGGTCCGGATCGGGGTCCCGGTCGGGCGGCCGGCTGACCGCGACCACGCCGACGATGCCGCCGCCGACCGCGGTGGCGGCGACCGCCGCGGCCAGCGCCCGCAGCCATGGCGGCCCGGGCCTGCGCCCCGTGCGCCGGCCCGGTCCGGGCTCCGGTTCGGGCGGTACCTCCGGCACCGGGTCCGCGATCTCGCCCGCCGCCGGGTCCCGCAGCGTGTCCGCGAGCGCGACCTTGGCCCGCCAGTTGGCTTCCAGCGACTCCGGCGCCTCGATCTCGTCGAACAGCACCTTCAGCGCGCCCTCGTCGAACGGCTGGCTGGTCATGACCGCACCTCCAGCCGGCGGCGCAGCCGTTCCAGGGCCCGTCTGGTGGCCACCGTGGCCGCGTGCTCGGACAACCCGAGCACCGCACCGATCTCGGCGTACGGCAGATCGGCGGCGATCCGCAGGCCGATCAGCTTGCGGTCCCGTTCGGACAGCTCCTGCAGCGCGCCGAGCGCCCGGTGCAGCTCGTCGCGCAGCACGACCGCGCCCTCCACGTCGGCGGACCGGTCGACATCGGTGGCCCCGCCGAAGAACCGGGTGAGCAGGGCGGACCGGCGGGTGCGCTTGCGCCGGTGGTCGATCACCTCGTTGTGCGCGATGCGCAGCAGCCAGGGCAGCACCACGCCGCCGTCCAGCCGGGCGGTGAGGTAGCCGGCGAACGCGGCGGCGAACACCTCGGCGGCCAGGTCCTCCGCATCGCTGACGTTGCCCACCTGCGACAGGCAGTACCGGTACACCCGGTGGGCGTGGTCGCGGTACACCTGCTCGAAGGACGGCGGCGCGACCTCGGCCAGATCGCCTCGCTGCGCGTCGTCGGGCACGGTCCTCCCCAGTTCGGCCGCGACCAGTATGACCACCCTCCCCTCGCGTGCACAGGTGTCCACTGGGAATAAACGCGCGAGCGGTGCGAACCTCACAGGTGTTCCGCCGGTGGCGAAACTGCCGGTGCTCTGCGTGGTCCGCGCCCCGGCCGGCCGGTAGAACTGGGCTCAGGGAGGGCAGCAGGGGCCGTTCACCTCCGGGGGTGTCGGTCGTTGCCCGGAACCACGTCTCCGGGCAACGACCGGCCGGCGCTACCGGCAGGGCCGCAGATAGGCGTCGGTGATCAGGTCGCGCGCCGTGGCGCGGGCCAGGTTCCAGGTGTGCCAGGGATCCTGGGCGGTCAGCCGGGCCCGGACCCGGACCAGCACGCACGAGCGCGCCGGGTCGGGCAGCCGGGCCAGCTCCGGGGTGGCGTCCGCGGACAGCGTGGCCAGGTAGTCCAGGTCGATCTTGCCGGTGTGCTCGTACCGGGCGATGTTGCGCTCGGCCACGTAGCCCTCCGGGTTGACGACGGCCAGCAGCAGCAGCGCGCCGACCGCGCTGCCGAGCACCGCGCGCGGCAGCCAGCCGGCCCGCAGCCGCACGCCGGCCGCGATCACCATCAGGTACACCGCGCCGAGCCACAGCTCGCCGGCGCCGACCAGCAGCCGCAGCACGCTGTACCCGAACGATTCCTGGTAGGCCCACAGCCGGGTCAGCGCGGACGCCACGATCACCAGGGTCAGCCCGGCGAGCCCGCCGAGCAGCGCCCGCAGCCAGATCCGGTCCGCCCGGGTGGCCCGCGGCGCCCGGCGCGCGGCCACCCCGATCACCACCAGCGCGAGCACGGTCACCGCGCAGAGCTGCCAGAAGCCCTGCCGGGCGTACGCGGCCGCGGTCAGGCCGGAGGTGCGCACCATGTACTCCCGCCCGCCGAACAGCACGGTCAGCTGCACCAGCACGAACGCGCCGAACATGATCAGCAGCACGCCGAGCGGCAGCGTCCACTCGAACCGCCGTACCGGGGTCCGCGCGGCTGCCGGGCGGTCCAGCGCCGGGGGAGCGGTGAGCAGGAACGCGGCGCCGGAGGTGGCCACCGCGACCACCGCGAACAGCACCGCCCGCCGGATCACCGACCCGCCGTCCACGGTCGGGACGACCGTGCCCACCAGGTTGGCGAACGCGGCGTCCGCCCCGGCGAACAGCGCTCCGAACACCACGACCAGCAGCGCGGTGACCGCCACCGACCGGGCCAGCCGGCCCGGCGCGCTGCCCAGCCGGGCGCGCACCGCGGCCAGCCCGCGCCCGGCCCACGGCACCGCGCGCAGGCAGGCCAGCGGCAGGCAGACCAGCGCCGCCTGGATGCCGGCCACCGTCCGGGCCCGGGTCAGCGCGAGCGCGGTGGTGACCAGGGCGGCCAGCAGGCACACGGCGAACAGCCACTCGGCCGCGCGCAGCACGCCGACCCCGAGCAGCGCCAGCGTCGCCGCGGTCCACAGGAACCGCTCGACCGACGGCGGGCCGCCGCGGCGCAACCCGGCCGGCAGCACGGCGGCCACGATCGCCAGCCCGATCAGCAGCGCGCCGATGCCCGGCCGGGCGTCCGGCGCCGCGACGGCCGCGGCCAGCCCGGCGGCCCCGGCGCCGATCAGCACCGTGGAGCTCGCCGCCCCGGACGGCCCCGGCCAGGCCGTCCGGCCGGAGCCGCGCGGCGGGATCGGCGCGGCCCCGACGGGTTTCGACGCGGTGAGTTTCGGCCCAGCGGGTGCGGCGGTGTCGGTCATGACTGGCCCGCCTCCACGGAATCAAGGGGTGTCATGCGAACTCCTTCGGGCATGCGGCAGTGCCGTTCCGGTTGCCTGGAACGGTTCCGCGGATCGTTGTCAGCCGGCGGCCGGCAGGGTGAGCCGGATGCGACAGCCCGGCCCTGTTTGTTCGACGCGGCAGCCCGGTTCAGGTTGTCCGGCGGCCGGCGAAACCGGGTCGACCACGGCGATCGTGCCGCCGTGCAGGTCGACCACCCAGCGCGCGATGGCGAGCCCCAGCCCGGTGCCGCCGTCGCTGGCCCGTTCGCCCCTGGCGAACCGCTGGAAGACCAGATGCCGTTCCCCCGGCGGGATTCCGGGCCCCTCGTCGCGCACCTCGATCAGCAGGTGCCCGGGCAGGGCGCTGGCCACGACCTGCACCCGGCCGTCCGGCGGGCCGTGGGTGGCGGCGTTGTCCAGCAGGCTGACCATCACCTGGTGCAGCCGGTCCCGGTCGGCGAACACGGTGGCCCCGGCCGGCTCGACGGTGACCGACATCGTGACCGACCGCCCGGCGGCGGCCGCGTTCACCTCGGCCTCGGCGACCACCTCCGCCAGCAGCGTCGCCACGGCCAGCTCCTCGCGGTTGAGCGAGATGGCGCCGGCGTCGATCCGGGACAGGTCGAGCAGGTCGGTGACCAGGTTGGACAGTCGCTCGCTCTGGGCGAGCGCGGTGCGCAGGGTGGCCGGGTCGGCCGGGGTGACCCCGTCGACCAGGTTCTCCAGCACCGCCCGCAGTGCGGAGATCGGCGTGCGCAGCTCGTGCGAGACGTTGGCGATCAGCTCGCGCCGGTGCAGGTCGGCGGCGGCCAGGTCGGCGCTCATCTGGTTGAACGCCACGGCGAGTTGGCCGACCTCGTCCCGGGACGTGGCCCGCACCCGCCTGCTGTAGTCGCCGCGGGCCATGGCCCGGGTGGCCGCGGTCATCTCGCGCAGCGGCCGGGTCATCCCGTGCGCGAGCACCTGCGAGGTCAGCACCGCGAGGCCGATCGCGATGAGCGTGGTCTTCGGCGGCAGCCAGCCCATCCGGATCCAGAAGAAGCCGAGCGCCAGCCCGCCGGGGGCGGCCACCACGATGCTCAGCTTGAGCTTGATCGACCGGACCGGGTCGAGCGGCCGGGGCCACCTCATCGGTGCACCTCCAAGGCGTAGCCGACGCCGTGCACGGTGCGGATCAGCTCGGCGCCGAGCTTGCGCCGCAACGCCTTCACGTGGCTGTCCACGGTCCTGGTGCCGGCCGCCGCATCGCCCCACCCCCAGATCTCGGCGAGCAGCCGCTCGCGCGGCTGCACCACCCGGGGGCGATTCGCCAGGTGCACCAGCAGGTCGAACTCGGTGGGCGTGAGGTGGACCTCGGCCCCGGCCCGCCGGACCCGCCGCTCGGCCAGGTTGATCTCCAGGTCGCCCAGCACGATCGGGGCCGCGTCATCGTCCGAGCGCGCCCGGTCGATCCGGCGCAGCAGGGCGTGCACCCGCGCGGCCAGCTCGCGGATGGAGAACGGCTTGGTGAGGTAGTCGTCGGCGCCGACGGCGAGCCCGACCAGCACGTCGGTCTCGTCGTCCCGCGCGGTCAGCATCAGCACCGGCACCGGCCGCTCGGCCTGGATCCGCCGGCACACCTCGAGCCCGTCGAACCCGGGCAGCATCACGTCCAGCACCACCAGGTCCGGCCGGTCCGCCTCGACCGCGGCCACCGCCGCCGGCCCGTCCCGGGCGATGTCCACCTCGTACCCCTCGGCCCGCAGCCGCACCGCGACCGATTCGGCGATCGTCGGCTCGTCCTCGACGATCAGCACCCGCCGTTGGCTCTCCCGCATGGCCCAGACTCTAGGGAGCGGCTGTGCGGGCGGGGGGCACGTCCTGTGAAGGTTCCGTGCGCACACGTTCGGGGGACACCCGGTGTCCACCGTCGCCTCGAACGGGTGAGGTTGGGGAGCACCGGTTTCCCGTTGACTGGCGCGGGAGTTAGGTCGAACTGACACGCGTGTCGACGGACGGAGGCCATGATGTCGACCCCGAGCAAGGAAGCCCCCCAGACCGGCAAGAGCATGCCCGGCCCACGCGCCGCGGACGCTGGCCCTGATGCCATGGACCCGACGGTGCAGGCCACCGTGACACCCACGCCGGAGCGCCCCCCGGAAGCCACCGCGCAGACCCCGCCCTCCGGCTGGGCGGCCGGCGCGGACCGGATGCTGGCCACCCTGCGGATCGCCCTCGGCCTGGTGTTCGCCTGGGCCTTCCTGGACAAGCTGTTCGGCCTCGGCTACTCGACGCCCGGGGCCCGTGCCTGGATCAACGGCGGCTCGCCGACGCGCGGGTTCCTCGGCTCGATCGACCAGGGCCCGTTCGCGTCGATGTTCCGGGGCATGGCGGGCACCTGGTGGGCCGACTGGCTGTTCATGCTCGGGCTGCTCGGCCTCGGCGCGGCGCTGGTGCTCGGCATCGGGCTGCGCGTCGCCGCGGTCGGCGGCACGATACTGATGGCGATGATGTGGCTGGCCGAGTGGCCGCCAGCCAAGATCAACAACGCCGGTGAGCCGACCGGTTCCACCAACCCGTTCATCGACTACCACGTCATCTACGCCCTTGTCATGATCACTATGGCGATGACCCTTGCCGGCCACCGGTGGGGCCTGGGCCGGCGCTGGGCGGAGCTGGGGATCGTGCAGCGCAACCGCTGGCTACTCTGAACCCTCGCCGATCATCGACGGCGCGTCGCCGGGGCGGGGGGTCTGATGCGGGTGGTGTCCGAGTCGCGGCTCGCGACCGTGCTGTCCGGTGTGGCCGCCCGGCCCCGGGTGGTGGTCAGCGGGAACTTCGCGACCCCCCGGCTGGCGCTGGAGGTGCTGGACAAGACGCTGCCCGAGTACCGGCTGTTCGCGCTCAACGCCCAGCCGGGGATGCCGGATCGGGACGGCGTGATCCTGGAGACCCCGTTCGTCGGCCCGGGCATGCGCCGCCGGCCCGGGCTGCGCTACTTCCCGTCCCGGCTGTCCCTGGTGCCGCACCTGCTCGCCGGATCGCTGCGGCCGGACATCGTGCTGGTGCACACCACGACCCCGGTGGACGGCACGGTCTCGCTGGGCACCGAGGTCAACGTGCTGCCGGCGGCCATCGAGGCGGTCCGGGCCCGGGGCGGGCTGGTGGTGGCCTCGGTCAACCGGAACATGCCCTACACCTACGGCGACGCGGTGCTGCCGGTCGACGAGATCGACTACGCGATCGAGGTGGACGAGCCGCTCGCCTCGCCGGTGCCGCGCCCGCCGAGCGAGGTCTCGCACACGATCGGTGAGCGGGTGGCCGGCCTGGTCGACCACGGCGCGACCCTGCAACTGGGCATCGGCGCGGTGCCGGACGCGGTGCTGGCCGCGCTGACCACCCGGCGCGGGCTCGCGGTGTGGTCGGAGATGTTCAGCGACGGGGTGCTCGGGCTGGAGCGGGCCGGTGCGCTCGATCCGGAGACCCCGATCACCGCATCGTTCGTGTTCGGCACCGCCGAACTCTACGCATGGGTGGACCGCAACCCCCGGATTCGGTTGCTGCGCACCGAGAAGACCAATGATCCCGGCCTGATCGCCCGGCAGCGCGGGCTGGTCTCGGTGAACAGCGCGCTGCAGGTCGATCTGTACGGGCAGGCCAACGCCAGCCGGGTGCACGGCGTGATCTACTCCGGATTCGGGGGGCAGACCGATTTCGTGGTCGGCGCCCTGCACTCGCCCGGCGGGCGGGCGGTGATCGCGCTGCCGTCCTGGCATCCCCGGGCCGACGTGTCCACCGTGGTTCCCCGGCTGGCCGGCCCGGTCACCTCGTTCCAGCACAGCTTCATCGTCACCGAGCAGGGCACGGCCACGATCTGGGGAAACGACAGCGGCGAGCAGGCCCGCCAAATCATTGAGTACGTCGCCCATCCGACCGCCCGGTCCGAGCTGATCGACGCCGCCCGGCAATTTGGATTGCGGCTGCCCTGACCGATGTTCCATTCCGGACAGGAAAAAGCCGCGCCGGCCGGCAAAGAATACCCTAAATTTGCTGCGGGTCACCCGCGGCAGCGGAACTTCCGGATCTTTGTCGGTAGTTTCACGCGGCGGATGTTGGTGCCGCGATGACTGGTTTGCGGGGATTCGGCGGCCGCTGACAACGTTGTCATCGATCTTGTATAAACCCCCGGGGGCTTATCTGTGGGTAATCAGTTGAGCCGTCAATATATTCACGACGGCCATCACAACTATTTATGCACCGCCCCCCAAGGGGATAAAACAGAATCGATTCAATATTGCGGAGAGTGCATCGCGATCACCAGTCTTGGCGGGGTGAGGAGTGGCCTACCCCTCTTCCTCAACACTGCCGAGAGGGAAACCTAAATGTCCGTCAACGAAGACGTATCCAGCAACCCTGAATCCGGTATTGGGCGCCGGCGATTCCTCGGCGGAGTCGGCGCCGGGGTGGCGGGGGCCGCCGCCGGTGCGATGTTCATCAACGACATCGACCCGGCCGCCGCGCAGACCGAGGGCCCCGCGGTCGCCGCCGCCCCCGACCCGCGGTTCAGCCGGATGTTCAACCTGCCCTCGTTCGCCGACCCGCGCTCGACCGCCGTTCGCAACGCCATGAACGACATCGGCAAGCTGGGCGGGGTCATGGACGCCCGGGACCCGCTCGAGGTGGGACCGGTCCGCCTGATCACCGAACCCGGGCTCAGCCCGCGCAACGTCGACCAGAACATCGCGAACATGACCGCCGGCACCACGTTCGTCGGCCAGTTCCTCGACCACGACATCACGTTCGACGCCAGTTCCCCGCTCGGCACCCCGGCCGAGCCGGCGGCCACGACCAACGTCCGGGACGCCCGGCTGGACCTGGACTCGGTGTTCGGCGGCGGCCCGTCGGTCAGCCCGAACCTGTACGACCCCAACGACCGGGCCAAGTTCCGGATCAGCTCCGGCGGGCGGTTCGAGGACCTGATCCGCAACACCAGCGACCGCTCCGCGGTCATCGCCGACCCGCGCAACGACGAGAACATGATGATCTCCGGCCTGCAGGTCGCGTTCCAGTTGGCGCACAACCGGGCCGTGGATCTCCTGCGGCAGCAGGGTCAGCCCAACGACGTCTGGTTCTTCGCCCGGCGCATGATCATCCACCACTGGCAGTGGCTCGTGGTCAACGAGTTCCTGCCGCAGGTCGTCGGCTCGTCGCTGGTCAACGACATCCTGCGCAACGGCAGGCGCTGGTACCGGTTCAACCAGCCGTCCATGCCGGTGGAGTTCCAGACCGGGGCCTACCGGTTCGGCCACAGCATGGTCCGTCCGTCCTACCGGGCGAACCGGTCCGGCGACCCGAGTGGAAGTGCGGCGACCGGCGCACCGGCCTTCTTCGGGTTCATCTTCGACCCGGCCGGCGAGGGCCAGTCCAACCCGGTCGACCTGCGCGGCGGCGCGCGGGCCACCCGGCGGTTCATCGGCTGGGAGACGTTCTTCGACTTCGGCGGCCAGTTCACCCAGCACACCCGGCCGAACAAGCTGATCGACACGAACATCTCCACGCCGCTGTTCCGGCTGCCGCTGGCCACCATCTCCAGCCGGACCCCACCGATCTCGTTGCCGCAGCGCAACCTGCTCCGGCACATGACCTGGTCCATGCCGTCCGGTCAGCGGATCGCCCAGGCCACCGGTTCCCCGATCCTGGCCTCGAGCAACTTCCCCGAGTTGCGCACCTACAACCTCGGCCTGGATTCCAGCACCCCGCTCTGGTACTACATCCTGCGCGAGGCGCAGGTGGTCAACCAGGGCGTGCGGCTGGGACCGGTGGGCGGCCGGATCGTCGCCGAGACGATCATCGGGCTGCTCCAGCTCGACGAGTTCTCCTACCTGAACAACAACTTCCGTCCGACGTTGCCCAGCACCACCCCGGGCAACTTCAAGATCACTGACATGCTGCGGTGGGCCCGGGTCGATCCGGCTACCCGTAACGAGCAGCCGTAGGGTGCTACCCCGCTCCGGCCGTGCGGGTAACCCTGCGCCCGCACGGCCGAACCCACCCCAGAGCGGGTCTCACCGGGTGAACCACTCCCGGGCCTCGTCGCGGTTCAGCGAGACGATCACGCCGATCGCCAGCGCGATCCCGGCCACCGCGAGGATCTGACCGCTGAACAGGTTGATCACGCCGCCGATCAGGCCGAGCGACTCGACCGTGATGATGGTCGGCCGGACCCAGGTGAACCGGGCCGGGGTCAGCGCGGCGCACACCAACAATGTCACCGCGACGACAATGGACAGATAGCCGATGAAGTACACCAGGCCGGCGCCGTCCACCGACGCGCCGTGACTGGCCCGGCTGCTCACCGCGTCCAGGATGACGAAGCCGAGGAAACCGTTGGCCAGCGCCTGGAACACGGCAATGATCATGATGCCGACGAGTCGGCCCGGGATGGACGTTTTCTGGGGTGCGAGTTCGTTCATGCGCTCACGGTGACGTTCGGCCGGCCCGGCCGACAAGCGCGTTCGGGGTGGAAAGTTCCGTTTTCGCACCCGCCCCGGCGCTAACGAAATTCGGCGCTCCGGCGACACCACTTTGCATGACGTTCGCAGAGGGGTGGACCCGATGATTTGCTTCATTCTCCCGCAGGTGGTCCTGCTGGAAGCCGCCGAGCGGGGCGACGCCGAGGCGCGCCGCACCGCGATGAACACCATCGAGATGTCCGCCGGGCTGCGGTCCCGGCGTACCGCGCTGACCGATGTCGTCCGCCTGCTCGGCGTGGATGTCGCCGGCCTGCGCGGGCTCAACCCGACGGCCGAGGAACGCAAGACCGTGTACGACCTGGCCGGCAGCGAGGATCTGCCGGGCACCCGGGCGCGCGGCGAGGGCGACGACCCGGTGGCCGACGTCGCGGTGAACCAGGCGTTCGACCACGCCGACCGGACCCACGACTTCTACCGCGACGTGCTGCGCCGGGAAAGCGTCGACGGGATCGGCATGGAGTTGGTGTCCTCGGTCCATTTCGGAACCGCGTTCGACAACGCGTTCTGGAACGGCTCACAAATGGTGTACGGGGACGGAAGTGGCCGCTTCCTTGCGGTCGGCAGCCTGACCAAGGACATCGCCGTGGTCGCGCACGAGATCACGCACGGCGTGGTGCAGTTCACCGCCGGGCTGCGCTACCGCAAGCAGTCCGGTGCGCTCAACGAGTCGTTCGCCGACGTGCTCGGCGCCGTGGTGAAGCAGTTCGTCGCGGGCGAGACCGCCGATCAGGCCGACTGGCTGATCGGCGAGGGCATCCTCGGGTCGGAGATCCGCGGCGAGGCGCTGCGCTCGATGAAGGCCCCCGGCACCGCGTTCGAGCACGACTCGCAGCCGGCGCACATGAACGACTTCAAGGACCTGCCCGACGACGGCAACCCGCGCAACGACCACGGCGGCGTGCACATCAACTCGGGCATCCCGAACAAGGCGTTCTACCTGGCGGCCACCAAGCTCGGCGGGCACAGCTGGGAGCACGCCGGTCCGATCTGGTACCACGCCTTGGTGAACGGCCTCGGCCCGGACTCCCAGTTCGTCGACGCCGCCAACGCCACCATCGACTCCGCCGTGGCGCTGTACGGTAAGGGCCACGAGACCGAGACCGCGGTCCGCCGCGCCTGGGAGGAGGTCGGGGTTCTCTGAGAATCTCTGTGACCCGCGGCGGCGGGTTCGCCGGACTCGTCCGGACCACCACGGTGGACGAGGCGGCGCTGTCCCCGGCCGACGCCGCCACCCTGCGGTCCACCGTGGCCGGGTCGGGCCTGCGCACCCTGTGCCCCCCGGAGCACGCCCCGCGTCCGGACGCCGAGATCATCGAGATCGCCGTGGAGGAGAACGGCGCCACGCACACCGTGCTGGTCGCCGACCCGGACCTCCCCGACGACGTCCGCGCCCTGCTCACCTGGCTGGACACCGTGCCCGGCCGCACGGAGTCGATCGGCCCGCCGGGCTGACCCGCTACGCCACCGTGTGTTCCGGCGGCACGGTCTCCGCCGGGCTCGGGGGTGGCGGCGGGGTGCCGTCGCCGAACGGGCGGCCGCCGAGCGACTCGCGGCCGTGTGGGGTGAGCCAACCGGACAGGTCCGGGCCGGCCGGCACGATGCCGGTCGGGTTGATGGTCCGGTGCACCTCGTAGTAGTGCCGCTTGATGTGGTCGAAGTCGATGGTGTCGCCGAAACCCGGTGTCTGGAACAGATCCCGGGCATAGGCCCAGAGCACCGGCAGCTCGGTCAGCTTGTTCCGGTTGCACTTGAAATGCCCGTGGTACACGGCGTCGAACCGAACCAGCGTGGGGAACAGCCGCAGGTCGGCCTCGGTGATCGTGTCGCCGACCAGGTAGCGCTGTCCGGCCAGCCGCTCGGACAGCCAGTCCAGGCGGTCGAACAGCCGGTGGTACGCGCGCTCGTAGGCCTCCTGGCCGCTGGCGAACCCGGCCTGGTACACGCCGTTGTTGACATCGGCGAACACCACCTCGTTCACCTCGTCGATCTCGGCCCGCAGCGCGTCGGGATACAGCTCGGGGGCACCGGACCGGTGCAGGGCGGTCCACTCGGTGGACAGGTCCAGCGTGATCCGCGCGAAGTCGTTGGTCACCACCTGTCCGGTCGGAACGTCCACGATGGCCGGCACGGTGATTCCCCGCTCGTAGCCGGGGAAGCGCGCGAAGAAGGCGTCCTGCAGCCGTTCGATGCCGAGCACCGGATCCCGCCCGCCCGGGTCCAGGTCGAACGTCCAGCTCCGCTTGTCGTGCGTTGGCCCGGCGATGCCCATGGACAGCGCCGGCTCGAGGCCGAGCAGCCGGCGCGCGATCACCGCCCGGTTCGCCCACGGGCAGGCCCGGCTGACCACCAGCCGGTACCGCCCCGGCTCGACCGGGTACCCGTCCCGCCCGTCGGCGGTGATCCGGGTCGCGATGTAGCGCATGTCCCTGGTGAACTCGCCGCTGTCAGCCATGCGTCCATCATCGCGCACCCGGCGCCCACCCGGACGGGTGTCCGGTGTGGACGCCGGGTCGCCGCCGGTCAGCCGGTGGCCTGCGCGTAGTCGCGCGCCACCCGGAGCAGCTCGAACAGCCCGTCGGCGTACTCCTGCGACTCCGCGTGCGCCTCCGTGAACGGCGGCTGGAAGCCGACCGCCTCCCACTCCTGGGTGGCCGGGTTCCACCGGTCGTTGCCGACCTCGAAGTCCCAGGCGAAGATGCCGTTCTCGTAGTACAGCTGGTCGGCGGAGTTGCCGGCCGCCGAGTACAGCACGTCGGCCACCGGGCCGGTCTGCGACGGCCAGGTCACCGTGCCCCGGCTTGCCGAGATGGCGCCGACGATCCGCTTGGCGCTGGCCTGGAACAGCGCGGACTCCTCGATCGACGGCCGCGGCAGGGGGATCCGGCCGGGCACCACGTACGCGCCGGGCGGCCACATGAAGTACCCGCCGTAGCTGTGCACGTTCATCCCGAACTTGATGTTCGGGTGCGCCCTGGCCAGCGCGACCAGGTTGCGGCTCTCCGTCTCCGACTCCTCGGCCAGGCCGGCGTAGGTGCCGGACAGGCAGTTGGCGCTGGCCCCGAAGAAGCCGTCGAACATCGAGCCGACCGCGTAGTTGCGGTTGATGTCGACGCCCCACGAGTTGGCGTTCGCCGGGTCGCGGGTCGTTCCGGTGCAGTGGTTGACCAGGTTCTTGCGCTGGAAGTTGAAGTCGTAGAACGAGTAGTTCGCGCCGTCCGGGTTGACCATGGGCAGCACGAACACGTCCACCTGCTCCAGCAGCGCGCGGGTCTCGGCGTGGGTGGCGTAGTTGGCCAGCAGCCGCTCGGCGAACTCCATGGTCACCAGCGGGGTGGCCCACTCCCGGGCGTGCTCCTGGGAGTAGGTGAGCACGCCGATCCGGGAGCCGTCCCGGTGCACGCCGATGCGCAGCGCCTGCACGGTCCACGGCCGGTGCGGCACGCCGGCCGGCGCGTCCAGCCCGTCGGTGAGCCGGACCGGACCGGCCACCGGCATCGGCAGCCCGGCCGAGCCGTTCTCCGCGAAGGCCCGGAACCGCTGCGGCCACCGGGCCGAGATGTAGGCCGCCACCTGGTCGGTGGTGCTGATCACCGCGCCGGAGGCATCGGTGGCCAGCGACACGGTCAGCACCCGGTCGCGCAGCTGGGCGGACAGCGGCCGGTTGGCCGCGCCGGGATCGACCGTGCGGACCTGCAGGCCGTTCTCGCCCTGGTCGCCGAACCGGACCGTCTCCACCACGATCGCCGCGGTGGCCGGGTTACCCAGGTAACCCGAGGCGGTGCGCCGGTAGCCCTGGGTGGGGTTCGGCAGGTTGATCACCTCGGCCAGGTCCGGGTACTGCCGGGCCAGCCGGGCGATCCGGGCCCGGATGTCGGTCGGGGTCAGGTACGCGTCGATGAAGTCCTTCTGGTACCCGGCGGGCGGGGCCGGGGGAGTGGCTCCGGGCCAGGCGAACGGGGTGGTGGTCCGGCTGCCGCCGAGGCTGGAGGTCGCGGTCAGCTGCACCGGGCGCGCGGGCAGCGGCCGGGGCAGCGCGACGTGGTACTGGTACTCGCCGGCGTCGGAGAACCGTTGCAGCGGATAGGAACCGGTGGTTCCGTCGGCGGTCCGCCAGGTCACCGTGATCTCCACGGCCGGGTCGCTGATCGCGGTGGTGGCCACCTGGGTCTGCACGAACGTCTGCCCGCCGGTGGTCCACCAGTAGGCGGACAGGAAGTGCAGGGTGTCCGCGGCGATCGCGGTCCCGTCCGCGCCGCGGCCGAGCACCTCGACCCCGGTGCGCCGCTTGGCCTCCGCGGCGGCCACGCTCTCCGCGAACCGCGCCGATCCGTCCCGTTCCCTGGCGATGAGCTGCACGGTCTCGGCGCCGAGCGCGGTCAGCTCGCGTAACTCCCGGTCCGAGACCACGAGATCCACCAGCACCTCGGAGCCGAGTCTCGGCCGGGCCGCGAGGTCCGCGCCGCCGGCGATCAGGTTGTGGAGCATCGTCTCGTCCGGCAGCCGCATCCGGACCAGGCCGGTCTCGCCGGCGGCCAGCACCTCCGGTGCGGTCTCGGCTCCGGCCGGCATGTTCACGCCGGCCGTCACCGTGGTCAGCAGGACCGCCGCGGTGGCCGCGGCCCACCATCGTCGCTGCGTCATGGCATCTCCCAGCTCGCAGGGGTTGGTAATTGCCAACCCTGCTCCGGCCAGGGGAGCAGTCAAGGGCCGATCGTCGGCGAATAATGCGGGGACTGGTACCCGATTCGAAGGAGCGGCGGATGAGGTACGTCTTCGATCCCGGTGTGATCCACGAGTGCGCGATGACCGGGCTCGGCCTGCCCAAGCCGGCCATGTTCGACGCGTTCGTCGACGCGATGGCGCAGCGGTATCCGGGACGGCTGGACAACGACCAGCCGTGGATCTTCAGCAACGCCGGCGGGGCGATGATCCAGATGAAGGTGTACTACGCCTCCGCGTTCGAGTACGTGATGATCTGGGGGACGCCGATCGGGTCCGAGGGGCACTCCGGGCGGCACGCGGTCGGGTTCTGGGACACCGTGCTCGACGGCGAGATGTGGTACTACGGCGAGGGCCAGTTCGAGCGCCGCGAGTACCGGCCGGGCGACCGGGTCTACGTCGGTCCGAACCAGTCCCGGGGAATGAACTTCACCACCGGGGTGTATGCGGTGGAGTACGCCCGCGGCGTGCTGCCGCTGTCCGTGCCGTTCGGGCTGCTCGACTCGATGGTCAGCACGCTGGACTTCGCCACGGTCGGCCAAACGCTGAGCATCTACGGCTCGCTGATCGGCCACCACCTGCGGCTGCCGCGCCCCGACGGATCGGCCCCGACGCCGCTGCGCGAGCGGATCGGTGCCACGCTGGCCAGGGTCGGCAACTCGGTCACCCGGGCGATTCGTCCGCCGGAGCCGTGGGACGAGATTCCGGACGGTACATCCTGGCGGTCCGCGCCGAAGCCAGTGTCACCACCCGCCGCCGGGACGGCAGTCGCGCCGCCCACGCCAGCAGCCGGTTCCGCCGGCCAGGGATGACCACCGGCCGCCGGCCGAGGGCGCGCAGCGCCGCGCGGGCCACCGCCCTCGGCGCCATCGGGCCGGGCAGCAGCCACCCGGCCGGGGCGGCGCCGCTTCGCTCGTAGGTCGGCGTGCGCACCAGACCGGGGCAACAGGCCAGCACGTCGACCCGGTGCGGGCGCAGTTCCGCCCACAGCCCCTCGGCCAGCACCCGCAGGTAGGCCTTGGTCGCCGCGTAGTGCGCGACCAGGGCCGCACCCTGCTCGCCGGCCATCGAGCCGAGCAGCACGATGCCACCGCCACCGCGGGCCACGAACCGGGCGCAGAAGGCGTGCGCCAGGTGCGCGGCCGAGCGGCAGTTGAGGTCCACCATGGCGTCCAGTTGTGCCGGGGTCAGCTCGAGGAACGGCGCGACCGGGGCCAGCGCCGCGTTGCACACCAGCAGGTCAACGTCCTCGGGCAGCGCGGCGATCGCGGCGATCCCGGCCGGCGTGGCCGCGTCCAGGCACAGCGTCCGGACCTGCCCGCCGTGCGCGGTGCGCAGTTCGCCGGCCAGCGCCGCAAGCGGCCCCGCCCGCCGGGCCACCAGTACCAGGTCGCGCCCGCCGGCGGCCAGTTCGGCGGCGAAGGCCG
Organism: Actinophytocola sp.; assembly: GCF_035762905.1. Taxonomy (GTDB): domain Bacteria; phylum Actinomycetota; class Actinomycetes; order Mycobacteriales; family Pseudonocardiaceae; genus DASYTH01. Next base: position 60,919 of record NZ_DASUCC010000094.1, read on the forward strand.
CGCCGATCCCGTCGGACGCGCCGACCACCACCGCCCACATCAGCGCCTCCCGTGGTACGGCGAGAGCCGCAGCAGCGCCCGGCGGGCCAGTGGGCGCACCGCTCGCGCCAGCGGCCGGCGCCAGCCGGCGCCGCGCGCGACGGCCGCCGCGATGTCGTCGAACGTGTGCCGCTGGTAGTGCAGCAGCGCCTCGCTCTCGGTGCTGTCCACCCAGTCGGTGACGTACTCGGCGTCGCGAAACGCGCTGTCCGGCAACGGATCCAGGCCCATCGCGGCCAGCAGCCGGGCCAGGTACTCGCGGTAGCTGAGCTGGCAGGACGGCCCGCCGCCGACGAACAGCACCCGACCCCACACGGCCGGGGTCTCCAGCGCCGCGGCCACGGCCAGCGCGGCGTCGGCGGCGTGCACCGCCTCGATCCGGTTGTCCAGGCCGATCTCGAACATGATCGGGTGCGGAGCGCGGGCGCCGAGCACCGGCACGTCGGTGAGCCGGAAGATGGCCCAGTCCAGTTCGGACTCGCGGACCAGCCGCTCGCACTCGATCTTGTGCGCGGTGTACGGGTCGGTGGCCACCAGCGGGTCGTCCACCCGCCGCGGCGGCGGCCGGCTCATCGTCCGGCCGTGCACGTCGAACGTGGAGGTGAACAGCAGCCGGGGCGGGCGCGGCTGGGACCGGCAGGCCGCGATGACGTTCGCGGTGCCGTCCACGTTGACCGCCCGGGCCCGGTCCGGCCGCTCCAGCGCGGCCGGCGGGATCATCGCGGCCAGGTGGACGACCGCGTCCACGCCCGCGACCGCGGCCGCGACGGCGTGCGGGTCGGTCACGTCCTGCCGGGGCAAGGCGAACGTGCGCACGGCATGGCCGCGCTGCCGCAGCGCGGGCAGCACGTGCGAGCCGACGTTGCCGGTCGAGCCGGTCAGCAGGATTCTCAGCCGCGCTCCCCGACGCCCGCGGCCCGCTCCTCGCTGCGCCGCTTCAGCCCGGTGGACTCCAGCTCCAGGTAGCGCTTGGTCACCTTGCTGCTCAGCGCGCCGACCAGCAGGCCGAGCGGACCCTGCTGGGTCAGCCGGAGCGTGACCAGGGTGCCCGCGCCGGACGGCTCGAGCTCGTGCCGGGCGGTGGTCCGTGCGCCCGGCCCGCCGGCCACCCAGACGAACACCGACCGCTCGACCAGCTCGGTCAGCGTCCACACCGTGGTGGGAAACCGCGGCTGGCTGATCCGCAGTCGCTGCCCCACGTGCAGCGGCCCCGGGTCCACCCGCACGATCGACCGGACCGACGCGGTCCACTCCGGCCAGGCCTCCACCTCGGCCATGACCGCCCACACCACCTCCGGCGGTGCCGAGATCGGTACCGACGCGCTCCACTCCATGCCGGCGAGGATAGAACCCGCCGAAACACCTAGGGGAATCGCCTAGGTAATTCCACGGCGATTTGCCCGAATTTCGGTTCACAGTTATTCGGCTGGGCCGAACGAGGCATTGACGTTTAGTCCTGTTGCCCGTTGACTCGAAATGCGCCTATTCGTGGCGGTCAGTGCCCTTTCCCTGCCCTGCCGGGGCACTGGCGTGCGCCTTCGGAAGGAAAATGTCAATGAATCGCAAGCGAGGGATTGGGGTGAGCCTGGTCGCGTCGGCCAGCCTCGCCGTGGCAATGGTGCTGCCGGCGAACACCGCCGTGGCGGCTCCCGCGGCCCAGCCGGCACCGGCCGCGGTGGCCGCGGCGGCGGCCGACGCGGTGGCGGCCGTGGGCACCGGGCTGGCCAAGGGACCCGACCAGGCATTCGACCGGGTCGGCTTCTACCCCGGTGGCGGCGGCCTGTTCTACTCGGCGTACGAGCGGTCCTACCACGATCTCGTTGTCGTCGGCGGAGACGCCGTCGTGGTCACCGACGGGCTGGGCAACCTGCGCGACACCGTGACCGCGGACACCACGCCGATCGCGTTGGACACCACCGCGAAGCTGAGCCCGGAAGCCGCGGCGGCCATCGCCAGCAAGCAACTTCCCACGGTGAACTCGGTGAACCAGCGGCTCGTGGTCCTGGCCGGGGCCACCCCCGCGCTCGCCTACGAGGTGGTGCTCGCCGGCGCGACCGCGGAGCACGAGAGCAACCTGCACGTGTTCGTGGACGCCAACACCGGCGCGGTGCTGGACAGTTGGGACGATGTCAAGGCCGGCACCGGGAACAGCTTCTACAACGGCAACCCGGTCACCATCACCACCCAGCGGAACAGCGCCACGTCCTTCTCGATGATCGACCCCACCCGGCCCGGCGTCCGGTGCACCAACACCAGCGGGACCACCTTCACCGGCCCCGATGACAACTGGGGCAACGGATCGGGTACCAGCCTGGAAACCGGATGCGTGGACGCGCTCTACGCCGCCCAGCGCATGTGGGACATGATGCGGACCTGGTTGGGCCGCACCGGGGTCAGCACCAGCGGCACCGGCTTCCCGGCCCGCGTGGGCCTTACCCAGGCCAACGCGTTCTGGAACGGCAGTTCGGCCACGTTCGGCCGGTCCTCCGACGGCCAGCGCCAGGTCACCCCGATGGACGTCGTCGCGCACGAGTTCGGGCACGGCGTCTTCCAGTTCACCCCGGGCGGTTCCGGTGGCGGCGGCAACGAGAAGGGCGGGCTCAACGAGTCCACCGGTGACATCTTCGGCGCGATCACCGAGGCCTTCGCCAACAACCCCAACGACCCGGCGGACTTCCAGGTCGGCGAGGAGGTCAACCTGGTCGGCAACGGTCCGATCCGGTTCATGTACCAGCCGTCGCTGCGCAGCGGGCACCCGAACTGCTTCAGCTCGGCGATCCCGAACACCGAGGTGCACGCCGCGGCCGGCCCGCAGAACCACTGGTTCTACCTGGTCGCCAGGGGCAGCAACCCGGCCGGTGGCCCGGCCAGCCCGACCTGCAACGGCACCACGGTCACCGGCATCGGTGTCCAGGCGGCCGCGCAGATCTTCTACAACGGGTTGCTGCGCAAGGTCTCGGCGTGGACCCACGCCCGGGCCCGGGTGGCCACCCTGCAGGCGGCGCGGGCGCTGTTCCCCAACGGCTGCACCGAGTTCAACACCGTCCGGGCGGCCTGGAGCGCGGTGAGCGTTCCGGCCCAGGCAGGCGAGCCCACCTGCTAGATCCGGTCCGGCGAGGCGGGCCGTCCCTCGGGCGGCCCGCCTCGTTCCACGACACGCCGCTTGACAAACCGACTTCGGACGCGACGTTGCGCTAACGTTGGGACGTGCGGATCGGGCAGGATGTTGATCTCGAGGACGAGCTGATCGGCAAGCTGGTCGGCTGTGGGCGCGAGGCCCACCGGGTGGCGCGGGCCCACCACAACGACCCCGGATCGAACGGGTTCACCTTCGGCACCGACCGCTACCACCGCGGCACCGAACTGGCCGCCGAAGTCCTTGCCGAGCACAAGTTCCGGGTGTTCCGCCGCGGGGCCGGGCTGGTCGGCGTGCGGGACGGCATCGAGCTGCACTTCGCGGTGGCGCGCGGCACCGACCTGTCCGACCCGGGCGCCTTCGACGCCGACTCCTCGCCCGCGCGGCGCCGGGCGGCGGCCGGCAACGGCGGGCAGCTCACCTTCGACGGGATGCCCGAGTCGCCAGTGCTGCACCTGGTGTGGAGCGGCACGCCGGAGTCCGGCCAGACCGCCGTGCACATCGGCCGGCTGGCGCTCGGCGGCGGCGACCGCCTGGTCTGGTCGGTGCTGCTGCGCATCGACGACGGCGTGGTCGACCGTTCCGTTCCGGCGTCGCCGGTTCCGCCGGTCCGCGGGTACGCCGAGCAGCCACTGCCCGACTTCGAACTGCTGGCTCACCCGGTCGTTCCGGGTGCCCGGGCCGATGAGGGCTGAGGAGGCCGCGGCGGCATTCTCCGGGGAACGGTTGCGGTTGGCGCGGTTCCGCGCCGGCCTGACCGTCCGGGAGGTGGCCGACCGGGTCGAGGTGAGCCACGCGGCGATCTCGCAGTACGAGATCGGCCGCACCCGTCCCACGCCGGCCGTGTTGGCCCGGCTGGCGATCGCGACCGGAGTCTCCGCCGGGTTCTTCGCCTTCCACCGCCGCCCGATCTCCCCCGGCGGCCTGGACGGCACCCACTTCCGCAGCCTGCGGTCCACCACCCGCCAGGGCCGCGCGTCGGCGTGGGCGTGGTCGGAGATCGTGCTCGACATCGCCGAGGTCCTCGAACGGCACGTCCGCCTGCCCGATCCGGTCGTCCCCGTCCGGTCCCTTGCTCCGGACGCCGCCCGCGACGAGCTGGCCTGCGCCGCCGCCGAACTCCGTGCGGCATGGTCCCTTCCGGACGGTCCGGTCGGCCACCTGGTCCGCCAGCTCGAAGCGCACGGCATCCTGGTCGCCCGCCTTCCCGTGGCGGACAAGGGTATCGACGCGTTCAGCCACGCGCAGGGCCGCCGCCCGGTCGTGGTTCTCGGTACCGACAAGGCCGACGCCGCCCGCAGCCGCTTCGACGCCGCCCACGAGCTCGGCCATCTGGTCTGCCATCCCGACGCCGACCCCGGCGGCGAACAGGAGCACCAGGCGCACGCCTTCGCCGCGGAGCTCCTGATGCCCCGCGCCCACATGCTCCGCGTCCTGCCGCGCCGCTTCGACCTTGGCGCCTACGCCCGGCTCAAACAGGAATGGGGCGTCTCCATCGCCGCCCTGCTCTACCGCGCCCGAACCCTCGAGGTCATCAGCGAATCCGCCTACCGCCGCGCCGTCATGATCATGAACCGAACCTACGGCCGCCGCACCGAGCCCTACCCGCTGCCCACCGAGGAACGCCCCACCCTGCTGGCCACCGCCGCCGAGGTCGCCGCCCGCTCCGGCATCACCCTCGCGCACATCGCCGCGCAATCCTGCCTCCCGCTCGACGACGTGCGCACCATCGTCGGCTCAACCGACCCAAGACCCTTGGTGCACCTGGACATCTGACCTCAGATTCGTCCTACGCCTGCGCCGGCGCGGACGCGGGTGGGGACGTCGGCGGGGTTGTCGGGTTGGTAGGGGTAGAAGGTGCTGGGCTCGGTGACCGTGCCGGCGGTTTCCGGAGTGCCGGACGATACGAAGACGTTGTTGCGGGCCACCAGCCGGCCGGGGCCGCTCTTTTCGTAGCCGATGTGGGACGGGTGGGCGACGTTTTCGAAGTAGTTGGCTTCGACGAGTACGCCGGCGTTCATGGTCGAGGCGATGCCGTAGAGGGAGTTGTTTCGGTAGTAATTGTTGAAGACGTGGACGGGGTCACCGAAGCGGACGCGCGGGTGGCGTTGGTCGGTGCCGTCGAAGAAATTGTGGTGGTACGTGACGCGCAGGTGGCCGATGTCCTGGGTGTAGGTGTCCGAGTGCCCGAGCAGGGCCGATTTGCTGTGGTTGTGGAAGTGGTTCCAGGAGACGGTGACGAAGTCGGACGACCGTTTGATGTCGAGCAGGCCGTCGAAGCCGTTGGAGAAGTCGTTGTGGTCGATCCACACGTGGTGGGCGGAGTTGGTGACGCTGATCGAGTCGTCGGAGGCGTTGGTGAACCGGAGGTTGCGGATGATCACGTTGTTGCCGGGCCGGGTGGTGGAGCCCATCTGGAGACCGCCGCCGGAAATCTCCGCGGTGGTGCCGATGCCCTGAATGGTCTTGTTGGCCACCACGGTGATCATGTCGTCGAAGGTGATGCGGCCGGACACCAGGATCGTGTACGGGGTGTTGCGGCCGGCGTAGAAGGCCAGGTCGGTGCCGTTCGTGACGGTGACCGTGGGGCCGGCGGCGCCGCCGGTGGTGCCGTTCTGGCCGAGCGCGTTGACGCTCGCGAAGCCGATCGGCACATCGAGGACTTCGGCGGCGGGAGCCACCGCGGGGGAGCCGAGCGGCGGGATCACCAGCAGCACCGCTGCCGCCGCGACGAAACCTGGGCGCAAACGTGGCCATCGCATGGTCATCACTGTGCGGGCCCGGCCGTGCACAATTACGGCGGATCCGTGGATTCCGGCTACCTGTCGGGGTCGGCCTCGGCGCGCAGGGCGGCTTCGATGGCGGACAGGCGCTCGGCGATCTCGTCAAGCCGCTTCAGCACCGGGTCGGTGGCGTGCCGGCGGGGGAACCGGTTGACGAAGCTGGACGCGATCAGGGCCGTGAGAATCGACAGGAACGCCACCGACTCGAGCATGATCACCGCACCGACGGTGCGACCGACCCAGGTGGTCGGCGTGACGTCGCCGTAGCCCACGGTGGTCACCGTCTGCAGCGTCCACCACATGCCGAGGCCGAAGTTCGGGAAGTCCTTCGGGGCGAAGATCCAGACCGCGAGACCGCCGAGCACCACGGTCACGGTCATCACCGCGCTGAGCACGGCCATCGCGTTGCGGATGGTCGCCGGCTCGTCGAGGAACCGGTCGACCCGCCGCCGCACCAGCCGGGGGCGTTGGATGCGGTTCATCGAGCTTCGGCCTCCGGGCCGAGCGTGGCAGACCGGGAGCCGATGAGCACGTCGGCCCAGCGGGCCCGTGGATCGATGTCGATCAGCAGCGTCTTGACCAGCAGGGTGAGCGGGATGGACAGGATCGCGCCGAGCGGGCCGAGGATCCACGCCCAGAACAGCATGGCCACGAACGTCACCGTGGCGGACAGGCCGACCCTGTTGCCGGTGAACCGCGGCTGGATCAGGGACACCAGTACGAAGCTGATCGCGACGTAGGTCGCGACGACCGACAGCATGAGCGGCCAGCCGCCCTCCAACAGGGCAAGCAGCGCAGGCGGAACCAGCCCGATGAGGAACCCGACGTAGGGGATGTAGTTGGTGAGGAACGCCAACAGGCCCCACAGCACGGGCAGCGGCACCCCGAGCAGCCCGAGCACCGTCGCGTCCAGCACGCCGGTGAGCACGCCGATGACCGTGGTGACGATCATGTAGCGGCGGGTGCTCCGGACGAAGTCGCCCATCGCGCGGGCGATGTGCGGGCGGTCCGCGGCGATCATCGCCAGCCGCGCGCCGGTGTACCGGGTCTCCAGGCTGAGGAACAGCAGCAGCGACAGGATGAAGATGATGCTCGACACCAGCCCGCCAACCGCGGCCAGGATCGAGCCGATCAGCGCGGTCAACGTGTCGATGTCGAACGCGCCGGACAGCGTGGCCAGCTGATCGGGCGCCACCCCGAGCCGGGTCAGCGCGGCGGTGATCTCCTCGACCATGCCGCGCGCCTTGTCGGCGTACTCCGGCAGCAGCGACCCCAGCTGCGCCAGCGACACGATCATCACCAGAACCAGGGCCACCAGCACGGCGTAGACCCCGATCACGAGCGCCGAGGTGGCCACCCAGCGCGGCACCCCGCGGCCGCGCAGCCAGGTCTGCACCGGCATCACGCACAGCACGATGATCAGCGCCAGAAACACCGGTCCGATCAGCCAGGACAGCAGTGCGGCGCCGGCCGCGGTAACCACGGCGGAAGAGATGCCGAGCAGGATGATCAGGCCCCGGGGGACCAGGGTGAGCGGGGATCCGTTGGCCGCAGGGGACATCTCGCCGGTGGCGGGCCCGCTGTTCATGGCGGGTGACGATAGCTACCCGCCTAACCCCGACCCTCACCCGTCCAGGGTGAGATCAACTTCGAACGCCCACCCTAAGATCAACATTTGATGTGACGTTGGTCACAGAAGTGAACCCGGATCGCGCACATCCGTAATGGGCACGATCACGGCCATGCCGCCGTCCTTGCGCCAGTCGTAGATCACCATGGAGCCCAGCAGGATGTCCTGAATCGAGCGGCGCGTCGGGCTCACCGCGGCCCACAGCAGACCGATCGGGAAGATCACGCAGAATACGGCGCGGATCCCGGCGCGGGTCCAGCCGAGCAACTGGCGCCGCTCGGAAAGCACCCGCACGCCGATCAGACCGGCCCCGTAGCTCCGGCCGGTGGTGGCCCACCCCGAGGTGAGATACACGGTGGTCAACACGATCAACAGCGGCAGCGAGACGATCAGGTCGGGTTGCGGCCAGCTGAACGACCCCGGCCGCAGCATGAAGACCAACCCGGAAACCCCCAGGTAGAGCAGCCCGGAGACGGCGCCGATCACGGCCGCGTCGATCACCGCGGCGAGCAGCCGGGTGACGATGCCCGCCGTCCGGTCCGGCGCCGGTGCCGTGGATGGTGCCGCGCGTCGCACAGCCAGCTCACCGTTCGCCGTAGGAGACCTTCCGCACGGGCACCCGAGGTAGCTGGTGCATGAACGCGATGTGCAGACCGTTCGACTGGATTAGCGCGAGCAGCTGGTGCAACTCGGAATCGTCGGAGACATCGGCGTAAATGCTGGTCTCGGAAGGCCGGGAAACGACGGTGAGTCCTGCAAAAGCACCCACGGCGTGCTGGGCCCTCTCGGACAGCCGGCCGGACACTCGCAACTCGTAGCGGGCACGTCTCACCTGCTCACTCCTCGCTGCCGGGGATGTCCCTCGGTCGAGCATCGGACAGCGACCACGATGGCGCCCAAATGGCCCACGGGCTTCCCCCGTTGCAGGCGAACTACACCGTAACGGGCGAAGTGACGGACCCGCCCGATGATGCAACTATGGGTGATCCAAACCAGAGCGAGCGAGGCAGGTGCGATGGCGAAAACTCCGTCCAATCGCGTGCCGAGTCCGCGGGTGGCACCGACGCGCGTCCCACGTGTGAAGTTCGTGGGCGGGCCCGGTGTGCCGCGGCAACGTGGCGGCCTCGAGACGGCGGTACCTGAGCAGCGAAGTTCGCGGGTCGCCCGGGTGAAGGTGGTCGTACCCGCGCTGCCCGACCGGCTGGTGTCCCGGCCACGGCTGCTCGAGGCGCTTGAGGCCCCCGGACGCACCGTGGCGACGTTGGTCAGCGCCCCGGCCGGGTCGGGCAAGACGCTGCTGCTCACCGAATGGGTGCACCGGACCGGCGGCATCGGCACCGCCTGGGTCTCGCTGGACGCGGACGACAACAACGATCACCGGTTCTGGTCGGGCGTGCTCGAGGCGATCGGCGGCTGTGCCTCCGTGCCCGCCACCAACCGCTTGCGCACGATGAAGGTCCCGGCGCGGCCCAGCCGCGATCCGGACTTCCTGGCCGAGGTCATCGACGGGCTCGAGGCGCTCCCGGAGCCGATCCGGCTGGTCCTCGACGACCTGCACGAGCTGGTCGACTCCGATCCGCTGCGCGGCATCGCGACCCTGCTCCGGCACCGGCCGGCCGGGCTGCGACTGGTGATCTCGACCCGCCGGGACCCGCCGCTGCCGCTGGCCCGGCTGCGGATGTCCGGCGAACTGCGCGAGCTGCGCGCGGCCGACCTCAGGTTCTCCGCCGACGAGGCGGGTGAGCTGCTGCGCGACGCCGGGGTGGCGATCGAGCCCGACCAGGTGCGGGCGCTGGTCGAGCAGACCGACGGCTGGGCCGCCGGGGTCCGGCTGGCCGCGCTGTCCCTGGCCCAGGTGGACGACCTGGACTCGTTCGTCGCCGGGTTCGCCGGCAACGACCGGGCCGTCGCCGACTTCCTCATCGACGAGATCCTGTCCCGGATCCCGGCAGAAACCCAGGATTTCCTGCGCACGATCAGCGTGTGCGACCAGGTGTCCGCGACGCTGGCCGGCGTGCTGTCCGGCCGGGACGACGCCGGTGAGCTGCTCGACGCCCTCGAGCACCAGACCTCACTCGTGATCAGCGTGGCCGCCGGGCGGCGCTGGTACAAGGTGCATGCCCTGCTCCGCGCCCACCTGCTGGCCGACCTTGGCCGGCGCGGCCCGGACCTGGTGCCGGTGTTGCACCGCAGGGCCGCCGACTGGCTGGACGTGCACGGCCGGCCGGCGACCGCGCTCGAGCATGCGATCGCGGCCGGGGACCCGGACCATCTCATCCCCATGGTCCGCCGGCACGGCCCCGCGCTGGTCCTGTCCGGCCAACACGGCATGGTCCAGCGGGCCATCACCGCCCTCGGCGAGCCGGTCCTGGTCGACGACCCGGGACTGGCGCTGCTGGCCGCCGAGCTCTTTCTCGAGTCCGGCCGGCCGGGCCCGGCCGAGGTGCTGCTGGTCAACGCCGAGGCCGCCTGGCCTTCCAACGCCGCGCCGGAACTGGTCACCCTGCGCCGGTTGATGCGCTGGTCCGGCGCGGAGCCCGGGGAGCAGGCCGTGCGGGCGATGCTGGCCACCGCGCGGGAGAGCGGGTACGAGTACCTGGCCGCCCGGTGCCTGATCATGCTGAGCGGCATGGCCGCGGCAGTGGGCGACTACCCGGGCATGACCGCGCTGGCCCGGGAGGCCGAGGCGCTGGTCGGGGTCCGGCGGTGGAAGCAGACCGCGACCACCGCGGCCACCCTGCTGGCCTACGGCGCGCTGCTGCGCGCCGAGCCGGCCGAGTGCCTGCGGCAGACCACCCGGGCGTCCTACCTGATCGACGGCGGGCTGCAGCCGGCCGACGCCGGAGTGCCGCTGCTGGTCGGCGGGCTGACCGGGGCGGCGCTGTTCGACACCGGGGCCCGCGCGGCCGGGCTGCGGCACCTGCGCGAGGCCCGGCTGTGCGCCGACCCGGATCGGCTGTCCGGTCAGCACGCGGCGCTGGCCGCCATGCTCGAGCACCGCGCGGCGAGCCTGCTCGGCTACGGCGACGCGAGTCGCGAGGTGCTGGCCTGGTCCCAGCAGACCGTGCCGGCCTCCGGCGAGCTGCTGATCATGCGCGCCCGGGCCCGGTTGCTGTTCGGCCGCCGCAGGCTGGCCCGGGAGCTGCTCCGGCCGGTGCTGGACGGCTCGACGCCGACCGTGCTGGCCTGGTCGCTGATCGAGGCGTGGCTGCTGGAGGCCCAGATCGCGCTGGCCGGCGACGACGAGGAGACCCAGGTGCGCCGGGCGATCGGCCGGGCGGTGGCCGTTGCCGAGTCGCTGGATGTGCTCTACCCGCTGGTGTTCGCCCCACCCGAGGTGCTCTCCCGGTTGCCACGGGGCCGGTTCACGTCCAGCGTCACCGCGACCCGCGCCGCGCTGCACACGCGGCCCGCTCCGGTGGCCCTGACCGACCGGGAGCGCACGGTGCTGCAACTCCTTCCGACGGTGCGGTCTCTCGATGAGATCGCCGACGACCTCACCCTGTCCACCAACACCGTCAAGACCCACATCCGCACGCTCTACGGCAAGCTCGGCGTCGGCACCCGCCGCGACGCCGTGGACGCGGCGCGGCGTGGCGGGCTGCTCGAAGCCACCAGCCCGGGTCTGGAGTCATGTCCGTAGCACGTGCCCCGGGTCGGGACAACCCGGCCCGGGGGCACCTGCAGGCCTCCCGCATCCCGCACGCCAAGCTCGCCGTCCCGGCGGTCCCCCCGGGCTTCGTGCCGCGCCCGGCCGTCCGCGAGCTGATCGTGCGGGCGACCGAGGGACCGTTGACCGTGGTCAACGCGCCGGCCGGCTACGGCAAGACCGCGGTGCTGGCCGACGCCGCCGGCCCGGACACCGCCTGGGTGTCGGTGGACGCCGACGACAACGACCCGGTCCGGTTCTGGTCGGCCGTGCTGCTGGCGCTCGCCGGCTGCGAGGCGGTGCCGCCGGACAGCCCGCTGCGGACGCTCGTCCCGCCCGCGACGCCGGACGCGCCGGGGTTCCTGGCCGAACTGGTCGACGTGTTGGACACGCTGCCGGTGCCGGTCCGGCTGGTGCTGGACAACGCCCAGGATCTGGTCAACGACGGGCTCATGCACGGGCTGGCCACGCTGATCCGGCACCACCCCAGCGGGCTGCGGCTGGTGCTGTCCACCCGGCTCAACCCGGCGCTGCCGCTGGCCCGGGTGCGCCTGCAGGGCGGGCTGACCGACATCCGCGCCGACGATTTGCGGTTCTCGGCCGCCGACGCCGGTCGGCTGCTCCAGGCGGCCGGCGTCGAGCTGGACGAGCAACGCACCCAGGCGCTGGTCACGCACACCGACGGCTGGCCGGCGGCGCTGCGCTGGGCGGCGCTGTCACTGCGCGAGGCGGATGACCCGGACCGGTTTCTGGCCGGGTTCGCCGGCGACGACCGGTCGGTGGCCGACTACCTGATCGACGAGGTGCTCGGTCGGCTGCCCGAGGACAAGGCCGAGTTGCTCCGGCTGGTCAGCATCTGCGACGAGGTGCCGGCGGCGCTGGCCGCCGAGCTGGCCGGCCGGGACGACGCGGCGGCGTTATTGGACGAGCTGGAGCGGGAGACCTCGCTGATGGCCCGGGTCGGCGGCAGCGAGCCGGCCTACCGGATGCAGATCCTGCTGCGCTCGTACCTGCGCGCCGACCTGTACCGGCGCCAGCCCGAACACGCGCACGAGCTGCACGGCATGGCCACCCGGTGGTTCGCCGCGCACCAGCGGATCCCGCAGGCGCTCGAGCACGCGGTCCGGTCCGGCGGCGAGGTCACCACGCACGGGCTGCTCCGCCGGCACGGGCTGGCCATGGTGCTCACCGGCCAGCACCTGGCGTTCCGGGCCGCCTATGACGGGCTCGACCGGGACGGCGTGGACCCCTGGCTGGCCCTGGTCTCGGCGCTGCAACACCTGCAGGTGGGTGAGCTTGCGGCGGTGGTGGCCGAACTGGACCGGTGCCGGCAGGACTGGCCGGCGGTCGACGACCCGGACCTGGCGCTGCTGTCCCGGCTGGTCGAGGCGCAGCTCACGGTCGCCTCCGGGGCCTGGCCGGTGGCCCATGTGCATCCCACCCCGGCGGCGACCGAGCTGGTGGCCTGGGCCCGGCTGGATTCCGGCTGGGCGATGCTGCGGGCCGGCGAGCGCGACGCCGCCGCGCAGGAGCTGGCCGAGGCGTTGCGCCTGGCCCGCAACGACGGGCTGCGGTACCTGGTCATGCAGGCGCTGGCCACGCTCGGCATGCTCCGGGCGCGGGACGGGGACTACTCGGGCATGCGGTCCGCGTGCGCCGAGGCGGTCACGATCGCCGAGCAGCACGGCTGGCAGCGGTCGCCGTGGCTGGCCGAGTGCCAGCTGCTGATCGCGTTCGGCTGCCTGCTGCACGTGGACACCGCGGGCGGCGCCCGGCACGCGGCCTACGCGCTGTCCACGGCCAGCCGGCCGACGCTGCGCTCGCTGGCCCAGTTCGCCGAGGGGGCCGCCCAGTTCGACGCCGGCCACCGGCAGGCCGGGCTGGCCGCGATGCGCCAGTCCCGCCGGGCGCTTGCCGAGGTCGCGCTGGTCGCCGAGCTGACCGCCGTCCTGGCCACCTTCGAGTACGAGGCGGAGATCCTGGTCGGGCTGGACACCGAGGCGCGGGAGACGCTGTCCTGGGCGCGCGAACGCCTGCCGCCGTGCGCGGAGCTGGCCCTGATGCAGGCCTGGGGCCACGGCGGCGACCTCGCCGCGATCGACGCCGGGCCGGCGCTGCTGGCCACCACCCCGGTGTACGCCCAGCTCCTGCGCACCGCCTTGGCGCTGCGGTCCAACCAGCGCACCACCGCCCGCCGGGCGCTCGGGGCCGCGCTCACCCTGGCCGAGCCGCACGTGCTGATCCGCCCGTTCGCCGCGACCGAGACGTCGGTCTGGCGACTGCTGGTCGAGCAGGCCGGCGGGTTCGGCCCGGCCGGCGAGTTCGCCGATCAGGTCCGCGCGGTGCTCGCCCCGTTGCAGGCCAAGCCGATCCACGGCACGCTCACCAGCCAGCAGCGGATCGTCCTCATGCGACTGTCCTCGTCCCGCTCGCTCACCGAGATCGCCGAGGAGCTGTCCGTCTCGGTCAACACGGTCAAGACCCACGTCCGCGCGATCTACGTCAAGCTCGGCGTGAACAACCGCCGCGACGCGGTGGTCGCCGCCCGCGAGCACGGCCTGACCTGAACCTCAGCCGGTCACCACGCGCAGCGGGGCGGTCAGCCGGTCCAGCGCGGCGGTGCTGGGCTCGTCGGCCGGCAGGTAGGCGATCATGCGCTGGCCGTCCGGCAGGTCGAGGGATTCGAAGGCCAGCCGGAGCGGGCCGAGGGTGGGGTGGGTGAGCCGACCGTCGCCGGCCCGGGCGGGTTGCGTGGTGACCGCGGACCAGCGCCGCGCGAACGCGACCCCTGCGGTGACGGTCAGCTCGTCGGCCAGCGCGACGGCGTGCGGGTCGGGGCCGGTGGTGTCGACCTTGAGCTGGTTCACCAGGTCGTCGGCCAGCCGGTCCCAATCCGGATACGCGGCGCGGGCCCGCGGGTCGGTGAACACGAACCGCAGCAGGTTCGGGTGCTCGGATTCCAGCACGCCGAGCGGGCCGAACAGCCGGGTGTAGCCGGCGGTGTGCGCCAGCACGTCGCCGATCCGGTTGAGCAGCACGGCCGGGGTGGGTTCGAGCCGGTCGAGCAGCGCCCGCACGGTGGGCCGGACGGTGCGGACCGGGGGAGTGGCGTTCGGGCACACCATCAGGCCGCCACCCGCCACCTTGGCCAGCAGCCGCAGGTGGTTGCGCTCGTCCGCGGACATCCGCAGCGCGTCCGCGAGCGCGCCGAGCACCTGCACCGAGGGGTGCCGGTCGCGGCCCTGTTCCAGCCGGGCCAGGTACTCCACGCTGATCCCGGCGAGCGTGGCCAGTTCGGCCCGGCGCAGGCCGGGCGCGCGCCGCCGGGGACCCGCGGTGAGGCCGACGTCGGTGGGGGTGGTCGCGTCCCGGCGGGCGCGCAGGAACGCGCCCAGCTCGTTGTCCGCCATGCGACCGAACCTACCGGCTGGCGCCGGTCGCGAGGGTGGCCCTGGCAGGGCGAGCCTCGGCCCGGCCTTCCGCACCGGCGCCCGGCCCGGCAGCGTGCCGGGCATGGACATGGGAATCGACGGCCGCACCGTGATCGTGACCGGTGCCTCCGGGGGGCTGGGCCGCGACATCGCGCGCGGGTTCGGCGCCGAGGGGGCCGACGTGGTGCTGACCTATCACCGGGCCCGGCCCGACGCCGAGCGGATCGCCAAGGAGATCGGCGAGCGCGCCATCGTGGTGCCGCACGACCTGGCCGACCCGGGTGCGGCGGACGCGGTGCTGCGGGCGGCGCTGGACTGGACCGGACGGGTGGACGTGCTGGTGAACAACGCGGTGGTGTGGGGCAGCACGGATCCCGGCCAGGAGCTCTCCTTCGACCAGGTTCCGGACGAGCAGTGGACGGCCATGCTGCGGGCCAACATCGAGGGCGCGCTGCGGCTGTCCCGGGCGGTCGCGCCGGTCCTGCGGGAGCGCCGCTGGGGCCGGCTGGTGCACATCTCGTCCAGCATCGCCACCGACGGCATGGCCGGCGGGGAGTACTACGGCGCCGCCAAGGCCGCGCTGCACGGGTTCAGCCGGTCGGTCGCCTTCAGCCTCGGCCGGCACGGCGACATCCTGTCCAACGTGGTGCAGCCCGGCCTGACCCGCACCGACACCAACGCCGAGATCACCGGCGCGGCCGCGGAGCAGTACAGCTCGCTGGCCGCGCTCGGCCGGCTGCTGACCGCCGCCGAGGTCGCCGGCCCGGTCGTCTACCTCGGCTCGGCCGCCAACACCGGCATCACCGGCCAGGTGATCGAGGTCAGCGGCGGAACCTGATCATCAGACGCCGACCTCGCGGCGGTCCTCCGACCAGCGGGTGTGGAAGCTGCCCTCCCGGTCCACCCGGCGGTAGGTGTGCGCGCCGAAGAAGTCGCGCTGGCCCTGGATCAGCGCGGCCGGCAGCCGGATCGCGCGCAGGCCGTCGTAGTAGGCCAGCGACGAGGAGAACGCCGGGGTCGGGATGCCGGCCTGGGCGGCGTGCGCCACCACCCGGCGCCAGGCGTCCTGGCCGGCCGCCACCGCGTCCCGGAAGTACGGGTCGACCAGCAGGCTGGGCAGCTCCGGGTCGCTCGCGTAGGCCTCCCGGATCCGGTCCAGGAACCGGGCCCGGATGATGCAGCCGCCGCGCCAGATGGTGGCGGTGGCGCCAAGGTCGATGTTCCAGCCGTACTCGACGCTTGCCGCCGCCATCTGGTCGTAGCCCTGCGCGTAGGCCACCACCTTCGAGGCGTACAGCGCCTTGCGCACGTCGTCGACGAAGGTGTCCCGGTCGCCGAGCGGCACCGCCGAGCTGGGTCCGGGCAGCGCCGCCTGGGCGGCGGCGCGCTGCTCCGGGTGCGCGGACAGCGCCCGGGCGAAGGTGGCCTCGGCGATCCCGGTGACCGGCGCGCCGAGGTCCAGCGCGGTCTGCACGGTCCACCGGCCGGTGCCCTTCTGCTCGGCCTGGTCCAGTATCACGTCGACGAACGGCGAGCCGGTCGCGGCGTCGACGTGGCCGAGCACCTCGGCGGTGATCTCGATCAGGAACGACTCCAGGTCGCCGCTGTTCCATTCGGCGAAGATCGCGGCCAGTTCGGCCGGCTCGGCCTTCAGGCCGTCCCGGAGCAGGTGGTACGCCTCGGCGATCAGCTGCATGTCGGCGTACTCGATGCCGTTGTGCACCATCTTGACGAAATGCCCGGCGCCGTCCGGCCCGATGTGGGTGCAGCACGGCGTTCCGTCCACCCGCGCGGCGATCTCTTCGAACATCGGGCCGAGCGTGGCGTAGGACTCGGCCGAGCCGCCCGGCATGATGCTCGGGCCGAGCAGCGCGCCCTCCTCGCCGCCGGACACGCCGGCCCCGACGAAGTGCAGGTCGCGCTCGCGCAGGACGGCCTCGCGGCGCCGGGTGTCGGCGAAGTGCGCGTTGCCGCAGTCGATCACGATGTCGCCCGGGTCGAGCAGCGGGGTCAGCTCCTCGATCACCGCGTCGGTCGGGCCACCCGCCTGCACCATGATCACCACCCGGCGGGGCCGTTCCAGCGCCGCGACGAAGTCGGCGAGCGACTCGGTCGGCACGAACGTGCCCTCGTCGCCGTGCTCGGCGACCAGCGACCTGGTCCGGGCGGCGGTGCGGTTGTGCAGGGCCACCGCGTACCCGTGCCGCGCGAGGTTGCGGGCCAGGTTGCGGCCCATGACCGCCAGCCCGGTGACGCCGATCTGTGCCTGGGTTGCCATCAGGGGTCCTCCCATGGAAGCTGCTCCCCGCCACCGTATGGGGTGCCGCCCCGGCCGGGTGTGCGCGGGCTTGCTCAACCCTCGTGCTGGCCGCGCGAGGACCGCTGTGGATCCTCGATCCGCTCGTCGTCCCCCTCGGTCAGGGTGCGCTCGCGTTCCTCGTCCAGGATCCGGCGCATCGTCCGCGCGGCCCGACGTAATCGCCAGGCCACCAGGAGCACGAGCAGCCCGGCCAGCGCCGCGCCGCCGATCCACAGGGCGGTGTCCATGGCGGACACACGATCCCGGCCGGCCGGTGGTTCATCATCCGGCCGGGAACTTGCAGACCGGGCCTACCGCTGCGCCTGGAAGCCGTGCACCGCCGCGCTCACCTGGCCGGCGGCGTCCACCACGGAGGTCCGCGTCGTCGCCGCGATGCCGGTCTGCTCGGCGATCACCCGGGTGACGTCGCGTTGCATCCCGGCCACCGTGTCGAGCCGGGTGGACACCGTGGCCATCGCGCTGGCGATCGCCTCCGTGCCGGCGGTGACCTGGGCGATGGTCGCCTCGATCCGGTCGGTGGCCCGGCCGGTCTGCGCGGCAAGCTCCTTGACCTCCTCGGCAACCACCCCGAAGCCGCGCCCGGCCGCACCGGCCCTGGCCGCCTCGATGGTGGCGTTGAGGGCCAGCAGGTTCGTCTGGTGTGCCACGGACTTGATCATGGTGGAAATCGCGACGATCTCGTTCACCCCGGCCCGCAACGTCGCCATCACCTCGCCGGCGTGTGTGGCGTCCTGCATGGCGGTGGCGGTCTCCAGGGTGGCCGAGCCGACCACTTCCTTGGCCTGTTCCAGCGCGGCCTGGAAGGTCTCCATCGCCTCGCCCGCGTCGCCGGCCAGCCGGACCCCGGTGCCGGCAACGGTGTTGAGCACGTCTTCCAGTTGGCCGGACAGCTCCTCGCGCTGGGCGAGCTGCGCGGCGGCCTCGGTCGCCGCGGCCTCCTCGCGTTCCGTGGCCTCGGCCGCGGCCTGCTCCAGCGCCGCCCGGGACTGCGCCTGCGCCTGCTCACGGGCGGTGTCGGCCTCCCGCTGGCTGGTCACCGAGTAGCGCCAGTAAGCCACCTGGGCCGCGCACATGCCCAGCACGAACACCGCGTGCAGCAGCGCGTAGCCGAACGGGTTGGCCCGCGCCTCGGGGGAGGAGAACACCATGTCCGGCACCACGATGCCGAGCACAAGATGGTGCACCGCCACCATCGCGATGGCCAGGGCGAAGGCCACCCAGTCCTGGTAGAGGCTGATCAGCGCCAGCACCACGAAGTAGTGGAAGTGCAGGTCGGTCATGCCGCCGCCGCCGTGCACGAGGGCGCTCGCGGCGAGCAGCAGCCCGGAGGAGACCAGGATCGCCCTGGTGCGCCGCGAGCCCATCCCGGACAGCACCGCGCAGAGCAGGGCGCCACCGATGAACAGCCACACCATCAGCACGTGCCCGGCCGGCGGCCCGGAGTGGCCGGCGTGCCCGGCGCCGCCGCCGAACCCGGCGTTGCCGGCATACACCGCGACCCCGACGGTGAGCGGAATGTGCAGCCAGAGGATCACGCGCAGCACCCGGTGCCGGGCGGCGAACGCGGCGTCGGACAGCCGGACCTGCGGCACCAGACGGTCGAGGAAGTTCATCGTCGGCCCCTTCGCTTATTCGATCTGGGCCGGAACATCGGCGGCCCGGGAGCCGGCCTGAGGGATTTCGTGACCCGGAACACGGGAGTGCCCCCGACGCGCCGGGCGTCGGGGGCACTCAGGTGCGGATGTGCGGGTCAGGAGGTGCCGGCGGCACCGCCGCCCGGCTGGACCACGCCGTTCACCGTGAGCGTGTACGGCGCGTACTGGTCCACCTGCTCGGTCGGCTCGTCGTAGGCGACCACGGCGATGACCCTCGGGAACAGGGCGAAGAGCAGCAACTGGAGCCGGTTCAGCCGGATCGAGTCGCGGCCGTCGGCCTCCAGTTGCAGGGCGACCCCGTGCTGCTCGTCCAGCCCGATCAGGCGGACGTTCCAGTTGTCCACCTCGATCGGGCGGATCTCGGTCGGCGAGTCGAAGTTGTCCAGGCTGGCGCCGTCGCTGACCGGCGTCGCGCCGATCGTGACGTCGTCCACCAGCAGGCCGCCCTCGTTGATGCCGCCGTCGCTGACGTAGCGCAGCCCGAGCAGGATCGTCTGCCCGGCGTAGGCGGCCAGGCTGAACGTGTGCGGCTCGAAGCCCTCGGTGGTGCCGTTGAGGCCCGGTCCGAACGGCGCGGCGATGGTCTTGTCGCCCGCGACGGCGGTGTAGGTGGCGCCGCCGTCGGTGGACACCACCACGTAGCCGTAGTCGAACCCGAACTCGGCGCCGTACTTGGCCAGGAAGCGCAGCGTCGGGTCGGCGGTCGGCACGGTCACCGAGGTCACCGCGGTGGCGTTGAGGTTGTTTTCGTTGCCCGACCACAGCACCGGGTTGTTCGGCCGGTCCGGGTCATCGGGCACGACCGTCCAGGCCAGCGGCTTCGGCGGCAGCGTGCGCGAGCCCTGGAAGGACAGCGAGCGCAGGTCCCGGCCGTTCAGCACGGTTCCGTTGGCGGCCTGCAGCGGCACGAAGTCCGCGCCGTTCGGGCCGGCCCCCGGGGTGTTGTTGATCTTCGGGTTGGCCTGGTTGATCGTGGAGCGCAGGCTCGGGGTGGTCACCCTTGCCTTCGGCACGCCGAGCACGATGCCGGGCCGGGCGTCGCCGATCGGCTTGTCCAGCAGCACCATGGACTGGAAGTCGTGCAGGACCTTGTACATGTCCGCAACGCCCTCGGCCTCCAGCGCCGCGTCCAGGCTGGCCAGCCCCTGCAACTCGCCGTCCTGGTGCAGCCGGGACATGAAGTCGGCGCCGTACCGGTCGAAC
Organism: Actinophytocola sp.; assembly: GCF_035762905.1. GTDB lineage: Bacteria > Actinomycetota > Actinomycetes > Mycobacteriales > Pseudonocardiaceae > DASYTH01. The sequence goes on from NZ_DASUCC010000094.1 coordinate 80,765, forward strand.
AGGAACAGCATCAGCGAGTAGGCGTGGCCGTAGTCGGCCAGCACCTCGTTCGGGGTGCCCTCGCCCCACATGTTGAGCGAGTTCTGCGGTCCGCCGCAGTCCCTCGGGTTGGTGTTGAACGGGGTCTGCACGATGCCGAAGCCCTGGAAGCAGTACAGGTGGCTGTCCGTGCCCCGCTCGAACACGGTGGCCCGGCCGTCCACGTAGCCGGTCAGGGTCTGGGCGAAGTCGGACAGCCCCTCGTTGATCCAGTTCCCCTCGAACGGATCGGTGTAGTACATCAGCAGGTGCTGCCACTCGTGCGCGAAGGTGCCCTCGTACAGGCGCGGCCGGGCCGGCCGGCTGGTGCACAGGTCGGCGGTCGGCTCGTTGGCCGGGTCGGCCCCGGTGCGGTGCGCCCAGTCGAACGCGTCGATCGTCATCACGTTGCGGTCGAACAGCTCGTTGAACTGTGCCGAGAAGAACCCGGCGATGTAGGTCGGCGCCGCCGGGAAGGTGTAGAAGTTGTCGTCCCGGACGTTGTCGATCAAGGCGACGGTCTTGTTGCCGTCCCCGGTGTAGACGCCGCCGTTTCCGTTGGCGTCCGGTGGCAGCAACGAATTGGTGCCGTCCCGGTCCGGCGGACGGCTGAACGTGGTGGTCTCCTTGGGGTACATGTTGCCGTCGAACTCGGTGACCAGGTCGGCCACCTGGGCGTCGGTGACCGTGGTCGAGTTCGGGATCTGGGTCCGGCAGTCACCGGCCGGGAAGGCGGTGTCGTTGGCCACCCAGACCTCGATGTTGGTGCCCACTCCGCGCAGTGTGTAGTCCTTGCGGTACAGCCGACCCAGCTGGTCGTCGAGGCCGAGCCACTGCCGGACCGTGCCGACCGGCGGGGTGGTCGCCGCGAACCGCGCCTCGCGGCTGTCCGGCGAATACCGGGTCGGGGTGGCGACCTGCTGGCCGTCGAGGGTGAAGTCCTTGCGGGTCAGCTCCCGGACGTCGCTCTTCGGCGTCGCCGCGGCGGGTCCGGCGCCGGCCGGAGCCGCGGGAAGCACTTGGACAATGGGAAGTAGGAGGAAGGTGGCGGCAGCGCCGATTAACCGGCTGCGACGCATGGTGATCCCTTTCGGAGTCCGTGGTGGCGAGGTGACCGTAAACCACAAAATGGCGCCTGGCTATCGCGACCTGACCGACCGTTATTAACAGGGAACCGGGCGGTGCAACGCCACGGCTCAGGTGAGCCGGACCCGGCCAGGGCGGCTGATCGCGTGCTCGATGCGCAGCAACATGCTGGGGTGGATCGGCAGCCGTGGGACCTCGGTGACGTCGATCCAGCCGACGTCGATCATCTCGTCGTGGTCCGGGCGCGGCACCCCGGACACCGGGATCGCGTGCAGGCACAGGGCGAACTGCTGGCGCACCTCGCCGCTGGGATAGACCATCACGTGCGCCGGGTCGGTGTAGACGCCGGACAGGCCGGTCACCGAGATCATCACCCCGGTCTCCTCGGCCACCTCGCGGATCACCGCGGCCACCGCCGACTCGCCCGGTTCCACGTTGCCGCCCGGCAGCTCCCAGTTGAACGTGTCCGCGCGCTGGGCGAGCAGGATTCGCGCGCTCTGGTCGCGAACGGCGGCGAACGCGGTCGGTCGCACCGAGTTCGCCCGGGGGGCCGTGGGATCGTGGTAGTACTCGGCCTCGCGAGGCACGAAACCAGCCTGCCGGGTGCGCTACCGCGACGCAGTGCACAGCGGGTGGCAAATGCGTGAAGTTCGCCCGATCGTGGAGCTGCCGCCACCGCGGCAACGGGTAACGTCCGTCCCACGTTCTAGGATCGGTGAGGCGTCAAGTAGTTCGGTGTTCCGCATATCCGGACGTGTGGAAGGGATTTGAGGCGGAATGGACATCGAGTTCGATGCCATACCCGCGCGCGGCCTGCACCGGTATGTCCGGCTTGTCGCAGATGCGCTCGGTCTGGGCGGTGAGGGGTGGTACGTCCAGTTGGAACCGGCGAGCACCACGGTCTATCTGCCGTTGCAGGCCCGGCTGGACCGCTTTCCCGACCGGGATGTCGCGCTGCTGTGGGACGAGGAGAACGGCTGGTCGGTCGCGGTCGAGTCGCACAGCAGCGAGGACCTGATCGTGCTCGGCTATCTCGGCCTCGATGTGCTGCCCGGGCCGCGGGTGGTGGCGCAGTTCGCCACCGGCGTCATGGCGGGCTGGGACTGCGGCCGGCCGAAACCGCCCCGGCTGCGCAGCGCCGGCGCGGAGGACAGCCTGCGCCGCCGGTTGTCCGGCTACGCCGCGTCGGTGCACGGCGACCGTTCGGTTCCGATCCAGCTCGGCAAGGAGTTGCTGAGCATCCGGGTCGAGTACCCGCGCGCGGACGTCACCGTGCTGCGGCTGTCCGGTGAGATCGACATGATGACCGTGCCGCAGCTGGACGAGTGGATCGCGCTGGTGCTGCGGGCGTTGCCGGAGATCCTGGTCGTCGACCTGACCGAGGTGCGGTTTCTCGGTTCCGCCGGGCTTTCCGCGCTGATCCGGGCCGACCAGCTGGCCGGCGAGCAGACCGAGCTGCGCGTGGTGGCCGGCGATCCGTCGGTGCGCCGGCCGATGGAGATGACCGGCCTGGCCGCGGCGATCACGGTGTTCCCGTCGGTGTCCGCCGCGCTGGTCGCCAGGGGCGACGAGCGGACCGCCACGGCTGCCGGGTAGATCGGCGCTACGCGGCCGAGCGGGTCGGGGCGCGACGCAACGCCACGCCGACGCCGACCATGGCCACCCCGAGGATCAGGTGCAGCCAGTTGTCGGCGGTGTTCACCGGCACGAAGTTGGCGCCGCTGTCCAGGTTCACGACCAGGCCGTACACCCACACCAGCAGGTACACCACGCCGCCGCCGATCAGGAACGAGGTCGAGCCGGACGCGGTGCGGGCCAGCGCCAGACCCACGATGCCGAACAGCAGGTGCACGATGTTGTGCAGCACCGACACGTGGAAGATGCCCAGCAGCATGGCGGTCGACTCGGGCCCGGCGAAGGTCATCCCGTCATAGTCGGTGGTGACCCCCGGAATGAAACCGAGTATGCCGACCAGCAGAAAAACCGCGGCGACGACGGTGGCCACCTGCCGGGCCGGGCTCGCGGACATGTTCGCCATGACAAACTCCCTTCACTCGAACCGAAATCGACGCGAAACCTCGCCATTTTAGTGCCGGTGCCGGCCGCCGACCCGCCCCGAAAGCGGTCACGTCGAAATCCTGATCGGGCGGCGCCGCTGTGGACCCGGGGCGGGTGCGGCCCATATCGTCGAGCGCATGGGCAACGAGCATGTCGACGTGCTGATCGTGGGGGCCGGACTGTCCGGAATCGGCGCGGCCTGCCAGCTGCGGGCCAAGCGGCCCGGCACCAGCTTCGCCATCCTCGAGGCGCGCGGTGCGATCGGCGGTACCTGGGACCTGTTCCGCTATCCCGGCGTCCGCTCGGACTCGGACATGTTCACCATGGGCTACCGGTTCAAGCCGTGGAGCGGCGCGACGCTGGCCGACGGCGACTCGATCCGCGCCTACGTCCGGCAGACCGCGCGGGAGCGGGGGGTGGACACCGAGATCCGGTTCCACCACCGGGTGCTGCGGGCCGAGTGGTCCGCCGGGCGGGCGCGCTGGACGGTGCACGCGCGGCGCACGGACACCGGCGCGGACGTGGAGATCACCTGCGGCTTCCTGTACGTGTGCGCCGGCTACTACCGCTACGACGAGGGCTACACCCCGCAGCTGCCCGGGATCGGGAACTTCGCCGGGCCGGTGGTGCATCCGCAGCACTGGCCGGAGGATCTGGACTACGCGGGCAAGCGGGTGGTGGTGATCGGCAGCGGCGCCACCGCGGTCACGCTGGTGCCGGCGATGGCCGCCGACGCCGCGCACGTGACGATGCTGCAGCGGTCGCCGACCTACGTCGTGCCGCTGCCCGCGCGCGACCCGGTGGTGCGGTGGTTGCGCCGGCTGCCGGAGCGGCTGCGCTACGGCTTGGTGCGCTGGAAGAACGTGCTGTTCATGATGGCCTCGTTCAAGCTGAGCCGGCGCCGGCCGGACCTGGTGAAATCGTTGCTGCGCAAGGGAGTCGTTCGGCAGCTGCCGGCCGGCTACGACGTGGACACGCACTTCGCCCCGCGCTACCAGCCGTGGGACCAGCGGATGTGCGTGGTGCCGGACGGCGACCTGTTCGCGGCGATCCGGACCGGCCGCGCGTCGGTGGTCACCGACACCATCGACACCGTGACCGAGACGGGAATCCGGCTCACCTCGGGCACCGAACTGGACGCGGACGTCATCGTCACGGCCACCGGGCTGAACCTGCTGGCCCTCGGCGGCATGACCGTCGCGGTCGACGGCCGCGACCTGGTGTTGCCGGAACTGGTGACCTACAAGGGAATGATGCTCTCCGGCGTGCCCAACTTCGCGATGACCATCGGGTACACCAACGCGTCCTGGACGCTCAAGGCCGACCTGGTCGCGCAGTACGTCTGCCGGCTGCTCGACCACATGGACCGGCACGGCTACCAGGTCGCGGTCCCGGAACTGCCGCCCGGCGCGGCGAACTGGCCGGCCCGGCCGCTGATCGACCTCACCTCGGGTTACGTGCTGCGCAGCCCGGACGTGCTGCCGAGGCAGGGTCCGGCCACGCCGTGGCGGCTCTACCAGAACTACCTGCGGGACGTGCTGATGCTGCGGCACGGATCGCTGACCCGCGACGGGATGCGGTTCGAAAGGGTCAGGCCCCGTCCGGCTGGACCGGCCCGTCCTGCGGCGCACCGGGTGGCGGGCTGAGCCCGCCGGCGCCGACCGGGAACACCACGCCGGTGATCCACCGCGCCTCGTCGCTGAGCAGGAAGCGCACGGCGTGCCCGGTGTCCCAGCCGCCGCGCTCGCCGGCCGGGGCCACGCAGTTGACCCGGACGCCGGACCGGCCGTGCTGCCTGGCCATGGCCTGGGTCAGGCCGATCACGGCCGCCTTCGCGGTGGGGTGGAGCAGGCTGGGTGGCCCGCCGGGCGGCCCGGCGCCGGACGAGACGTTGACGATCGAGCCGCCGCCCGCCGCGATCATGTGCGGCAGGCAGTACTTGCTCAGCAGCATCATGGACTTCACGTTGACCCGCATACCGAGGTCCCACTCGTCCGGGTCGACGTCGACGGCGGTGCCCGGCGGGCTGCTGATCCCGACGTTGTTAACCAAACCGTAGACGCTGCCGAACTGGGCGACGACCTCCTTCACCGCGGCCTCGCAGCAGTCCGGTTCGGACACGTCCGCCTCGAGCACGATCGAGGTCCCGCCGCCGCCTGCGACCATCCGCGCGGTGCTCTGCGCCCGGTCCCGGTCGCGGTCCAGCAAGGCGACCCGGGCGCCGGCGCTGGCCAGGAGAATCGCCGCGGCGCGTCCGTTGCCGATCCGCTCGTCCCGGGAGCCGGCCCCGGAGACCACGACGACCCGGCCGTCGAAGCGGGCAGACCGGGGTGGCGACCCGGGCATCGGAAGCTCCTCCGCCATCCGGTGAGGGATCAGACGACCCGCGCCGTTGAACAGAACGTCGTTCACCATCCACACCATGATCAAAGCTAAGGATACTCCCATTATTGGGAAACATCACCGAATGTCATTCGGTTCACACTTCTCACGACGGCGCCGGGCTGCCAGAGTGGTGGGGCACCTGCTCGGCGGAAGGAGCCACGGATGTCTCCGGCAACAACCCTGCGCACCCGGCTCGGTGTCCCGGCCATCGCCCTCGCGGCGGTCCTCACCGGCGCCGGGCCGGCCGGTGCGGCCCCCGACCACGACCGGGCCCCGGTGGTGGCGACCACCGGCGGGCTGGTCCGGGGCGTGGCCACCGCGACCACCGACACGTTCCTCGGCCTGCCCTACGCCGCCCCGCCGGTCCGCTGGCAGCCGCCGCAACCGGCCGCCCGCTGGTCCGGCATCCGGGACGCGGCCGAGTTCGCGCCGCACTGCGCGCAGCCGGCCGGCCCGTTCGGTGCGGCCAGCACGTCCGAGGACTGCTTGTACCTCAACGTGTTCACCCCCTCCGGCGAGTCGAACGCCAGGCACCGCAACCCGGTGCTGGTGTGGATCCACGGCGGTGCCCTGGTCACCGGGATGAGCGACACCTATGACCCGACCCGGCTGGTGGCCGGCGACGACGTGGTCGTGGTCACGATCAACTACCGGCTCGGCGCGCTCGGCTTCCTCGCCCATCCCGCGCTGGCCGCGGCGACCGGCGGCCCGACCGGCAACTACGGGCTGATGGACCAGCAGGCGGCGCTGCGCTGGGTGCAGCGCAACATCGCCCGGTTCGGCGGAAATCCGCATGACGTCACGATTTTCGGCGAGTCGGCCGGCGGGCTGAGCGTGCTGTCCCAACTGGTCTCGCCGGGGGCCCGCGGCACGTTCGACCGGGCCGTGGTGCAGAGCGGGGCCTACGCGCTGGACCTGGCCGACCAGGCGCGCGCCGAGGTTGCCGGCCGGACCTACGCCGCCGCGGTCGGCTGCCCGGACCAGAGCGCGGCCTGCCTGCGCGCGCTGCCGGTGCCGGCACTGCTCGCCGGCCAGAGCCGTGGCTATGAGCCCAATGTGGACGGTCGGGTGCTGCCCGGCTCGATCGGCACCGCGCTGGCCGCCGGGGACTTCGCCCGGGTGCCGGTGATCAACGGCAGCACCGGCGACGAGTGGCGGCTGTTCGTGGGACTGAACGAGTTGGCCGGCCAGCCGGTCACCGCGGCGAACTACCAGGCCCAGATCTCGGCGACGCTCGGCGTGCCGGCGCCGGTCGCCGCGGTCATCGCGGCGCGGTACCCGCTGTCCGCCTACCCCAGCCCGGCCGAGGCGCTCGGCGCGGTGGGCACCGACGCGATCTTCGCCTGCCCCGGGCTGACCGTGAGCCGCTCGGTGTCCCGGTTCGTGCCCACGTACCAGTACGAGTTCAACGACCGCGACGCGCCGCCGCTGCTGCCGCCGGTGAGCTTCCCGTACGGCGCGTTCCACGCCGCCGAGATCGCCTACCTGTTCCCGCCCGAGACGGTCCCGTTCACCCCGGCGCAGCACCGGCTGTCCGAGGCGATGCGCGGCTACTGGGCCGGGTTCGCCCGGCTGGGCACCCCGAACACGCACCGCACCCCGTTCTGGCCGCGGTTCACCGCGTCCGGTGAGCGGGTGCAGTCGCTGGTACCGCCGCACCCGCGGACCGCGACCGGTTTCGCCACCGCGCACAAGTGCGCGTTCTGGGCGGCCGCGACGCAGTGATCACGGGGTCTCGGCGGCGTCCGGCGGGTAGAGCCGGGCGGCGATCTCCAGGATCTCGTCGATGAAGCGGGCGGCGCCGGCCCGGGAGGGTTGCACCGCGACCTCCCGGCCGGCCTCGGTGGCCAGGGTGGTCAGCACCAGCACCAGGGTGTCGGACAGCGGGCGGGCGTGCTCGGAGAGCATGGCCGAGTTGGTGCTGATCCAGTGCCGGAACCGGCGCCGGGTGAGCAGCTCGAACCCGGGCGGGCCGCCGCCGGACAGGAACAGCCGGGCCAGTTCCCGCTCCTCCCAGCAGCCGTTCAGGTAGGCCCGCATGGCGGCGAGGAACAGAGTCAGCGAGTCGTCCTCACCGGCCGCGAGCGCCGTGCGGAACGCCCGGGCCGCGCGGTGCGCCTGACGGGACTGGTAGTCGTCGTAGAGCGCGATGTACAAATCGGACTTGCCGCCGAAATGGTGGTACAGCGCGCCGACGCTCGACCCGGCGCCGTCGACGATGTCGGCCACGTTGGCCTCCGCGTACCCCGCGGTGACGAACACGTCCCGGGCGGCGGCCAGCAGCAGCTCACGCGCCCCCTTGGCCCGGGTCTTCCTGGTCACCGTCACGAGGCATAGTGTGCCCGAACCGAACGCTGTTCTGCTGTCCCCTCAGGGGATCATCCGTCCAGAACCGAACCGATGCGGCCGCCCGGACCACCCGCCGCAGCGGCGGACAGACCGGCCGCCTCGAGCAGTCGTGCCGCCGCCTGATCGACCGCCAGATAGGACTTCGCGGACTCGGCGAGTCCGTTACCCAGCTCGACGATCCGGTCGGCCGTGGCGTCCAGCGCCTTCGGCCACCGCTGGCCGGCCGCCTCGGCCATCGCCGCCGACCGCGACCCGGGCGCGCCGGCGGCGACCTCGCCGACGGCCTTGCCGAGCTGCCCGGCCAGCGGCCGGACCAGGCCGGCGACCTCGGCCGCCTGCTCGGCCGCGGCCCGCACGGTGGCCACGTCCACCTCATACCCGTTCGGCATCCGGCCGCACCCTCCTGCCCAGCAGCCCGGTCAGCGCCGACCACACCTGCCGGACGTCGGTCGGCTCGACCACCAGCACCGGGTCCGGCCCGTCCTGGTCCTTCGGCGCGACCAGCCACAGCCCGGCGTCCCCGCCGTCGATCACGTGTACCCGGGCGGCGTGCGGTTCGCCGCCGGAATCCCGCCAGGTCGAACTCGCCCGCCACGCGGTCCGGCGGCCGCGCAGGACCGCCGCCAGCCCGGCGTACTCCCCGCCGGGCGGCTCGTCGCCCAGCGCCAGGTACCGCGAGGTCGGGATCCTCGTCGCGGTCCGGGCGGGATCGACCGGCCGGCGGCGCAGGCCGACGATCGTGGCCACGGCAAACGGGATCAGCACCGGCTCCAGCGGGCTCAGCTCGTAGCGTCCGGCCCCGACCGGGGAGCCGAGCACGGCGTCCCGGCGGGTGGCCCAGACGCCGTGCCACAGCGGCGGGCCGGGTCGCACGATCCGCACCGTCATCCGCAGGCCCGGCCTGGCCACCACGTCCAGCAGTTCCCGTGCCCACCGCGGGGACACCGCCACCGCGCCGGGGTCGGCCAACTCCGCCGTGGTCAGCCGGAGCCGGCCCCGGGCCGCGTCCAGCTCAGTCACCGGACATCCACCCGCCCACCGTGCCGAGCGGGTCGTCCACGAAGTCGCCGACACCGTCGGAGATCCGGTCGGGCACGTTGCCGATGTCCTCCCAGCTGTCGTCCCACCACTCGTCGACCCCGGCGGCGATGCCGTCCTCGTGCGCGGCCTGCACGGCGTCCTCGCCGAACAGCTCGGTCGGGCTGGCCTCGAGCGGCGTCTCGCCGAACGCCTCCTCCTCCCAGGGCTCCAGGTCGAACGGGTCCATGGCACCGTCGTCGTCCAGCCAGATCCGCTCCATGATCGACCGGTCGCTGTCGGTCCAGCCGCCCCACACGTCGCCCATCATGCTGTTGTCGAAGTCGGTGCCCTCGAAGGTGAGGAAGTCTCCGACCGCGCCGGTGACGCTGCCCCACAGCCCGCCGCCGCCGTCCTCGCCGGGCACCTTCCCGGCGCCCTGCGGCGGGGGTTTGGCCGCCTGCTGCGGGATCGCGCCCGCCGCGAGCACCCCGGCGCACACCGCGTCGGCCCCGTCGGCCACGCTGAGCGCCTTGGTGAGCAGGTCGGCCGCGGTGCGCGCGGCGGACTGCACGGTCTCCTGGTCGGCCGCGGTCAGCTGGGCCCAGAAGTCGGGGAAGTGGATCGACCCGTCCTCGCCGATCCGCAGCGCCGCGCCGGCGGCCACGCTGTCGGCGTCGGCCACCAGCCGCTTGGCCTCGGTGAGCGCGTCGCCGAACTGCAGCACCGCCTTGCCGGCCTCGGCGACCGGATCCAGGTCGGCGGCCAGCTCCTTGCGCACGTCGGCGATGTGCCCGAGCGCAGCGGTGCCGGCGGCGCCCTGCCAGGCACCGGTCAGCGGGGCGGCCACGCCGGTGTCGAGCCGGTCGCCTGCGTCGGCGATCCCGTCCCGGATCCGGCCGAGGTGCTCGGCCGCGGCCGCAAGGCGTTCCGGCTGTGCGGCCCGGATGTCGGCAAGCTTCATCGCCGTTGATGCTAGGAGCGCGGTGCGTGCGCTTCCGGTGGTTTCCCGGGTATGCGCATAACGCGACCGCGGTCTTGCTGCATGATCGCGGTCATGGATCAGACGCTGCGACTGGGGGAGTACCTGCTCGCGATCGAGGGGCTGGCGATGATCCGGCACTGTCTGACCGAGCCGGCCGCGGTCCGGCCCCGGGTCGAGGAGATCCGGCGGATCCTCGACGAGCTACCCGGCTCGGTGGAGATCCCGCTGACCGAGTACGACGTGCCGGAGGGCTACAGCCGCTGGGCGCGGCGCTACGACGGTCCCAACCCGGCGATCGCCCGCGAGCAGCCGATCGTGCACGCGATGCTGGCGGAACTGCCGGCCGGCCGGGCGCTGGACGCCGCCTGCGGCACCGGCCGGCACGCCGCGAAGCTGGTCGAGCTCGGCCATCAGGTGGTCGGCGTGGACGCCACCCCGGCGATGCTCGCGCTGGCCAGGCAGAAGGTGCCCGGGGTGGACTTCCGGCGCGGCCAACTGGAGCGGCTGCCGGTCCAGGACGCCAGCGTCGATCTGATCACCTGCGCGCTGGCGCTGACCCACGTGCCGGACCTGGGGCCGGTGCTGCGCGAGTTCGCCCGGGTGCTGCGGCCCGGTGGCACCGTGGTGATCTCCGACGTGCACCCGATGGCCACCATGACCGGAGCGATCGCCGCCTTCCCCGGCCCGGATCTGGCCGGCGGCGTGCCGTACGTGCGCAGCCTGGTGCACCAGGTCGGTGCCTACCTGACCGCGATCCGCGCCGTCGGCCTGTCGGTGCGGGACTGCCTCGAGCCGCCGGTGGACGAGAGCGTGCTGGCCGCGACCCCCGGTTACGGCGTCTTCCCGGAGGCCTCCCGGCAGGCCTTCCTCGGCATGCCCTACCTGCTGATCTGGCGGCTCGGTGGCTGAGGCGGCGACCGGCAGAATCGACGGCGTGCGGATTGCGATGCTCGGCCCGCTCGAGGTCTCCGACGATGCCGGCGGCCCGGTCGAGGTGGCCGGCGCGCGGCTGCGCACGCTGCTGATCGTGCTCGCGCTCGACCCCGGTCGGGTGGTGCCCACCGGGCGGCTGGTGGACGGGATCTGGGGCGCGGCGCCACCGGTGGGCGCGGCCAACGCGTTGCAGGCGCTGGTGTACCGGCTGCGCCGGGCGGTGCCGCAGGCGGTGATCGAGTCGCACCCGGCCGGCTACCGGCTGGTGATCGACCCGGACGCGGTGGACGTCGTCCGGTTCGAGCGGCTGGTCGCGGCCGGCCGGGCCGCGCCGGATCCCGAAGCGGCGGTCCGGATCCTGCGCGAGGCGCTGGCGGCGTGGCGCGGTCCGGCGCTGCTGGACGTGGCCGAGGTGGACTTCTTCCAGGCGCCGGCCGCCCGGCTCGCCGAGCTGTGGCTGGCCGCGGTGGAGGACCGGGTGGCCGCCGAGCTGCGGTTGGGCCGCGGCGCCGGTCTGGTCACCGAGCTGACCGCGCTGGTGGCCGAGCACCCGCTGCGCGAGCGGCTGGTCGGCGCGCTGATGCGGGCACTGACCGCGGCCGGGCGGCCGGCCGAGGCGCTGACCGTCTACGAGCGGGCCAGGGCGGCGCTGGCCGAGCAACTGGGCGCCGATCCCGGCCCGGAGCTGTCCGCCCTGCACACCGCGGTGCTGCGCGGCGAGCACGGTCCCACCCGGGTGTCCGATGTGGACGAACCGGCGCGGACCAACCTGCGCGCCGGGCTGACCAGCTTCGTCGGCCGGGACGAGGACCTGGCCGGGGTGGCCAAGCTGGTCGGCGAGTACCGGCTCACCACGCTGACCGGGCCGGGCGGCTCGGGCAAGACCCGGCTGGCCACCGAGGCCGCCCGCACCCTGCTGGCCACCGCGCCGGACGGGGTCTGGCTGGTCGAGCTGGCGCCGTTGACCGACGCCGCCGACCTGCCGCAGGCCGTGCTGTCCGCGCTGGGCCTGCGCGACCAGGCATCCCTCGGCCTGCTGGCGACCGGCGAGCCGGCGGACCGGCTGACCGCCGCGCTGCGCGGCCGGGACACCGTGCTGGTGCTGGACAACTGCGAGCACCTGATCGGTGGGGTCGCGGCACTGACCGACCGGCTGCTCGGCGCCTGTCCACGACTGCGCATCCTGGCCACCAGCCGGGAGCCGCTCGGCATCACCGGCGAGGCGCTGTGGCCGGTTCGGCCGCTCGCCCTGCCCGCCCCGGACGCCGGGGTGGACACCGCCGGTTCCGCCGCCGCGGTCCGGCTGCTCACCGACCGGGCGGCCGCGGTCCGGCCGGACTTCGCGCTGACCGAGCAGACCGTGGCCGACGTGGTGCGGATCTGCCGGGCGCTGGACGGGGTGCCGCTGGCCGTCGAGCTGGCCGCGGCCCGGCTGCGCACGATGACCCCCGGCCAGCTGGCCGCCCGGCTGGACGACCGGTTCCGGCTGCTCACGCTCGGCCCGCGGACCGCGCTGCCCCGGCACCGGACGCTGCGCGCGGTGGTCGACTGGAGTTGGGACCTGCTCGCCGAGGACGAGCGCGCCGTGCTGCGCCGGCTCGCGGTGTTCTCCGGCGGGGCGACCGTGGCCGCCGCCGAGCGGGTCTGCGCCGGCGGGCCGGTGCGCGCCGAGGACGTGCTCGACCTGCTCACCGCGCTGACCGAGAAGTCGCTGCTGGTGGTGACCGGGGACGACACCCCGAGGTACCGGATGCTGGAGACGATCAAGGCGTACGGCGTCGAGCGGCTGGACGAGGCCGGCGAGCGGGACCGGGTCCGCCGGGCGCACGCCGACTACTTCGCCGAACTGGCCGAGACCGCCGACCCGCACCTGCGCCGGGCCGAGCAGCTGGTCTGGCTGGACCGGCTGGTCGCCGAGCACGACAACATCACCGCCGCGCTGCGGGCCGCGCTCGCCGCGGGCGACGCCCCGACCGCCGTGCGGCTGGCGGCGGCCGCCGGCTGGTACTGGTGGCTGGCCGGGCACAAGGCCGAGGGAGCCGAACTGGTCCGGGCGGCACTGGCCGTGCCCGGCAAGGTGAACTCCGAGACGCTGGCCCTGGCCAGCGCGCTGATGGTGCTGTTCATCACCACCGGGCTCGGCGACGAGCGCGCGGCCGAGGGCCTGATCGACCAGATCGATCGGCTGACCGGACCGAACGCCCGGCACCCGCTGCTGCGGTTCGTCAGGCCGATGCGGGATCTGGTGACGGCCGTCCGGTCGGGGTCGACGGACCTGGTGCACATGATGGATTCGCTGATCGCCGACGAGGATCCGTGGGTGGCCGCCCAGGCCCTGGTCAACCGGGCCCGCATGCTGGTCAACCTGGGCCGCCCGGCCGAGGCGCGGACCGATGCCGAGGCGGCGCTGGTGGCGTTTCGCGCCGTCGGCGAGCGGTGGGGCATCTCGTTCGCGCTGACCGTGCTTGCCGACCTGGCCGCCCAGGCCGGCGACCTGGCGACCGCGCTCGGTCATTACGACGAGGCCATCGTGGTGCTCAACGAGATCGGGCTCAGCGAGGACGTGATGCTCATGCTGGCCCGGCAGGCGCAGCTGCGCTGGCTGCTCGGCGACCCGGCGGGCGGCGCGGCGGCGCTGGCCGAGGCGGGCCGGGTGGCGGCGCTGGTCGGCTGGCCGGACGCGCACGCGGTGCTGGCGCTGGCCAAGGCCGAAGCGGCCCGCCACACCGGCGACCTGCACACCGCCCGGGCCGAGCTGGGCCGGGCCGGGGAGGCGCTGCAGCGAATCCAGGCCCATCCGGTGTTTCTCGCCTACCTCCGCGACTCGCTCGGGTACCTCGCGGCGCTGGAGGGCGACCTGGCCGCGGCCCGCGGGTACCGGGCCGAGGCGTTCGACCTGGCGAAGGACTCGGCGCACGCCCCGACCTTGGCGCTGATCCTGGTCGGCGTGGCCGATCAGGCCCTGCGCCAGGGCGAGCCGGCCACGGCCGCCCGGCTGCTGGCGGCCAGCGAGGCGATCCGCGGCGGGCCGGACCGGTCCATGCCGGATGCCCTCCGGCTGGACGCCGCCGTCCGGGCCGCGCTCGGCGAGTCCGAGCTCGCCGCGGCGGTCCGGGACGGCCGGGCGGCCACCCCGGCCACCGCACCGGCGCTGGCCGAGCCGGTGCTCAGCGCTGGCGACGGTTGAACAGCCGCTTCGACCACAGGTAGCCGACCACGGTGAACAGCACGCACCAGCCCAGCGCCAGGATCCCGCTGGTGCCGATCTGGGTGCCCATCAGCAGCCCCCGGATGGTCTCGGTGACCGGGGTGAACGGCTGGTTCTCGGCGAACGCGGCCACCGGCGCGGACATCGACGCGGTCGGCACGAAGGTGCTGCCGATCAACGGAAGCAGGGTCAGCGGCAGCACGATGTTGCTTGCCGTCTCGGGGTTCTTGGCCAGCATGCCGAGCGCGGTGGACAGCCAGGTCAGCGCGAAGCCGAGCACCGCGAGCAGGCCGATCACCGCCAGCCACTCGACCGGGGTCGCGGTGGGCCGGAACCCGACCAGCAGCGCGACCCCGATGACGATCACCACGCTGAGCATGGTCTGGATCACGTAGCCGGCCACGTGCCCGGCGAGCACCGCCGGCCGGAAGATCGCCATCGTCCGGAACCGGGCGATGATCCCCCCGGTCAGGTCGACGCTGATGGCCACCGCCGCGGCCACGGTCGCGCTGGTCACGGTCATCAGGATGATGCCGGGCGCCAGGTAGTCGATGTAGCTCCCGCCGGGGATCCCGGCGCCCAGCGTGCCGCCGAGCACGTAGACGAACACCAGCAGGAAGATCACCGGCACCGCGACGCCGCTCAGGCTCAGCGCGGGATAACGCATCGCGTGCCGCAGGTTGCGGCGCAGCATCGTGGCCGAGTCGGTCAGGGCATGGGAAATCGTGGTCATCGGACCTGCTCCTGTTCGGTCATGGCGAGGAAGACGTCGTCCAGGTCGGGGGTGTGCACGGACAGCTCGTCCACCTCGATGCCGGCCCGGTCCAGCCGCTCGAGCAGCGCGCGCAGCGCGGCCACGCCGCCGTCGCCGGGCACCCGCAGGGTGAGCGCGTCCGGGTCGGCCTCGGTGCCGGCGCCGAGGGTGCGTGCGGCCCGGTCGAGCCGGGTGCCGTCGGTGAACCGCAGGCGGATGTGGCCGCCCGGGATGAGTCGCTTGAGCTCGTCCGCGGTGCCCTCGGCGACCAGCCGGCCGTGGTCGAGCACGGCGATCCGGTCGGCCAGCTCGTCGGCCTCGTCCAGGTACTGGGTGGTGAGGAAGATCGTCACGCCGCCGGCCACCAACTCGCGGATGATCTGCCACACGCCGCGCCGGCTGCGTGGGTCCAGTCCGGAAGTCGGCTCGTCCAGGAAGATGATCCGCGGGTCGCCGATCAGGGTCATGGCCAGGTCGAGCCGGCGCTGCATCCCGCCGGAGTAGGTCATGGCCAGCTTGTCGGCGGCCTCGGTGAGATCGATCCGGGTGAGCAGCTCGTCGGCCCGCCGCCGGCCCTCGGTCTTCCCGAGGTGGTACAGATCGGCCATCAGGATCAGGTTCTCCCGGCCGGTGAGCCAGTAGTCCACCGCGGAGAACTGCCCGGTGACCCCGATCGCGGCCCGTACCGCGTCGGGATCTCGGGCCGGGTCGTGGCCGCCGACCCGCAGGTCGCCACCGTCGGCGCCGATCAGCGTGGACAGGATCTGCACCGTGGTGGTCTTGCCGGCCCCGTTCGGGCCCAACAAGGCGAAGACCGTGCCGGCCGGCACGGTCAGGTCGATGCCATCCAGCACGACCTTGTCGCCGTAGGACTTGCGCAGCCCGGTGGTGCTGATGGCCGGTGGGGACGGGGGGATGGTCGTCATCTGTGGCTCCCGTGGGATCGGATGCCACGACCATCGCCGGAGGTGCTGATACTCCGTGCAGCGCGCGCTGACAGCGCGCTGACAGCCGGGGTGGCCGGCTGTCAGGTCACGATGGTCACGCCGAACCGGGCGGTGACCCGGCTGTACTTCTCGGCGTAGGAGACGCCGCCGCCGCCGGCGAT
This sequence comes from Actinophytocola sp., assembly GCF_035762905.1. GTDB lineage: Bacteria > Actinomycetota > Actinomycetes > Mycobacteriales > Pseudonocardiaceae > DASYTH01. The sequence goes on from NZ_DASUCC010000094.1 coordinate 96,666, forward strand.
GTGGTGCCCGCGGATGTGCTTGTCCGGCGCGCTCACGCTGTTGGCGTAGAACGGAGCGCCGGAGTCGCCGCCCTGCGGCAGGGTGCCGCCGGTGTAGGCGATGACCGGTTGCTTGCACCCGCTGGAGGTGCAGACCAGGGCGTTGACGTCGGTCACGGTGTGGCCGCAGTGCTCACCGGTGGTCCGGCCGCTGTGGCAGTAGTTGTTGAAGCCGACGATCGGGTCGGCGGCCGAGGCGACGTGCGCGCCCGAGGAGCTGTTCACGCCGCCGATGTAGATGAACGGCGAGTAGGACTGCCCGCCGAGCAGCACCATGTCCTGGGTCGGCAGGCCGTTGCCGCTGGCCACCCCGTAGGTGCGCCCGCCGATCTCGGTGAACGCGGTCTGGCCGTTGCTGAAGCAGTGGCCGGCGGTGACCATGTACCGGGTGCCGGCGGAGTTGCGCACGGTGTAGCCGGCCGAACAGTGCGGGCTGCCCGGCACCGTGGTGATGCCGGCGCCGCCCCAGAACGAGGGCACGTCGTCCCGGCGGCTGAACTGCTCGGTCACGCCCTCCTTGCGCACCTCCACCGGAGCGGCCGCGGTCGCCGTGCCGGTCAGCGCGGCCAGCACCTCGGCCGGGGCGTCGGACTGCACGACGACCTTGCCGCTGGCCGGGTCGGTGAAGGCGCCGAAGGTGTACTTCGTCCCGTGTGTCCGGACGAACTCGACGATTCTGGCCTGCACGTCCGTCGACGCCCGGGCCACGTTGTCGGCTACCGCCACCGCCGCCGCCCGGCTGGCACGCGCGTCCGCAGCCGTCGCGTCCTGCCCGGCCAGCCGGACCGCACCGTCCGGCTTGTCACCCTTGTCCGCCTGCGCCGGCGCCGCGCCCAGCGCGACCGCCACCGCCGCCACACCGATCGACGTCAGAACCGTTCTCTTCAGACGCATCGCGTCGTTTCCTCTCATCTACCAGCAAGGTCACGGATTTGACCTCGGCAGAAAAGAGCGCGCCCTGAACAGGGCCGATACCGCCGGGCGTCGCTTCGTACACTTTCGGGGCGGAAGCTAGGGTCTGGCGACATGCGAGGTCGATTAGCCGCGATGGGGGCGCTGGTCCTGCTGCTCGCCGGGTGCGGCAGCGCGCGGCTGCACGCCGGGACGGTGCCGCCGAGCCCGGCCCCGCTGGTCTCCTCGGCACCGCCGCCCCCGTCCAGCGGCCCGGCTCCGACCAGCGCGCCGGCCGCCACTCCGGCACCGGTCGCGCCGGCGGGTAATCCCCAGGGCCGGGCGGTGGTGCCGGAGGAGGCGCGCGCCGAGGACACCAGCCGGCCGGACCGGACGGTGGGGGATGGGACGGCGCCGAGTTGCACGTCGCAGGCGGTGGTCGCGGCGGTGGCGGCCGGTGGGGTGATCACGTTCGCCTGTGGGCCGGATCCGGTGACGATCACGATGACGGCGACCGCGAAGATCCGGAACGCGGCCGGGCCGCGGATCGTGCTGGACGGCGGCGGGAAGGTCACGCTCAGCGGCGGCGGCAAGCGACGGATTCTGTACCTGAACACCTGCGACAAGGCCCAGGGGCACACCACGTCGCACTGCCAGGACCAGGATCATCCGCGGCTGACGCTGCAGAACCTGACCTTCGCCGACGGCAACTCCACCGGCGAGGAGACCGAGGGCGGTGGCGGTGGCGCGGTGTTCGTGCGCGGTGGCCGGGTGAAGGTGGTCAACTCCCGGTTCGTCGGCAACCGCTGCGACCCGACCGGCCCCGACCTCGGCGGCGCCGGGCTGCGGGTGCTCAGCCAGTCGAAGGGCCTGCCGGTCTACGTCGTCGGCAGCACCTTCGACGGCGGCGTGTGCGCCAACGGCGGCGCGCTGAGCAGCATCGGCGTGTCCTGGGTGGTGCTGAACAGCGTGCTGGCCAACAACTCCGCGATCGGCCGCGGCGCCAACCCGGCCCGGCCGGGCACCCCCGGCGGCGGCAGTGGCGGCGCGATCTACACCGACGGCAACACGTTCACCGTGCGCCTGGCCGGCACCATCGTGGAGAACAACAAGGCCAACGAGGGCGGCGGCGCCATCTTCTTCGTCAGCAACGACCGCACCGGCACCATGTCCATCGAGGCCTCGACCCTGCGCCGCAATCCCAGCGCCGGCTTCGAAACCAAGGGCCTGCGCGGCATCTTCTTCCTCGGCGCCGCCAACCCCACGGTCACCGGGTCGACCATCCAGTAACGCCGCCTCACTCCGCGATCCGCCGCCGCACCGCCTTCTCGAACCGGACGATCCGGCGGGGCAGCCGGTCCCGGCGAAACGAGTACCAGGCCAGATCCGTCAGCGCGACGGTCTCGTCATCGTCGAGGTGCAGGACCGGGAACCGAGTCGTGAGACCGGAAAGATGGTGCGTTTCCGCGCCGAACTGGACCGACCGGATCCGGCCAACCGGAATACGCCGCCGGCCGAATCCGGATCGGACGGTGACGCAGTCCCGGCGCACGACAACCGGCTGGAGCAGGTACGCCACGAGCCACCCGCCGCCGGCGATGCAGATCAGGCCGGTGAACACGGTGAAGGCGATCGTGACCGCATCGCCGTCCAGGGTGGTGAACATGCCGACCCCGATCAGGGCCAGGAAGGCTCCACACGGAACGGTGAGCCACCGCCATGGGCTCCGGAACCGCTGCGCACCGCCCTCTGTCATCGCGGCCATGACCGGGCCAGCATGGCACAGTTCGATGGTGCCGGCCGGCACCCGAATCGGGGGGCGGGGTCAGGAGATGTTGCGCACCGGCAGCGAGCGGATCGAGGCCTCCTGTTGTTGCTGTTGGTGCCACTGCGGGTGGGTGTACTCGCGGATGCCTTCGACCAGGCGGGCCACGTCCTGTTCGGGGCGGACCACGAGGCGCAGGAACTGGTTGCTCATGCCGAGCTTGTTGCCGCATTCGCGGATGAAGACGCGGTGCCGGGAGATGAGGTGGTCGCGCAGCTCCGTGCCGTTGAGGCCGGGCGCGAGCTTGACCAGGAGGAAGTTGGCCTGTGAGGCGTAGACGGTGAGTTCGGGGAGCAGGGCCAGCTCCATGCCCATGGTGTAGCGGTCGCGGGCCAGCAGGCGCAGGCTTTCCCGGTAGGCCTCGCCGTGTTCGGCGAGCATGAACACGACGGTCTCGGCCAGCGAGTTGAGGTTCCACTTGGGCAGGGTGCGGCGCATCTTGCCGGCCAGGCCGGGGTTGGCGACCAGGTAGCCGAACCGGATGCCGTGCAGGCCGAAGTTCTTGCCCAGGCTCTTCAGGACGACCACGTTGGGGCGGATGGCGGCCTCGGCGCCGACCGACGGGTTGCGTTCCACCTCGACGAAGTCGATGAAGGACTCGTCGATGACGACCAGGTCCAGGTGGGACAGTTCGTCCATGAACCGCAGGATCTCCCGGCGCGGCAGGTAGCCGCCGTCGGGGTTGTTGGGGTTGCACAGCACGGCGACGCGCGAGCCGCGGGCGTGGATGAACCGCAGGTAGGCGTCGATGTCAAGGGCGAAGCCGTTCTCCTCCTGCAGCGGGAACATGTCCACCCGCTTGCCGGTCTCCATCGGCTGGTCGGTCCACCGGCCGAAGGTGGGGATCGGGATGGCGATGCTCTCCCGCACCCACAGGTGATCCATCCAGGTGATCAGCTCGGTCGAGCCGTTGGACATGGCGATCGTGGCCGGGTTGATGCCGAGCACCCGGGCCAGCTGGCCGGCGATGGTGTCGGCGTCGCTCGGGTAGAACTTGAGTACCGCCTCCAGGTTGCGGGCCAGCATGTCGAACATGTCCGGGGTCGGGAAGTACGGGTTGCACGGGATGCAGAAGTCGACAAGCTGCCCGCCGTGGTCACCCATGCGCCGGGACAGCTCGAAGAAGGACGGGCTGTGCGCGGTCTGCTGGAACAGCCCGTCCACCCGGTGCCGCACGCGATCACTCCCTCCAGGCCGCACGGATCTTCCGTGTCATTAGCGGATACGTACGAACGGAGGAGTGGGTTCACGAAAAGGTTTCAGCGAAGTCTCGGCCAGGTCACGGCAGCAGCCCGCGGACGAAGGCCGCCTGGCCCGCATGCTGGAGATCATCGGAGATCACGCTGATCAGCCGGACCGCCATGGTGACCGGCGGATCCCAGGCCCGGTCCACGATCCGGGGCAGGTCGTCGTCGGTGATCGTGCTGAGGAACCGCAGCGACGTCTCGTGCACCGCGTCGTGGTACCCGGTGAGCAGTTCGGCGGAATCGACCCGGACCAGGCCGACCTGCTCGGGGCCGTGCCCGTACCCGGTGTCCGCCTCGTCCAGCGGCAGCGCGAACCGGCCGGCCCACGCCGGCCACACCTGTTCGGCGCCGGCCAGATCGGCCATGTGGTCGTCCTGGACCCGGGTGAGGTGCCAGACCAGCCAGGCGATGGAGTTCGACCGGCCGTCGATCCGGTAGGCGAGTTGTTCCGGGGTGAGGCCGTCCACCGCGTGGTGCACCTCTTCCCGGATCCGCTCGAACGCGTCGGTCAGCAGCTGCGCACTCGTCATGATCGCAACGTTAGCGTCCTTGGCTGTGCGTGATCGTCGCGCTACGATGCCGGCATCGTTTAAACGTTTCAGTCGAATAACTGTCGAATTGCGCGTGCGCCACCGTCGAGGAGATCGACATGAGATCGCGTCGCACATTCATCGCCGCATTGTCGGTGCTGGTCACGGCCTCCGCCCCGATCACCGCGGTGGCCGACGCCGCGGGGGACCACGGTCACCGGCCGGACGCCGTCCAGCTCGAACGCCTTGACCGCGGGCTGGTGGCCGCCACCACCCCGGAGGGGGTGTTCCTGAGCTGGCGGCTGCTCGGCCACGAGGTCACCGGGCGCACGGCCACCGGCATGGCCGGCGCGGACTTCAACGTCTACCGCAACGGGCAGCGGATCGCCACGGTCACCGACAGCACCAACTACCTGGACCGCGAAGGCGGCACCGCCGACACCTACCGGGTCACCGCCGCCGTCGCCGGCCGCGAGGTCGACCGCGGGGCAACGGTTTCGCCGTGGGCGGGCGGCTTCCGCGACCTGCCGCTGCGCAGGCCGCCGGACGGCGTCACCCCGGCCGGCGAGGCGTTCACCTACTCCGCCAACGACATGAGCGTCGGCGACGTGGACGGCGACGGGGCCTACGAGTACATCGTCAAGTGGGACCCGTCGAACTCCAAGGACGTCTCCCAGGTCGGCTACACCGGCACGGTGTTCATCGACGCCTACGAGCTGGACGGCACCCCGCTGTACCGGATCGACCTCGGCGTCAACGTCCGGGCCGGCGCGCACTACACCCAGTTCCTGGTCTACGACTTCGACGGCGACGGCCGCTCGGAGATGATGTTCAAGACCGCGCCCGGCACCAGGATCATCCGCTACCACCCGGACGGAACCGTTGCCTCGCAACGGTTCATCACGATGCCCAAGGAGGACGTGCGCGCCGGGTTCGCGCACACCGACGACTACCGGCGCAGCGCCGCCGGCTACTACGAGCACGTCGTGGACCTGTTCCAGAGTTGGCACCGGCATCCGGAGGTGGTGGCCGGGCACTGGCCGGCCACGTTGGAGGCGGCGTTCGGCATCGAGCCGCGCTACGCCTACCCGCTGTCCCGCGCGGACGCCGCGGCCCTTGCCGACCACTTCATCGACGTGTACGCGCCGAGTCGCAGCGCCCGCAACCAGTTGCGCAACTTCGCCGGGTTCATCATCGACGGGCCCGAGTACCTGACCGTGTTCGACGGCGCCTCCGGCCGGGAGCTGCAGACGATTCGGTACAAGCCCGGCCGGGACGACGACGGCCTGCTCTGGGGCGACTACGCGCTCGCCCGGATCGAGCCGGGCAACCGGGTGGACCGGTTCCTTGCCACCGTCGCCTATCTCGACGGCAAGCACCCGTCGGCGGTGTTCGCCCGTGGCTACTACACCCGCACCACGCTGGTGGCCTACCACTGGGACGGCCGCAGGCTGCGCGAGGAGTGGTTCGTCGACAGCGGCCACGTCCCGATGACCAACCCGTTCAACGACACCCCGCACGGCCGGGACGGGACCGACCCGGAGTTCCGCACGATCACCACGCAGGGCGCGCACTCACTATCCGTGTCCGATGTGGACGGTGACGGCAAGCAGGAGATCGTCTACGGCGCGGCCACGATCGACGACGACGGCGGCCTGCTGAACAGCTCGTTCGGCATCCTCCCGCCGTCCAGCGCCGATCCCGGCGCGCTGGCCCGGCTCGGGCACGGCGACGCCATGCACGTCACCGACATCGACCCGAACCGGCCCGGCCTCGAGGTGTTCATGGTGCACGAGGGCGCCACGTTCGCGCCGTACGGTTTCGCGCTGCGCGACGCCAGGACCGGCGAGGTGATCTACGGCAGCTACTCCGGCCGGGACACCGGCCGCGGCATGGTCGGTGACATCGAGCCCGACGTGCCGGGAATGGAGACCTGGGCGTCGCTGCCCCAGACCAGTTCGGATTCCGGCCTGTGGTCGGCGGACGGCCGGCGCCTCGGCCCGCTCACCCCGGGCACGAACCAGAGCATCCGGTGGGCGGCCGACATGACCACCCAGATCGTGGACGGCGCGCTGGAGGTCACTCCATCGCTCAACGACTGGTTGCGCGGCCGGGTGCTGCTCGCCGAGGGAACCCGGAGCAACAACGGCACCAAGGGAAACCCGGGCCTGGTGGCCGACATCTTCGGCGACTGGCGGGAAGAGTTGCTGATGCGCACCACGGACAGCTCCGCGATCCGGATCTACCTCAGCACCGAGGTGACCGACCGCAAGCTGTACACGCTGATGCACGACCCGCAGTACCGCGCCGAGGTGGCCCGCCAGCAGACCACCTACAACCAGCCCTCCTACACCAGCTTCTACCTCGCATCGGACATCGTCTGGTCCCGGGTTCCGGTGCCGCGGTTCTTCGCGCCGGGCGCCATCGGCGCGCTGGGCGCGCTGGTCGAGTCCTATGTGGACGAACGAGCGGTGTCCCGGTCCGCCGGGCACCGGCTGCGGTCCGCGCTCGGCACGGCCGAGCGGCGGCCCGCGGCCGGGTTGGACCGGTTCATCCGGGACCTGGGACGGGGCGGGGTGACCCCGGCGGCCCGGACGGTGCTGGAGTACCAGGCCCGGAGCCTGCGCGCGATGCTGTGACGGAGCGCAGGTCCACCGCGACCGCGGCCAGCGCGAGCGGTCCGGCGACCAGCAGCAGGGTGACCGGGACGGCGATCGCGACCGCGGCCGCCGTCCCGGCCGCCAGCAGCAGGAGGACGGCGCCGGCCGGATCCGGCCGGGACACCGCGGCCCGAAGCAGTTCCGGCCACCGCGCGCCGGGCCGCCAGCCCGCGGCGATCCGCAGTCCGAGCACGGCGGCCATGGCCGCGGCCAGGACCAGCCCGGCGGCCAGCGGTCCGCGGCCCGGCACGCCGGCCGCGACCGCCAGCGCGTCCAGACCGAGCAGCAGCCCGGCAAGCGGCGGCAGGACCAGCCCGGCCGGTCCACTTCGGACCACCTCGCCCAGCCGCCGGAGGTAGTGCCGAGGGCCGACCGAGCGGTCGTCGAGCACCCGCTCGCGCAGCACGGCGCAGCCGGCCACCAGCGCCGGATACGCGGTCACCACGGGCACCGCGGCCACCGCCGTGCAGCAGCCGACCAGCAGGCAGTCGGCGAACAGCGCGAACCGGTTCATCCGTTCAGTCCCGTGGTCGCCACGCCCTGCACCAGCAGGCGTTGGAAGGCGAAGAAGAACAGCGCGATCGGCAGCAGGGACAGCACCGACATGGCCATCATCGCCCCGTAGGAGGTCTCGCTGGTCTGGTCGATGAACAGCCGCAGGGCCAGCGGGAGCGTGTAGTTCTCCGGCGTGTTGAGGTAGATCAGCTGGCTGAAGAAGTCGTTCCAGGACCAGATGAAGGTGAAGATCGCCGCGGTGACCAGGGCCGGTTTGGCCAGCGGCAGCACGATGTGGCCGAACGTGCGGATCGGCCCGCAGCCGTCGATCCGGGCCGCGTCGCCGAGCTCGGTGGGCAGCCCGCGCATGAACTGCACCATGAGGAAGACGAAGAACGCGTCGGTGGCCAGCATCTTGGGCAGGATCAGCGGCCAGAACGTGTCGATCAGGTCCAGCTGATGGAAGATCGTGTACTGCGGGATGAGCAGCACGTGGATCGGCAGCATGATCGTGGCGATCATGAACGCGAACAGCGGTGTGCGCATCCGGAACCGCAGCCAGGAGAACGCGTACGCGGCCAGCGCGCAGGACACCACGGTGCCGAGCACCGCGCCGGTGGACACGATCAGCGAGTTGGCCAGGAACCGCCAGACGGTCACCCCGGCCTGGCCGGCGAACACCTCGGTGTAGTTGCCGAGGAAGAACCGCTCGGGCAGCAGGGCCAGGCTGGACAGGATCTCCTCGGCCGGCTTGAACGAGGACAGCACCAGCCAGGCGACCGGGTAGAGCAGCACCACCAACAGTGCGATGCAGGTCAGGTGCCAGAACACCCGGCGGGTGGCGGTCATCGCCCACCCTCCCCGGCGTAGAACACCCAGGACCGGGCCGTGCGGAACAGCACCGCGGTCACCAGCGCGATGACCAGCACCAGAATCCAGGCCATGGCCGACGCGTAGCCCATCCGGAACTCCACGAACCCCTTCTGGTACAGGTAGAGCGTGTAGAACAGGGTGGAGTCGCTCGGCCCGCCGCGGCCGCTGCTGACCACGAACGCCGGGGTGAACGCCTGGAACGAGTGGATGGTCTCCAGCACCAGGTTGAAGAAGATCACCGGGGAGAGCATCGGCAGGGTCACCGAGAAGAACGTGCGCCACCAGCCGGCACCGTCCACCGCGGCCGCGTCGTACAGCTCGCGCGGAATCTGCTTGAGCCCGGCCAGAAAGATGACCATCGGCGCGCCGAACTGCCACACCGACAGCCCGGCGATCACCAGCAGCGCGTACTGCGGCGACGAGACGAACCCGTTGGTTTCCACGCCGAGCACGGACAACGCCCGGTCCACGACGCCGTCGTTGTCGAAGATCACCCGCCAGACCAGGGCGACCGCCACGCTGGCGCCGAGCAGCGACGGGGCGTAGAAGGCCGACCGGTACAGCCCGGAGGCCTGGCTGGCCCGGTTGAGTAGCAGGGCGACGGCCAGCGCGGCGACCAGCTTGAGCGGGGTGGAGATCAGCACGTACTTCAGCGTCACCCAGATCGCGGTGAGGAACCGCGGGTCGTCGGCGAACAGCCGGCGGTAGTTGTCGAAACCCACCCAGTTCGGCGCGGTGAACAGGTCGTAGTCGGTGAACGAAAGGTACAGCGAGGCCAGCATCGGGCCGATGGTCAGCAGCAGCGCGCCGAGCACCCACGGGGACAGGAAAAGGTAGGCGATCCCGGGCCGCTCCCCGTGCGGTCGCCGGCCCCGGGACGGGCCCGGGGCCGGCCGGTCGCGCGGACCGGCCAGCCCCGGCACCAAAGTGTCTACAGTGGACACTATGAGGAGATCGCCGCCTTCGCCTGTTCGATGAGCTTGTTGGCGCTGTCCTGGATCGAGGCGCGTTCGAAGATCACATCGTCGTACACGCGCTGGAACGCGGACTTCACCTCGCTGGCACCCTTCGGCGGGGGTGGCGGCGCCTGCTCGAGCTTGGGCCCGACGGCCTTCTCGTACTCGAAGGTGACCGTCGGCGGGCCCTGCAGGGTGCCGCCGACCTGGTCGCGCACCTGCTGGTTGGCCGGCAGGCCGCGAGACATGCCCAGGATCTTGCCGGCCTCCACGTCGTTGATCAGGAAGTTGATCAGCTTGGCCGCCGCCTCCTTGTGCTCGGAGCGCTGGGCGATGCTGAACATCATGGCCGGCTTGGCGTACTGGCCGAGCTTTCCGCCGTCCGATGGGAACGGCCCGACCTTCATCTCCCGGCCGAACAGCTCGAAGGTCTGCGCGGTGAACCCGCTGCTGTAGCCGAACCCGCTGGAGGCCGCCTTCTGTGCCACCGGGTCGTTGGCCAGCGAGCCGTCCAGCTTGGCGGTCACCTCGGCCGGGGTCGAGGCGCCGGAGCGGCGCAGGCCGTTGGCGAGCTCCCACCACTTGGCCACGTCCTCGGCGCCGTAGCCGAGCTTGCCGTCGTCGGTGTAGAGGGTCTTGCCCTGCTGGCGCAGCCACACCTCGAACCAGTCCTCGATGCCGCCGAAGTCGGACAGGCCGCGCACCCTGCCGCCGGTGGCGTCGGTGACCTTCTGTGCCGCGGTGCGCAGATCCCCCCAGGTCCAGCCGTCCTTCGGCGCGGTGGCGCCGGCCTGCTGCCACTGCGCCGGGTCGTAGGTGAACATCTGGGTGTTCTGCGTGGGCGGGATGGCCCACAGCTTGCCGTTCACCGACCCACCGGAGAGCAGTTGCTGGGTGACCCCGCCGGTGTCCACCTTGGCCGGACCGTCACCGAGGTCGGCAAGCACGCCGCGGTCGGCGTACTCGCGCACGTACCGGTAGTCCATCTGCAGCACGTCCGGCGCGTTGCCGCCGGCGATCTGCGTGGCCAGCTTCTGGAAGTAGGCGTTGAACTCCGCGTACGAGGTCTCCACCGTGATGTTGCCGTTGCGGCGCTCGAACTCGTCGATCGCCTTCTCGGTCACCGCCGCCCGGTCGGGGTTGCCCCACCAGTCGAACCGGATGGTGACCGGGCCGCTGGGTTGGCCGGTGTCTCCTCCTTCCGAGCCGCCGCACGCCGTGGTGGCGGCGAGCAGAGCCGCCGGTACCGCTAACCAGATCCGGGTGGCGCCGCCAGAGCGGGTGCGTCGTCGCATGCCGTCCCTCCACCGTCTCGTATGGGCAAGCGCTTTCCTGGCGGACCCGCCACCTCATGCGCCGGATTGAAACGATTCGAGCCCACCTGGGGACGGAAGCTAGGCCGGTCAGCGAGTGGTGTCAAGGTCACGGAGCGCGAACCCGGTGACGCCGCGCAGCGCGAACGCCGGCGCGCCCGCGGTGCTCAGCCGCAGCCGGCGGAACTGGGCGCAATGGACGTCGTCAAGCACGATCGCCGGCCGGGTGTCCGGCTCGCTGAACCGGATCTCCACGTCGTCGCACCGCAACCCGGTGGCGTGCCGGACATAGAACGCCCACGCCGGCAGCACGCCGAACATGGACGGCTCGGGGTAGGCCCGGGCCCGCTCCGGGACGGCGTAGGGCCGGCGCGGGGCCGGCTCGGCGAAGAAGAACGGGTTGACCAGTTCGGCCGGCTGGCCGGCGGCGTGCGTCATGGACAGCCCGCCGCGCATCCGCACCCGTAACCCGCTGAGCCGCACGTCCTCGACCGGATGCCCGGGCAGCCCGGCGATCGTGGACGGGTAGCGCGGATCGGCCCCGTCCACGGTGACGTCGCTGATCGTGATCCGGCGCAGCCGCCCGGGCCGGCGCGGCGCCGGGCCGCGCAACCGGGCGCCGAGCCGCAGGAAGATCGGCGCGTTGCTGACCTCTCGCATGGTCACGCCCTGCACGGTCACGTCCTCGAGCACGCCGCCGTCGACGGTCTCCAGCGCCAGGCCGCGGCAGCGCTCGAAGACCACACCGGAGACCATGATGTCCCGGAACCCGCCGGTGGACTCGGTGCCGAGCTTGATCCGGCCGGTCGGCCCGTCGCCGTCCGGCGCGGCCGGCAGCGCGCGCTGTCGGGTGCCGTCCAGCCGGGTGCCCGGGTCGTAGCCGCTGACCGTGGTGCCGGTGATCGTGACCCGCTCGGTCGTCCGGGCCCGGCCCAGGGCGTAGGAGCTCTTCAGCACGATCGCGTCGTCGCCGTGCGTGTTCACCGTGCAGCCGGAGATCCGCACATCCCGACAGCAGTCGACGTTGATGCCGTCCCGGACGGTGTCGATCGTGACGTTGTGGATGGTCAGCCGGTCCACCCCGGTGGGCAGGATCGCGAGGTGGCCGCCGCGCACGATGGTGACGTCCCGGATGTCCACGTCCCGGCACAGCCGCAGCGCGATGGCCTTGTCGCCGGTTCCCGGCGGCGAGTCCGGGCCCATCTCCCGGACCAGCGCGGCGCCGTCGATCCGGCCCGGCCCGGCGATGCCGATGTGGTCCAGGTCCTCGCCCCAGATCAGCGCGGCCCGCCAGTGGCTGTGGCCGAAGTCCTGGTAGGCGTTGCCGGCGCCGCGGCCGGGGTGGTCGAACCCGGCGCCGTCGCGCGGCGCGGCGGCCAATAGCGTCGCGCCCCGGTCGAGCTGCAGGATCACGTTGCTGCGCAACCGAACCGAGTAGCTGGCGAAGGTTCCGGCCGGCAGTCGCACGGTGCCGCCGCCGGCCGCGGCCGCGGCCTCGATGGCCCGGTTGATCGCGGGCGAGTCGATGGTCACCCCGTCGCCGCGGGCGCCGTACCGGGTGACGTCGAAGCGGACCATCGAGCCACCTTACTGAAACGTTTAATCCGGGGTGATCCGAATCATGTTCACATTTTTTTCTCAGGCGTACCGGCCGACCGCCGATCAAGCCCGAGACACCCAGGATCCCCGGAGATGGAGTTTTCCATGCCGATCATGAAAGCCACAGTCGGTGGGCGGCTCGGCCGTTCCTTCGGCGCGATCACGGCGCTCATCGCCGTCGCCGCCGGTGCCGGCTGGTGGGGCACCACGCAGCAGCACGACGCCCAGCAGCGGCTGGCCGAGTTGGTCCAGGTCCAGCAGGACGTGCAGAAGCTGCGCTACGCGGTGGCCGACGTGACCGGCTGGCAGGCGCTGGTCATGGCCGACGCCGGCGCCTACGGCAACGCCAAGGCCGCGGCCGACGACGCCTACAACCGCGGCGGTGAGCTGGAGAGCAAGGCGGCCCTGTTCGACCTGCTCAAGAACGCGCACACGCAGTACATGACCGACGACGAGCGGGCCAAGTGGAACGAGCTGACCCCGGCCTGGAACGCGTTCTTCGACTACGACACGAAGATCATGGACTCGCTGAAGGGCGCCGAGGACCCGGCGGTCCGGGTCGCGGCGATGGACAGCATCAACGGCGGCGAGGCGGCCGAGGGCTACGGCAAGGCCCTGGACATCGCCGACGCGCTGGACGAGTCGGTCAACAAGCGGGTCGACGAGGCCAAGGCGGACGCCACGTCCGCTCGCGCCACCAGCAACACGGTGATCGCCGTGGCGCTCGCGCTGGCCATCGCCATGGCGATCGTGCTGGGCATCCGGGCCACCCGCGCGGTGGTCCGCCCACTGGCCGCCACGTTGCGGACCGTGCGCGCCCTGGCCCACGGCGACCTGACCGTGCGCACCGACCTCAACGGCCGGGACCAGATCAGCCGGCTCGGTGCCGCGCTCGACGACACGATCGACTCGCTGCGCACCACGATCGGCACGCTCAACGGGCACGCCGACGCCATGTCCAGCGCCTCGTCGCAGGTGGAGGCGACCGCGACCGAGATCGCCGCGACCGCGGAGCAGACCAGCCACCAGGCCGCGCAGGTGGCCGCCGGCGCCGAGCAGGTCTCCGCCGCGGTGGACACCGTGGCCGTCGGCAGCGACCAGATGGCCGCCTCCATCCACCGGATCACCGAGAACACCAACGGTGCCGCGCACGTCGCCGGCGAGGCGGTCACCGCGGCCAAGGTCACCACCGAGGTGGTCAACCGGCTGGGTGCCTCGTCGCAGGAGATCGGTGAGGTGGTCAAGACCATCACCTCGATCGCCGAGCAGACCAACCTGCTGGCCCTCAACGCCACCATCGAGGCGGCCAGGGCCGGCGACGCCGGCAAGGGCTTCGCCGTGGTCGCCGGCGAGGTCAAGGACCTGGCCCAGGAGACCGCCAAGGCCACCGAGGACATCGCGCAGCGGGTCGCGGCGATCCAGGCGGACACCACCGAGGCGGTCGCGGCCATCGACCGGATCGGCGAGATCGTCGCCCGGGTGAACGACTACCAGGTCACCATCGCCGCGGCGGTGGAGGAGCAGACCGAGACGACCAGCGACATGAGCCGCAACGTGGCCGGCGCCGCCCAGTCCAGCCGGCACATCGCGCAGAACATCGCCGGGGTCGCCGAGGCCGCGGTGTCCACCGCCGACGGGGCCAACGAGTCCCAGATGGCGGCTCGGGAGCTGGCCAGGGTCAGTGCCGAGCTGCACGCCACGGTGGCCAATTTCAAGCTGTAGGAATTGCCGGTCGGTTCGCCCGGAGCGGGGCGAACCGGCCGGAATTTGCCAGTTTTGTGCTCATCGCACAGGAGTTTTGTGCATTTGTGACATCTGCCACAACCTTCCGCCGGGTCGCTCGTTGAACGAACGTCAGCACGCCTACATGTGCATCTGCACGTTCGATCGGGAGGTCTGGCGGTGGCCGAGGCGGTCGACGAGGCGGCGACGGGCGCGCCCAGCGACGCGGCTCTGATCAGCGCGGTTCGGTCGGGTGACACCACCGCTTACGGCCTGCTCTACGAGAGACATCTGGGCGCCGCCCGGCGCACCGCGGCCGCGCTCGTCACGACCACCGCCGAGCGGGAGGACCTGGTCGCCGAGGCGTTCACCCGGGTGCTCCGGGTGCTGCGCGCCGGACAGGGCCCGGACGAGTCGTTCCGCGCGTACCTGGTGGCCACCATGCGCAACGCGCTGATCACCGACATCCGCCGCGGGGTCGACGTGGCGCTGTGCGCCGACGTGCCGGAGGCCAGGGCGGCCAGCGACCCGGTGATCAGCCGGGTGGAGGCGGGCGTGGCCGCCGACGCGTTCGCCACGCTGCCGGAACGGTGGCGCACGGTGCTCTGGCACACCGAGATCGAGGGGGAGTCGCCGGCCGAGATCGCACCGCTGCTCGGACTCGCGCCGAACAGCGTGTCGGCGCTGGCCTACCGGGCGCGGGAGGGTCTGCGCCAGGCGTACCTGCGCCAGCACCTGCCGACCGTGACCCGGCCGGGCTGCCGCGGCATCGCCGCGCAGCTGTCCATCTGGGTCCGGCGCGGCTGCCCACGGCACACCATGCGACGGATCACCCGGCATCTGGACCGGTGCCCGGACTGCCGCAAGCTGGCCGGCGGCCTGGTGAAGGTCAACGAGGAGCTGCGCGCCGCGGTGGCCCCGGTGGTGCTCGGTACCCCGATGGCCGTCGCCTACCTGAGCGGGTCGGGTCAGCTGGGCGCCGCCACCGCGTCCTGGCTGACCGCGGTGAAGGCGGCGGTGGCCGGCGCCGCCGTGGTGGTCGCCACCGGCGTCACCGTGCATCCGCCGTCGCCGCCCGAAGTCCGTGGCCCCGGCGCCGCGGTCCCGCAACCGGTCTGGCAGCACACCACCCCCACCCCGGTGCGCACCGGGCCGCCCGCGGCGCCGCCGTCGCGGGCACCGTCGCTCGAGCAGTTGACGCAGCCGGAACCGAGCGGGCTGAACGAACGGGGTGCCGGCAAGGCGGAGAAGAAGACCGCGAAGGCGGAGCGCAAGGCCGCCAAGCAGCCGACCAAGACGGCCAAGCAGCAGGCCAGGACGGACCGCAAGGCCGCGAAGGACGACGCGGCGGAGCAGCGGGATCGCAAGGCGGAGAAGAAAGAACGCACGGCGGAGAAGAAGAACCGCAAGGGCGGCAACGACCTGCTCGGCGGGTTGACGCTGATCAAGCTGCCGTTCTTCGGCTGACCGGGCGTTGACGGCGGGCCCCCCGGATGGTTGGCTCGGATTCTGGGAGCGCTCCCAGAAGGGGGCCGGCCAGGTGACAACGGGGTGTGCCATGGCAGCAGCACGACTTCGCCGAATCGCTTTCGCCACAACACTTGTGCTGGGCTGCGGCCTGGCGGTGGCCACCGATGCCGGTGCCGCACAACAGGAAGATCCGGTACGGGTCACGGTGAACACGCGGGCGGGGCTGGCCACCGTGCCGGACACCGCGCTGGGCATCAACCACGCGGTGTGGGACAGCCAGCTCGGCACGCCGGAGGTTGCCGACCTGCTCGGCAGCGCCGGACTGCGGATGATGCGCTACCCGGGCGGCTCCTACGGCGACATCTACCACTGGGAGACGCACACCGCGCCCGGCGGGTTCGTGGCCCCGAACACCGACTTCGACACGTTCATGGGCGGGGTGCGCCGGGCAGGCGGACAGGCCATGGTGATCGCCAACTACGGCACCGGAAGCCCCGAGGAGGCCGCCGGCTGGGTGCGGCACGCCAACATCGAGCGCGGCTACGGCGTGCGCTACTGGGAGATCGGCAACGAGCTGTACGGCAACGGCCATTACGGCGCCGAGTGGGAGGCCGACAACCACCCGGACAAGAGCCCGACCGGCTACGCCACCGAGGTCGTGCGGTTCGCCACGGCGATGAAGGCGGTCGACCCGACCATCAAGATCGGCGCCGTGCTGACCACCCCGGCCAACTGGCCGGACGGCGTGGTCGCCGAGGGTGACCCGGCCACCTGGAACCAGACCGTGCTGTCCATCGCCGGGCCGCACGTCGACTTCGTGATCCTGCACTGGTACCCGGGCGGCGCCACCGCGCCCGAGACACTGTCCAAACCGGACCAGATCGACGACATCATCTACCTCGTGCGCGAGCAGATCGCCCGGTTCGCCGGCCCGAACGCCGGCCGGCTCGGCATCGCGCTGACCGAGATGAACACCTCGGTCGGCCGCAACACCCAGCCCGGCGCGCTGTTCGCCGCCGAGTCCTACGCCGGCCTGCTGGAGAACGGGGTCTTCACGGTCCAGTGGTGGAACACGCACAACGGCATCGGCAACGTGTCGACCGTGGCCGGGCACACCGACTACGACGACTTCGGCCTGCTGTCCAGCGCCAACTGCACCGCCGACGGCAGCGTCTGCCAGCCCGCGCTGAACACCCCGTTCGCCCCGTACCACGCGCTGCGGATGATGAACCTGTTCGTCCGCCCCGGCGACCAGTTCGTCCGGGCCGCCACCGGCAACGACCTGGTCAGCGCGCACGCCGCCCGGCGGCCCAACGGTGAGCTGGCCCTGCTGCTGCTCAACAAGGATCCGGACAACGCGCAGCAGGTCGTGATCGACTACGCCGGCTTCGTCCCGGCCGCCGGCGCGCCCACCGTGCACACGTTCACCAACGGGGCCACCGGGGTGAGCACCGCGCAGAGCGGCACGGCCACCGCCCAGACCCTGCCGCCGTACTCGCTGACCACGCTGGTGCTCCGGCCGGCGGCGAACCGGCCGGGCGCGCCGGGTGCGCCGGGCGCCCCGACCGCCGCCGCGGTCACCGACCGGTCCGCCACGATCAGCTGGCCGGCCGCCACCCCGGGCGCCCGCCCGATCGCCAAGTACGAGGTGTACCGGCACAACGGCGTCACCAGCGAGCAGTGGGGCGAGACCCCGGGCACCGCGTTCACCGCGCACAACCTCGTCCCCGGCAGCCGGTACACGGTCAACGTCCTGGCCCGCGACACCGCGGGCGCGGTGTCCTGGGCGTCGCCGCCGTTGACCGTGACCACCGGCGCACCGGCCGCGAGCACGTGCGCGGTGCGGTTCACCGACGTGACCAACTGGGGCAGCGGCTTCGTGGCCAGCGTCGACATCACCAACACTGGCTCGAGCGCGGTGAACGGCTGGACGCTCACCTTCCGCTGGCCGACCGGCTGGCAGCAGATGGGCGGCGGCTGGAACGGAACCTGGGCCCAGGACGGCACCACGGTCACCGTCAGCAATGCCGACTTCAACCGCGAGCTGGCGGCGAACGGCGGCAGCGCCAACGTCGGCTTCGTCGGCAACTACTCCGGTCCGAACGTGCTGCCGGGTTCGTTCACCCTCAACGGAACCGTGTGCGCCGCGGGCTGATCAGTCCGCCTCGCGCTCGGCCGCGATCCGGGCCTGGATCTCGGCCCACAGCTCGGGCGGCGGCTGCGCCTCGACCCGGTCCGGGTCGAGGCGCCGCAACCCGGCCACGAGCGGGGCGATCTCGGCCAGCTCGGCGCGGCAGGACGGGCAGCCGGCCAGGTGCACGTCCAGTTCCCGCGCCGCCGGCTCGTCCAACTGACCGAGCACGTAACCGCCGAGCGCCTCCCGCCGAGCGCAGTCTTGGCCCATTTACGGCTCGACCCCCATCTCCCTCATGACCGTCCGCAATGACTTGAGCCCGTAGAACAGTCGGCTGCGCAGCGTGCCCGGCGGGATGCCCTGCTCGGCGGCCACCTCGGCGGCCGGGCGGCCGCGGATCACGGTCTCGACCAGGGCGCTGCGCTGCTCCGGGCTGATCCGGCGCAGCGCCTGCGCCAGCACGGTCGCGGTCATCGTGCGCTCGTCGAAGCCAGGCCCGCCGTTGTGGTCCGCAGGCGCCAGCCCGGCCGCCCGGGCCGGACGCGCCGTGCTGCGCCGGATCTCGTCCACCACGACGTGCCGCGCGATGCCGAACAGCCAGACCCGCAGGCTGGCCACCTCCGGGTCGAACCGGTCGGCGTTGCGCCAGGCCCGGAGGAACACCTCCTGCACCACGTCCTGCGCCGCACCCGCGTCCCCCAGCCGCCGCAACGCGAACCGGTACAGCTCCGCCCCGTGCGCCCGGTAGGCCGCGCGGAGCATCCGGTCCTGCCTCAGGTCTTCCCGTTCCACCACCTTGCCGGCCATCGAAGTCTCCCCCTTCGCCCGACTTTCCTCCCTTGTCGTTCGGCGCGGCCGGGACCGCGGATTGCCGTACGTGACAAACCTCGCGCCGGTGAACGCCGTGCGGCCGGCCGCCGAATCCAGGCACATCACAGAGTTCCCGACGAGAAGACGGAGAAAGTCATGCGCCGCACCATCACCTTCCTCGCCGTGGCCGCCGGGACGGCCGTCGTGATCGCCGCCGCGGTGTCCGCGACCGCCGCCCCCAGGCGTCCGGCGCTCACCGGCGAGTTCCTGTTGCTGAGCGACAACGGCATGTTGACCCGGCACAACGCCGCCCGGCCGCAGCTACCGGTCCGGTGGCTGCAGGTCACCGGCCTGGCCGACGGCGAGCGCCTGGTCGGCATGGACCGGCGGCCGGCCACCGGAACGGTGTACGCGCTGTCGTCCACCGGCCAGCTGTACACGGTGAACCCGAACACCGGCGCCGCCGTCCCGGTCGGTCCTCGGTTCGCGCTGAAGGGCCGGGCCATCGGGTTCGACTTCAACCCCACCGTGGACCGGATCCGCGTGGTCACCGAGGCCGGCCAGAACCTGCGCCTGCACCCGGAGACCGGGGAGCTGACCGCCGACGGCGAACTGCACTACCCGGACACCGACCAGGGTGCCGGCAGCGTGCCCGAGGTCGCCGCCGCCGCGTACACCAACAACCTCCCGGGTGCGACGACCACCACCCTGTACGGGGTGGACTCGGCCCGGGAGACCCTGGTCCGGATCACCCCGGACACCGGCGAGCTGACCACGGTCGGCGCGCTCGGCGTTGCGGTCAAGGAGTTCCACACCATGGAGATCAAGACCGGTTCGGCTACGGACAACCGCGCGTTCGCCGCCGTGCTGCCGCAGGCCGGCGGCTCCGCCCTGCTGGTCGAGATCGACCTGAACACCGGCCAGGCCGGCGTGCTCTCGCCGGTGGTCGGCCGGCCGGTCGGGATGGCCTTCCTCGGCTGAGCCGGTGCCGGGGCGGTGCGCGCGCGGGGTGCGCGCCGCCCCGGCAGCTCCGTGCTACGGGGTGGTCGCCTGGACGATCACGTCCACCCAGTAGTTGGTGCTGTTGAACGACGAGCTGGGGAAGCTGCCGGCCGGGCCGTAGGTGAACACGCCGTTGGTGCCGGCCGGTGCGGTCAGCGCCCCGCTGATGTGCGCCGCGGTGAAGAAGTTGGAGCTGGCCGAGTAGCGGCCGACCGGCGCGTGGTAGGAGACGATGTAGGTGGTGCCCGCGGTGAGCGTGACCGGCGCCGGGAAGTTGACCGACTGCCAGCCGCTGGCCGTCTCACCGATGAACGTGGCGGTGGCCAGTTGCGTGCCGTTCGCCTGCCACAGGCGACCGACGTGCGTGCCGGTGTTCTGCGCTCCCTTGTAGAACTTCATCCCGGTCGCCTGGCCGCCGGTCGAGCAGGTGAACCGGACCCCGACCTCGACCGCGTTGGGGTCGTTCATCGAGACCAGTGCCGGTGTGTCCCCGGCCCCGAACAGGCTCTGCGCCACTAGCCCGGTGGGCACCTCGGTGATCACGTCCACCCAGTAGTTGGTGTTGTTGAACGTGGAGGTCGGGAAGGTGCCGGCCGGGCCGTAGGTGAACACGCCGTTGATGGCGGCCGGTGCGGTCAGCGCGCCGCGGGTGTGCGTGGTGGCGAAGAAGTTGGAGCTGGCCGAGTAGAAGCCGTTGCTGTGGTAGGAGACCACGTAGGTCGTGTTCGGGTTGATCGTCACCGGGGCCGGGAAGTTGACCGACTGCCAGCCGCTGGCCGTCTCGCCGGAGAACGTGGCGGTGGCCAGCGCCGGGCCGCCGGTCGCGTTCCACAGGTGGGCGGTGTGCGTGCCCACGTTCTGCGGTCCTTTGTAGAACCGCACACCGGTGACCCGGGTGCCGCTCACCGCTGAGCGGAACTTCACCCCGAGCGCCACCGGGGTGGGGTCGGCCACCGTGATCGTGTTCGGCGTGTTGCTGGGCTGGAACAGGGTCTGCACCGTGGTGAGGGAGTTGACCGTGACCGAGACGGTCGCCTGCGCGCTGCCGCCGACGGCATTGCCGACCTGGTAGGTGAACGTGGCCAGCCCGGAGAACCCGGTGGTCGGGGTGAAGGTCACGGTCTGCGCGCCGGCGTCCAGGCTGACCGTCCCGTTGGTCGGGTTGCCGACGCTGGTGATGGACAGCGGGTACCCGTTCGGGTCGGCGTCGTTGGCGAGCAGGGTCGCGGCCGGAATCACCAGCGGCGTGTTGAAGGTCCCCATGACGGCGTCGTTTCCGGCCGTCGGGGGCAGGTTCCCGGCGCCGCCGGCCCGGTTGAAGATCACGTCCACCCAGTAGTTGGTGGACCCGAAGCTGGCGTTCGGAAAGGTCCCGGACGCGCCGTAGGCGTACACCCCGTTGTCGCCCGCCGGTGCGGTCAGCGCCCCAGTGCTGCGCGGCGTGCGGAAGTAGTTGGGACTGGCCGCGTAGTACGCCGTGTGGTACGAGGCGACGTAGGTCGTCCCGGGGGTGATCGTCACCGGGGCCGGGAACATCACGGTCTGCCACCCCTTGGCGGTCTCACCGCTGAAGTTGGCCGACGCCAGCAGGTTTCCCGCCGCGCTCCACAGGTGCGCGGCGTGCGGCCCGGTGCTGTCGTCGGTCTTGTAGAACCGGATCCCGGCGACCGCGCCCGGCGTGTTGGCCGAGAACCGGACGCCGAGCTCGACCGGGTTGGGATCCCCGGACCGGACCGCGAACGGCTTCTCGGTTAGCGCGAACAGGCTCACCGCCGCGGCCGGGGTGACGGTCACGCTGACCCCGGCGCCCGGCGTCTCGACGTTGAGGCTGTCGTCGATCGCGCGGGTCTTGACCTGGTAGGTGCCGGGCAGCCGGGGCCGCCAGGCGTAGGTCCAGCTCGTGGTGCCGGTCGCCGGGTGCCAGGTGGCCCCGTTGTCGGTGGACACCTCGACCCCGGCCACCCGGCCGCCGGTGTCGCTCGCGGTCCCGGACACGGTCACCAGGGTCAGCTGCCCGACGCTGGCCCCGTTGGTGGGCGCGGTGATCGTGGACACCGGCGGAGTGCTGTCGGTCGACGCGGTCGCAGGCGCCAGACCGGCGCGCAGCGTCCCCGGCTGGACTCCCATGTCCGCGAACAGGTTCACCATCGCCTGCTGGACGTTGAGGTCCTCCGGGGTCAGGGTCGGCGGCAGGCTGCTGTTGGAGTAGTCGTGCTCGGTGTCCAGACCGAACGACCAGAACACCGTGCCGGCGCCGAACACCCACGCTCCGCTGGCCGCCTTGTACAGCGCGAGGTTGTGCACCGCGGTCTGGTCGCCGACGGTGTGCCCGTAGTCGAGCAGGTAGGTCCCGACGACCTCGGTGGTGGCGGACAGGTGGATCAGCCGCTCGGGCCGGAACCCGTTGTCCGGGCACTCGTCCCACTCGTAGCCGAGCATGCCGACCGCGAGCGAGGCGGTCTGCCCGGGCTGGGTGTTGGTGGCGATGGGCGAGTTGCGCCAGAACCGTAACTGGGTCATCTCGTACGGCACCCGGATGATGTCCTCGCGGTGCGAGTCCACCTGGAAGATCGTCCCGGTGAGCGAGTTCTCCGGGCGGTTGCCGTCGGCCGGCGGGCTGAACATGAGGTCGCGCCAGGTCCCGGTCCACGCCGGTGTCGGGTCGAGCTTCTCCTCCTGGCGGGATTCCTTGTAGCAGACCAGGGTTCGGTTCGGCGTGCCGTTGATGTCCGGTTCCCAGCGGGTCTTCCAGTACACCTCGTTGCCGCTGATGAAGATCAGGTGCACGCCGGCGTCCCGGGCCGCCTCGACGTGCTCGCGCTGGTCGCGGGACCAGTACTCGTCGTGCCCGGTGGACATGTACACGTTGTAGTTGGTCAGTTGCGCGTTGCCCGGACCGGTGTCCACCCCGGTGACGTAGGCGACGTCGTAGCCGTTGCGCTCCAGCCAGCGAATGGCCGCGTACTCGGCGCTGAACAAGAAGTCCTGCGGCCCGGACCAGGTGCCGATCGCGTCCCGGGTGCCGATCGGCCGGTTGTAGCTGACCTTGAACGCGCGACCGTCCACACTCGCCGTGGCGTTGCCCCCGTACAGGTTCGCGCCGCCCCAACCGTTGTAGGCGTGCCAGGTGGTGTCCGAGGTCTGGAACACGATGTCCCGCTGTGCGCCGTCATCGCGTACCACGAACGGGATGTGGCTCGCCCCGGCCGTCCCGTCCTGGCGTACCAGCTTCGCGATGTACACCCCGGAGACCGCGGTCGCCGGCACCGCCCAGGACGTGGTGACCGACCAGTTTCCGGCGTCGTACAGACCGATCGTCGCGTTCCCGCCCGGCGCTGGCTGGATCGACGGCGTGCTGCGTTGGATGGTCGCGACCTTGCGCGCGCCCAGTCCGCCGTACCACCCCAGCCGGTAGATGTCGATTCGGTAGTTGGCTGATGCCGTGTTGATCTTGAAGCTGACCGTCGTGCCCCGGTTGACGCTGAGCGAGGTGGCGAAGCCTTCGATGCTCGTCGACGCCGGACCGCTCAGATCCCACTCGCTGCGCGGGTTTCCCTGCAGCTGGTTCTCGGTCACGATGGGATTGGTCACAATAGCCCCCAGTTCCGCCATCGTTGGACGTATCGGGGGATGCATCGACCGGACGGGCGGGGGCGTTACCTAGGGGTGGGCAACCGGATGTTTACGATGCGGGCATGACGGTCTTCGTGCATCCCAACGGCCTCTGCGAGAGCGCCGACGTCGGCGACGGAACGCGGGTCTGGGCCTTCGCCCACGTGATGGCCGGGGCGAAGATCGGGCGGGACTGCAACATCGGCGGCGGGGCGTTCGTGGAGTCCAATGTGGTCCTCGGCGACAACGTGACGGTGAAGAACAACGTCCTCGTGTTCGAGGGTGTGACCTGCGAAAACGATGTTTTCCTCGGGCCCAACGCGGTGTTCACCAACGACCTGCGCCCGCGCTCGCACCAGAAGCTCGGCCGCGAGGCGCTGCTGGCCACCCTGGTCTGCGAAGGCGCCACGCTCGGCGCGGGCACGGTCGTGGTGTGCGGCATCACCATCGGCCGGCACAGCTTCGCCGGCGCCGGCGCGGTGCTGACCGCCGACGTCCCGGCGCACGCGTTCATGGTGGGCAACCCGGCCCGGCGCAAGGGTTGGGTGTGCCGGTGCGGCCACCGGTTGGATGCGCGGCTGCGGTGCCCGGAGTGCGGCACCGAACACCGGCTGCTGTCCGAGTCCGAGGGGCTGACGGCGACCGGCGAGTGAGCCGCCGGCTACGCCCCGGGAACCTCGCTCGCCCCGCCGGCCCACAGCGCGTGCAGTTCGGCGGCGAAGCCCGGGTCGGATCGTTCGGCCAGGGCCAGCTCCTCGCCGAGGGCCAGCACCTCGGGTGACTCCGGCGCGGCGCCGGCCGCCGCGGCCAGCGCGGCGGTGGCCTCCGGCCGACCGGCGAACTTGGAGCTGACCAGGTCGTGCAGGGGCCCGGCGGCGCCGCCGGCAAGGACGGACGCGATGGCGATCTCAGTCGTTTCCGGCACGGTGACCTCCCTGTAGTGCAGAGGGTAGGCCAGGTTCAGTGCGGCAGCTTGACGACCGTCACGAAGAAGTCGTCGATCTGGCGGACCACCTCGATGAACCGTTCGAAGTCGACCGGCTTGGTGACGTAGGCGTTGGCGTGCAGGTCGTAGCTGCGCACGATGTCCTCTTCGGCCTCGGAGGTGGTGAGCACGACCACCGGGATGCTGCGCAGCTCCGGGGTGGCCTTCAGCTCGGCGAGCACCTCCCGCCCGTCCTTGCGGGGCAGGTTGAGGTCGAGCAGTATCAGGCCCGGCCGCGGCGCCCCGGCGAACTCCTCCTCCCGGCGCACGAACCGCAGTGCCTCGACGCCGTCGCTCACCACGTGCAGGTTGTTGCGGATCTTGTGGTGCTCGAACGCCTCCTTGGTCATCAGGACGTCACCGGGGTCGTCCTCGACGAGGAGGATGTCGATCGGGCTCAGCGCGTCGGTCATGCGTCCTCGCTCTTCTTGGACCCGGCTGTCGCCAGGGCGGAGTCGTCGGCGGTGTCGGCGGCGGGGACCTCGGCCAGCGCGGGGAGGGTGAAGCGGAACCGGGTGCCGGCACCGCCGGACTCGGTGTCCAGCCAGATCCGGCCGCCGTGGTGCTCGATGATCTTGCGGCACATGGCCAGCCCGATCCCGGTGCCGGGGTAGGCGTTCTTCGGGTGCAGCCGCTGGAAGATCACGAAGATCCGGTCGGCGTACTCGGCCTCGATGCCGATCCCGTTGTCCGTGACGGAGAACTCCCACTCCCCGCCGTTGCGCACGGCGTCCACCCGCACCTGCGGGGCGGCCTCGCCGTGGAACTTCAGCGCGTTGCTGATCAGGTTCTGGAACACCGCGGTGAGCAGCGACGCCTCGCCGCGCACCCGGGGCAGGCCGGAGTGGGTGATCCGGGCGCCGGTGTCCTCGATGACCGGCTCGAGGTTGCCGACCGCCGCCGCGAACAGCTCCGCGGTGTCCACCACCGTCTGCTCGCCGGAGCGGCGCCCGACCCGGGAGAACGCCAGCAGGTCGTTGATCAGCACCTGCATCCGCTTCGCGCCGTCCACCGCGAACTCGATGTACTGCTCGCCGCGCTCGTCCAGCGACCCGGCGTAGCGGCGCTGCAGCAGCTGGCAGAAGCTGGCCACCTTGCGCAGCGGCTCCTGCAGGTCGTGCGAGGCCACGTAGGCGAACTGCTCGAGGTCGGAGTTGGACCGCTGCAACGCCTGGGTCCGGGCGTCCAGCAGCTCGTGCGCCCGGTGCAGCTCGCCCACCTCGGTGACGATCCGCCTGCGCATCGCCTCCACGTCGCTGGCCAGCTGCACCAGCTCGCGCGGGCCGCCGACGCTGTGCACCTCGCGGTGGATGTCGTGCTCGGTGACGTCGCGCACCTGCCGGGCCAGGCCGAGCAGCGGCTGCACCACCGTGCGGTTGAAGCCGAACGTGAGCAATACGAACGCCACCAGCAGCAGCACGGCGATCGCGCCGAACATGACGCTGAGCAGCGTGGCCGAGTCGTTGAGGGCCTGCCGGTCGGTCGCGCGGACCTGCTCGAGGTTGCCGCGCAGCGTGTCCAGCCCGGCCCGCACCTGGTCGAACTCGGTCTTGCCCAGCTCGACCAGCGCCGGTTCGGCCGCCACGCCCGCCGCGATGAGCTGGTCGGCGGTCTCCCGCCAGTCCCGCGTCCGGTCCAGCACCACGTCCAGGTCGACGCCCGCGGTGCTGCCCGCGGTGGCGCCCAGCGCGCGCAGCCTGGCCACGGCCTGGTCCTGTGCCTCCCGGCCCTCCTCGTACGGGGTGAGGAAGTCGCGCTGCCCGGAGAGCTGGTAGCCGCGCAGCCCGGTCTCCTGGTTGAGCAGTGCGGCGGTCAGGTTCTGCGCCTGGGTCAGCTGCGGGTCGACCTGGTCGACCACCCGCTCCCGGGCCGCGGTGAGCTGGTTGAGGGCGTACGCCCCGGCGGTGATCGCCGCCGCGAGCAGCACCACCTCGAAGACCACCAGCAGCAGGGCCAGCCGCCGCACCCGCCACCGGCGCATCGCCGCCGACCGCGCGTTCACCGCGGGCCGCCGTCGGTCTTGTGGCTGAGCATGACCACCGCGATGTCGTCGTCCAGCGGGCCCTCGTTGTACTGCTCGACGGTCGCGATCAGCCGGTCGAGCACCTGGCCGGCGTCCCGGCGCCAGTCCGGTGTGTCCCTGAGCAGGTCGAGCAGCAGCTCGGTCATCCGGTCGTACCCGAGCCGGTCCGGTGTTCCGCCGACCCGGCCTTCGAAGATCCCGTCGGTGTAGAGCAGCAGCGACCACCCGGGGTCCAGCGCCACCTCGAGCGGCTGCCAGTCCACCGTGGGCAGGATGCCGAGCGGGACGCCGCGGTGCCCGTCCGGCAGCAGCCGGCCGTCCGCGCCGGAGATCAGCAGCGGGGCCGGGTGACCGGCCAGGCGCATCCGCATCGACCGGCGGTCCGGCGCGATGCTGACCAGGCAGAGGGTGACGAAGCTGCGCACCACCCGCTCGTGCACCAGCACCTGCTGCACCGTGCTCAGCACCTCCTCGATGGGCAGGCCGGCCAGGGTGAGCGAGCGCCACGCGATCCGCAGCGCGACGCCGAGCGCGGCCTCGTCCGGACCGTGCCCGCTGACGTCGCCGATCACCACGTGCACGGTGCCGTCCGGCAGCTCGACCGCGTCGTAGAAGTCCCCGCCGAGCAGCGAGCCGTGCCGGCCGGGCCGGTACCGGACGGCCAGGTCCAGGCTCGAGCCGGTGAGCAGCGGGGTGGGTAACAGCCCGCGCTCCAGGCGGCTGTTCTCGTCGGCGAGCAGCTGCTGCTGGAGCAGTTGCTGCTCGGCCTCCTCGGCGCGTTTGCGCTCCCAGGCGTAGCGCATGGCCTTCACCAGCAGCGGGCCGTCCACCTGGTCCTTGACCAGGTAGTCCTGCGCGCCGGAGGCGACCGCGGCGATGCCGGTCAGCTCGTCGCGCTGCCCGGTGAGCACCACCACCGCGGTGCGCGGGGCGTGCTGGCGCAGCCTGGTCAGCCCGGTCAGCCCGACCGCGTCGGGCAGCTGCAGATCGAGCAGCACGCAGTCGGCGTCGACCGGCCCGCGTAACGCCCCGGCCATCGTGTCCACCCGGTCCACCGTCACCGGCACGTCCGCGTCGGCGAGCTGCTCGGTGACCAGCAGCGCGTCCCCGTCGTCGTCTTCGACGAGCAGCACCCGTAACGGCTGGTCAGGCGACATCCGGGGGGTGGTGGCCGGCGTATGGGGGAAGGTGGGGGAGTACGTCACCCTGCACACACCTCCACGAATCCTGCGCCCCAGCGGGCTTCCCGAGGTGGCTGCTGGCTCAACCGCGACGATCCTACGGTCCGGGTACCGGAGGGTGGCGCCGACCCGCTGCGGCCGATCCGTTGTCATCTGTTGTTGCGGGAGTGTCCCGGTGCGGTGAGGCTTGAGGCCCCGCTCCCTCCACGGCAGGACGGTCGCCATGGATCGCGCCGATACCGGGCCGGCCCGCGCGGTAGTCGCCGCGTTCGAGCACACCCCCGCCATCACCTGGCTGTTCCAGGGTCCGGAGCACCGGATCCTTGCGGCCAACCGGTTGGCCAGAGCCAGCGTGGGGAACCGTCCGGATCTGCTCGGACTGCCGGTCCGGGTGGCCGTGCCCGAGCTGGCCGAGCGGGACATCACCGAGATCCTGGACGGTGTGCGGGCCAGCGGTGAGCCGATGATCGGCGTTGAGCACCGGGTCGAGGTGGACCGCGACGGTGACGGCGTCCCCGAGGAGATGTACGTCAACTTCAGCGTCGTGCCGGTGCCCGGTCCGGACGGCGAGCCGACGCTGCTGGTGCACGCGATCGAGGTGACCGCCTGGGTCCAGCAGCGCCGGCAGGCCGAGGCCGTCGCCCACGACGCCAGGGAGATGCTGCGCACCGAGTTCGAGCACACCCCCGCCATCACCTGGCTGTTCCAGGGGCCGGAGCACCGGATCCTTGCGGCCAACCGGCTGGCCAGAGCCAGCGTGGGCAACCGCCCGGACCTGATCGGACTGCCGATCCGGGTGGCCCTGCCCGAGCTGGCCGAGAACGACATCACCGAGCTGCTGGACGCGGCGCGGGCCAGTGGCGAGCAGGTCACGGGCCTTGAGCGCCGGATCGCGGTGGACCGCGACGGTGACGGCGTGCCCGAGGAGATGTTCATCAACTTCAGCATCGTGCCGGTGCCCGGTTCGGACGGCGAGCCGATCCTGCTGGCGCACGCGATCGAGGTGACCGCCTGGGTCCAGCAGCGCAGGCTGGCCGAGGCCGCCGCGGACGATGCCAGGGAGCTGCTGCGCACCGAGCGTCGGGTGGTGCTGGATCTGCAGCGCACGCTGCTCCCGCCGGGCCTTCCGGTGCTGCCCGATCTCGGGCTGGGCGCGGCCTACGTCCCGGCCGGACAGTGGCTGGCGGCCGGCGGGGATTGGTACGACGTGGTGGTCATGCCGGACGACCGGGTCGCCTTCGTGGTCGGCGACGTGGTCGGGCACGGCGCGACCGCCTGCGGGGTGATGGGCCAGCTGCGCGCGGTCGCGGCCGAACGGCTCACCCGCGGGTGCACGGTGGCCGAGGTGCTGGCCGCGCTGGACCGGATGGCCGGGCTGGCCGCCAACGGCCGGGGCAGCACGGTCTGCCTTGCGGTGCTGGACCGGCCGACCGGGGCGTTCCACTACGCCAGCCGCGGGCACCCGCTGCCGGTGCTGCTCACCGCCGACGGACAGACCCGCGAGCTGGTCGCGCCGACCGGACCCCCGCTGGGCTTTCCGGACACCGAACCGGTCATCGGCCGGGATCGGGTCCGGGCCGGCGAGACGTTGCTGTTGTTCTCCGACGGCGCGGTCGAGCGGCCGGGCCAGACCATCACCGAGGGCGTGGCCACGTTGCGCCGCCGGGTGTCCGAGGGGGTGCGCGCCGCCGGCGTCCCGGCGCGCGCCCTTGCCGAACTGGTCTGCGCCGCGGCCGCGCATCCGGAGGACGAGCCGGCCACGCTGGACGACCTGAGCGTGCTGGCCGCCACCCGGCTGACCGAGCCCGCGCCGTCGCTGGACCTGCGGCTGCCCGGCCGCCCGGAACACCTGTCCGCGGTGCATCGCGAGCTGGGCTGCTGGCTGGACGGGCTGCGGGTGAGCGGCGACGACCAGATCGCCCTGGAACTGGCCGTGGTGGAGGCGGTGACCAACTCCATCGAGCACGGCTACCGCGCCCACCCCGGTGACGTTCGGGTGGACGCCCGGCTGGACCGGACCGGCACGATCGCGGTGATCGTGGCCGACCGGGGCGGCTGGCGGGAGCCCAGCGGCGACGACCCGTTCCGCGGCCGGGGGCTGCTGATGATGCGCGAGTGCAGCGACCGGTTGGACCTGGACGCCTCCCCGTCCGGCACCACCGTCCACATGCGACGGAAGGTGCGCGCTCCGGCGCTCGGCCCGGACGTGAAGGCGACGGTCGTTGAACCGGCCGTCGCGGAGTTCGCCGTCGAGCAGGACCGGTCCGGTGCCGCCACCCGGCTGGTGCTGTCCGGGGCGCTGGACACCAGCAACGCCGAGCGGCTGCGCACCGCGCTGATCGCCGCCAACCGGAACGGGATGGTGCACTGCACCCTGGACCTGGATGCCGTCACGCTGCTGGCCAGCGCGGCGCTTCGGGTGCTCTACGAGCAGGAGGCGCGGATCCGCGGCGCGGGTGGCGAGTTGGTCCTGCTCGCCGCACCGCACACGCCGGCACGGGCCGCGCTCATGGTCAGCGGCCTGGACCGGGTCCTGACCATGCGATCGTCAGGCAGCCAGTAGCTGCGTGGCGTGCTGGTGCGCCGCCTCGGCCTGGCGCAGCGCGACCTGGCGGCGGGCGCCGTCCTCGGCCGCGATGTGCTCGAGCATGTTCGCCTTCAACTCGTACCAGTGCGCCACCTCGGCGACGGTCGCGTCCGGACCGGGCGTGGTCCGAATCAGACGTCCCATTTCTTCCATTACGGTCATGGCAACACCGCCGGGATAGTCAAGAGCTGTAGGCGTGATTTTGCCGACACTGCCCGACTTCGGGCAGTGCTGGCACCATGAGTCGGTCCTGAACCTTTCCGGGTGGAGACCGTGAACTATTCATGCGTCGGGCCTCCACCATTCATAGTGGCGGCCACCCGGCGAAACGTTGTTCTTCGGAATTGCGGAACGGTGCCCGGCGCGTGGCCGGGACTACGTTGCCGGCGCTACGTTGGCGGGGTGGAGCCGACGATCTCGCGCAGCGTGGAGATCGCCGCCGACCCGCAGCTGGTCTGGTCGATGATCACCGACCTGCCGCGGATGGCGGAGTTCAGCCCGGAGAACCGGGGCGGCCGCTGGCTTTCCGGGGCCACCGGCCCGGCGCTCGGCGCGCGGTTCCGAGGCGTGAACAGGAATGGCCACAAGGAATGGTGGACCCGGGTCCGGGTGGTCGCCTGCCGGCCGGATCGGCTGTTCACCTTCGACGTGCGCACCCCGTTCTGGGTCCGGGTGTCCCGGTGGTCCTACGAGATCGCGCCGACCGCGACCGGCTGCCGGCTCACCGAGCATTGGTACCGGGTCGGCAACTGGTTCATCCGCCGGGTCATGGGCCCACGGGTCACCGGCCGCGCCGACCGCCCCGGCTTCAACGAAGAGTCCATCGAGCACACCCTGGCGGCGGTCAAGGCGCGTGCCGAGTCGGGTCAGGGTTTGCGGGCCACCAGCCCGTAGAGCAGCGAGTCGGTGTCGGGGTTTCCGGTGCTGTCCCCGGGTCGTTCCGGTCGCCAGTTTGCCAACCCGACCAGACCCGGCTCGACCGGCTCGAAGCCCGCGCAGATCCGGGTGATCTCGGCCGCGGTGCGCGGGTGGATCCGGTAGTTGGTGGCGTGGAACGCCGCGGTGGCGTCGGGCAGGCCGGGCGCCGTGCAGTCGGCGGCCACGTGCACCACGACCAGGTAGCTGCCGGAGGCGAGCCGGTCCCGGTACCTGGCCATGAGCGCGGCCGGATCCCACTCTTCCGGAACGAAATGCAGCGCGGTGGCCATCACGGCGACCGGCTTGCTCAGGTCGAGAACTCGCGTGACCACCTCGGACCCCAGGATGACGTCGATGTCCCGCAGGTCGGACTGCAGGATCCCGGTTCCGGCCAGCCGGTTCAACTTCAGCTCGTTGTGCGCGACGGCCACCGGGTCGGCGTCCACGTAGACCACCCGGCAGTCCGGGTCGGCCCGCTGGACCACCTCGTGCACCATGCCGGTGCTGGGCAGCCCCGAGGTGATGTCGAGGAACTGCCGGATGCCGGCCTCGACGAGGAAGAGCGCGGCCCGGCGGACGAACGACTGGTTCATCCGGACGACGTCCTCGATCTCCGGGAGCACGACCTTGATCTTCTCGGCCAGTTCGCGGTCGGCGGCGAAGTTGTGGCCGCCGCCCAGCCAGTAGTCGTGCATGCGGGCAGGGTGAGCCGTCGAGGAAGTATCTGTGGGTGATGGGATCCGCCCCAGGTTTCCGGTCACCGTCTGCCTCAACGCCCTTCGGCTGATCCGGGGGTGCCGTGTACGCCAAACGAGTGTATTGGTCAGAGGCTGGTCGTACCGAGAGCGTTCCCAGAATGTTGACTACACACTTCGGGGGACCCCGTGTTCACTCCGTAGTGGATACGTACTCAGTACGGAGGCGGTTGCGGACGGTCACCGTGGTCGAGACGGAGCCCGGCGGGAAGCGGGGGAGCGCCGGTCTGGTCCTCGTCCCGAAGCATGGACCGGGTGGCCCGTTCCTGGACCTCGATCCGCTTGGCGCCGGACAGCATGGCGTGCAGTTCCTCCAGGCCGGTGCCGGACAGCGGCGCGCCGGCCGGGTCGCCGCCGCGCCGCCAGGGCAGCAGGTTGCGGGTGCCGCCGAACCGGCCCAGCCGTTCCACCGCCGCGAGCACCACCAGCAGGACGACCAGTCCCGGCAGCGACAGCGCGAACAGCAGCCCGAGGCTCATGGCCGGTCAACGCCCCGGCCGGAACCGGGGTTCCGTCAGCGCTCGGCGCTGACCGGCTTGAGTGACTCGTGCGTCGGCGCGTCCGGGATGTGCGCCGGCCGGACCGCCGCGAACTCGCGGCGCAGCACCGGAACGACCTCTTCGCCGAGGATGTCGAGTTGCTCGAGGACGGTCTTGAGCGGCAGTCCGGCGTGGTCGATCAGGAACAGCTGACGCTGGTAGTCGCCGACGTAGTCGCGGAAGGACAGGGTGCGCTCGATCACCTGCTGCGGGCTGCCCACGGTGAGCGGGGTCTGCGCGGTGAAGTCCTCGAGCGACGGTCCGTGCCCGTACACCGGGGCGTTGTCGAAGTACGGCCGGAACTCGGCGACCGCGTCCTGGGAGTTGGGCCGCATGAACACCTGCCCGCCGAGCCCGACGATGGCTTGGTCGGCGGCGCCGTGCCCGTAGTGCTCGAACCGCTCCCGGTACAGCCCGACCATCCGCTGGGTGTGCTCCTTGGGCCAGAAGATGTGGTTGGCGAAGAAGCCGTCGCCGTAGAAGGCGGCCTGCTCGGCGATCTCCGGGCTGCGGATCGACCCGTGCCACACGAACGGCGGGACCCCGTCCAGCGGCCGGGGGGCGGAGGTGAACTGCTGCAGTGGGGTGCGGAAGCGCCCCGACCAGTCGACCACGTCCTCCCGCCACAGCCGGTGCAGCAGGGCGTAGTTCTCGATGGCCAGCGGGATTCCGTTGCGGATGTCCTGCCCGAACCACGGGTACACCGGCGCGGTGTTGCCGCGGCCCAGCATCAGGTCCACCCGCCCGTCGGCGATGTGCTGCAGCATCGCGTAGTCCTCGGCGATCTTCACCGGGTCGTTGGTGGTGATCAGGGTGGTCGCCGTGGACAGCTGCAGCCTGCTCGTCTTGGCCGCGATGTAACCGAGCATCGTCGTCGGCGAGGAGGGCACGAACGGCGGGTTGTGGTGCTCGCCCGTGGCGAACACGTCCAACCCCACCTCCTCCGCCTTCAACGCGATCGTGATCATCGCCTTGATCCGCTCGCGCTCCGACGGCTCACGTCCGTTGGTGGGGTCGACCGTCACATCGCCGACCGAGAAGATTCCGAACTGCATGATCAGTACAACGTAGTTGACGATGCAACAATTCCACCAGCCCAGTGCCGAAGATCACAATCCCCGCACCGGCGATTTCACCGATAGTCCCCACCTCCCGCCCGCGCCGATACTGACCCGGTGACCGTGCGCCAACTCTGGGCCGCACTGGCGGCCGCCGTCCTCGTCCCTCTGATCG
Source organism: Actinophytocola sp. (assembly GCF_035762905.1). Classification (GTDB taxonomy): domain Bacteria; phylum Actinomycetota; class Actinomycetes; order Mycobacteriales; family Pseudonocardiaceae; genus DASYTH01. The sequence continues at coordinate 130,065 of NZ_DASUCC010000094.1, forward strand.
CCATCCCAACCCCGACCCCCGCCGCCGCCACCACCGCCCCCGCGCACCGCCCCGTGGTGTTCGTCCACGGCTTCGCCGGCTCCGGTTCCCAGTTCGAAACCCAGGCCAAACGCCTGGCCACCAACGGCTACCCCGCCGAGTTCATCGAAGCCCACGAGTACGACTCCACCGCCATCGCCACAGTTCTGCCGCAGGTCTGGTCCGCCCTCGACGCCCGCATCACCCGCCTGCTCACCACCACCGGCGCCGACCGGGTCGACCTCCTCGGCCATTCCCTCGGCACCTTCGTCATCCAGGGCTACCTCAACAGCTCGCCACAACGCGCCGCCCGCGTCGCCCACTACGTCAACCTCGACGGCGCCCAGGCCGCGGCACCACCCGGTGCCGTCCCCACCCTCGCCGTCTGGGGTGAAGGCGACCCCACCCGAACCATCCCCGGCGCCCTCAACACCTATTTCCCCCACCAGTCCCACACCCAGACCGTGACCTCCCCCGAGACCTTCACCGAGATCTACAAGTTCTTCCACGACGGCCGCCCCCCACACACCACCCGCATCCTCCCCGCCCCCACCCTGTTGTCCGGCCGCGCCGTCCTGTTCCCCACCAACACCGGCCTCACCGACGCCCGCCTCGAGGTCTACGAGGTCACCCCCCTCACCGGCCACCGCCACCACCCCAACCCCACCCAAGTTCTGACCCTTTCCCCGGACGGCTCCTTCGGCCCCTTCCCCGCCAACCCCCACACCCGCTACGAGTTCGCCATCGTCTTCCCCTCCGGCCACACCCACCACATCTACTTCCAACCCTTCACTCGCACCGACCGCCTCATCCGCCTCCTCACCAGCCGCCCCGGCGAGGGACTGTCCGCCCTCATGCCCACCACCCCCCACCACACCAACCTGACGGTCAACCGCAACAAGGAATGGTGGGGCGACCAACCCGAATCCGGCGACACCCTGCTGATCAACGGCCGCAACATCCTCAACCCCGCCACCGCCCCACGCACCAAACGCGTCATCGGCATGTTCGCCTTCGACCACCTCGCCGACACCCAAACCAACCTCACCGCCCCCATCCCCGAGTTCTTCGCCCAACCCTTCATCACCGGCATGGATGTCTTCATCCCCACCCGCCCCCGCGTGGTATCCGTCCTCGCCCGCCCCCGCGCCTCCAACGGCCTCTGGGAAAACCTGTCCGTCCCCGCCTGGCCGTCCACCACTCACCGGGTTTCATTGAACTTCAATGACTATCCCCGGTTCCAGTTCCCGAACTAACTCACACCCCTATTGTCGGAGCACGTTCCGCATCAATTTCCGCTCCGGATCGAGCCAATTCGGTGGCCTGAAATAGGGCAGTCCGTCGATCATGTGGGACTGTAATCTCAACGGTGTAACTGTCCAAAGTGGAGGTTGCATTGATGAGTAGTGAGAGTAGTGCCAGGTCAGCAGCGGCGGGCACGCCGGCGGTGGATCGGCAGGTGGTGGCCGAGTTGGTGGCTCGGGCCCGGGCTGACGGTGTGCCGGTGGATGGCGAAGGCGGGCTGCTGGCCCAGCTGACCAAGATCGTGCTGGAGTCCTCGCTGGACGGGGAGTTGGACGCGCATCTGGGTTATGGCAAACATGACCCGGCCGGCCGCGATGGCGGCAACTCGCGCAACGGCAAACGGGCCAAGGCGGTGCTGACCTCGGCCGGGCCGGTCGAGGTCGAGGTGCCGCGGGATCGCGACGGCAGCTTCACCCCGGTCATCGTGCGCAAGCGGCAGCGTCGGGTGGGCGCCATCGACGGGATCGTGCTGTCCCTGTCCGCCAAGGGCCTGACCACCGGGGAGATCAGCGCGCACCTGGCCGAGGTCTACGACGCCAGCGTCTCCAAGGACACCATCTCGGCCATCACCGATCGGGTGCTCGACGGGTTGGCCGAGTGGCAGAGCCGGCCGTTGGACGCGGTGTATCCGGTGATCTTCGTCGACTGTATTCACGTCAAGATCCGCGATGGGCAGGTGGCCAACCGCCCGATCTACCTCGCCCTGGGTGTCACCGTGAACGGCGAGCGGGACATCCTCGGGTTGTGGGCCGGTGAGCACGGCGACGGTGAGGGCGCCAAGTACTGGCTGCGGGTGTTGACCGAGATCAAGAACCGTGGTGTGGCCGATGTGTTGATGGTGGTCTGCGACGGCCTCAAGGGCCTGCCCGATGCGGTGAACACCGTCTGGAAGCAGACCGTGGTGCAAACGTGTGTGGTGCACCTGCTGCGCAACTCGTTCCGCTATGCCAGCCGACGCGACTACGCCGCCATCGCCAAGGATCTCAAGCCGGTCTACACCGCACCGTCGGAGCAGGCCGCCCTGGACGCCTTCGCCGAGTTCAGCGACACGTGGGAACACAAGTACCCGGCGATCGTGCGGTTGTGGACAGGCGCCTGGGCCGAGTTCGTCCCGTTCCTCGGCTTCGACGTGGAGATCCGCAAGATCATCTGCACCACCAACGCCATCGAATCGATCAACTCCCGACTGCGGCGAGCGGTCAACGCCCGCGGCCACTTCCCCACCGAGCAAGCCGCCCTGAAATGCCTCTACCTGGCCTTGATGGGCCTCGACCCCACCGGAAAGGGCCGTGGGCGCTGGACCATGCGCTGGAAAGCCGCCCTCAACGCCTTCGACCTCGCCTTCGACGGACGCCTGTCCACCGGACGAAACTAACAACAAGATCCAGTTACACCGTTAAATTGACAGCCCC
>NZ_DASUCC010000095.1:0-240709 GCF_035762905.1 Actinophytocola sp.
CGACAAGGGCTACCACGGCTACGACGACACTGGCAACCACGTGATCACACCCTACAAAGGCCGCAACAAGCCCGAATCGCAGAAGGACGCCAACCGGAACCACGCCCGTCTGCGCGGCCCCGGCGAACGCGCCCACGCCCAACTCAAAACCTGGCGCATCCTGCGCAAACTCCGCTGCTGCCCACGCCGCGCCGGCCGACTCGCCAAGGCCATCCACGTCCTACAGAACTACGAACTCGCCGGATGAAAAGGGCTCAGTGTTGTGGGTACCTTGCTTGCGAGGGCAGGTAACGACTGCAACGATATTCATGCAGCGAATACTCAGGCGCGCATTGCCTTCATGTGTGCGGATATGGCAAATCACAACGGACTGCGGGCGCGGATCCGAGGGCTGCAGTCGGCCGTTGCCCATTGGGCTGGCCAGCCAAAGCAGGCGCTCCGTTATGCTCAGTCGGGAGCGGTGTTCGCGTCGGGTATTCGTAGTACATCCGCTGTGCGGCTCCCTATGAGCGAGGCTCGGGCCTGGGCGGTGCTGGGCAACGCCGAACAGGCCTACGCGGCCATCCTGCGGGCAGAACGGGCCTTGGACCAGATCGAGCCTGACGAGCTTGACCAAATGGGCGCGGTTTGCGCATTCGGTCACGCCCGGCAGTTGGAGTTCGCGGCAATGCACTGACCTGGCTGCCAGGGAACGAGATAGTCGCCGAGCGATACGCCGCCCTGGCGGTCGCGGCATACGAGGATACATCGGCTCCGGACTGGTCTTTTGCTTCCCATGCGGCTGCCCATACAGATCTAGCGATAGTACGGATCGCTCGTGGTGAGCTGGAGGGTACATTGGAAGCGTTGCGGCCAGTGCTGCAACTGTCTCCAGAGCACCGAGTGAATAGTCTCATCTTGTCTACACGGCGAGTACAAGATGCGCTCAATAGTGCAACAGTGAACAGCGCCAGCCGTGAATTACACGAACAGATTGAGGATTTCGCTCGTACCTCAAACCTGCTCCAGCACGGCGTTTGGTGAGCTCCGGCCCGGGCTGCTCTAGATCGCCGGTGAGCGAGTCGCGGGTGGGCGGCAGCTGACGCCGCCCGAGGTGCAGCCATACCACGAAGATGGCGGCGTCGAAGAGGTTGCAATGCTGAAGTGGCCGACTTCAGCGGGCTCCTGCGGTTCAGGAGGGGCGGGACCATCGGTTGCCGCCAGGCCGAGCTAACCGTCGCTGGACGACGGGAGGGCTAGGCGGCTCAGGCGGCTCAGTACGACGATGTCGGCAGTCAGCGGTTCGACGAGGGTCTGCGCCATCGGCGCCAGCGACGCGGTCTCCGTGCTGTCGCCGAGGCGGTGCGATGGAGACGGTGCTGGCGTCGAGGTGGTCAGGCCGGCTCTCGACGGTTCCCGACGGCCTCAGTGGTCTTACCTGGGAGGGCGAGCCGGTGGCTGGTTGCGCAGCCCATGCCGCGGCCGTATTTCCTGTGGGTTCCTGAACCCAGCCTTGGTAGGTGAGACCGGCGACTTCGACCCGGATGATTGGGTGGAAATTCCGACCGTCGATGTTGTCGTATCCGTGCCTGATGATTGACCGGTAGATGTCGTCGGAGACCACCAGCACCGCGGGTTCGGCGGTGGTCGTGAGGATGCGTTTGAGTTCGGGTGCGTCGAGCAGCCGGCAGGTGACGTCAATGGCCTCACCGTAGGTGCCCCACTGGTCGTAATGGATCTCTCCGGCGTGCACTGCCGCCCGCAGCTGGAATTTCTGGCTGGGGTGGTACGCGTTGTGGTCGGCGAGAAGTTGCCGCAGCACGGGGATGAGGGTGGTCAGCAGGATGGTCTTGGGTGCCTGGTCACAGGCATGAATCAGGATTAATGCCCCATCGCCACGGTCGACCGGGGGGTCATGGTGTTGCTGGGTGATCCCGGTGATTTTCAAGGCTTGGTTGAGCAGGCTGTACATCTGGGCGCGGAGTCGGGCCCTGCCCGGGTTGGCCCGGGTTGTGGAGCCCGCGATGTCCACCGCGACGATCGTCCGGTAGCGCGGGGTGCAGGGCAGCATATGTTCCCGAGCTGCGGGGAGCTCGGCGGCGTGGTCCGCCCGAATGTCGCGCGAGAGATCGATCATTGCCGTCCTCCGTCACCCGTCCGCCGGCTGGGGCAATCGCAGTCAAACGGTTCAGACCTGGGCATGGAAGGGATGGTGGTGATGGCCGCACAAGTCAGCGTGACCATGCCACGGCACGAGCTGTACGGGGTTGTGCGGACAATTCCCACTGCCTTCCGCGCCGACACAGACCGTGATCTGCTGACGTCGAAATTGACGTCAAGTTGCCATTTCGGGATCAAGAACAGGACACCGGCTAACGGGGGAACCGGTCCCACGATCGCTGGGACGGACGGCGGCGCACCAGAGGAGCCTTTCGTGTCGGACACCAATTCTGATCGTGACCCCGCGATGATCGCGACCTCCATACGATCGCGACAGGACTTCGCTCATTTTCTCACCGAGCTTCGGGAGCGGGCCGGGTTCACCGTTCGGGACGTGGCCAAGGCCGTGGGAATTCCGGACAGCACAATTGGCGGATACTTCGGCGGGCGGCATCTCCCTCCGATCAAACCGGCACGGTTGTTCACCGACATCCTCCGCGTGTGCGGTGTCGACAGCGAGGACGAGTTCGAGGCGTGGCGGCAGGCGCTCGGTCGGGTTCGCCGGGCACCGGGCCGGCGACCCTCCGATGCTCCGGTCCCGTACCGCGGGCTGGAGAGCTTCCAACCGGAGCATGCGCAGTGGTTCCACGGCCGCGACAAGCTGGCCCGGGTTCTTGTCGAGCGCGTGGCGCACCAATGGCCTCACGGCGGCCCGGTGATAGTCGTCGGTCCGTCCGGATCCGGAAAGTCGTCGTTGCTGCGGGCGGGGTTGATCCCAGCGTTCTGCGGATGTGAATCACCGGTGGCCGGCGTGCCGTCGTGGCAGGCGGTACTGTTCACGCCGGGCGCGCACCCGACCGCCGAGCTGGACGGCCAACTCGCCCGCGTTTCCGGCGACGACGTCGGCCTGTTGATCGTGGTCGATCAGTTCGAGGAGCTGTTCACGCTCTGTTCCAGCTACGCCGAAAGACGCGCGTTCCTGACCGCCTTGTCCGACGCGCAGCGGAGTTCGCGGGCAACGCTGGTCGTGCTGGGGTTGCGGGCCGACTTCTACCCGCACGCATCCCGGTACCCGGAACTGGTTGACGCGCTTCAGGACGCGCAGGTCCTGGTCGGCCCGATGAGTAAGTCCGAGCTACGACACGCCATCGTCGAACCGGCCCGGACAGCGCGAATTGACGTCGACGAAGGCCTGGTTGAGTTGCTGCTGCGGGAACTGGAGCCGAGCCCGCACGGATCCCCGGAATCGGCTCACGAGCCGGGCGCGCTGCCGTTGCTCTCCCACGCCCTGCATGCCACCTGGCAACGCGCCAGACGGGGAACAATGACCATCGTCGACTACACCGCGACCGGTGGGATCAGCGGCGCGATCGCCTACACCGCTGACGCGGTCTTCGACAGCCTCACCGAAGCCCAGCAACCTGTCGCCCGGCGACTGTTGCTCCGCCTCGTCCACCTCGGCGACCGGGTGGCAGACACCCGCAGGCACGTGCCGTACACCGAGATCCTGCCCGAAGGCACCAACGACGAAGCCGCCGCCGTAAGCGAGGTGCTGGACACTTTCGTCGAGCAACGACTGATCACCGCGGACACCGAAACTGTCAACATCACCCATGAGGCGTTGCTGACCGCCTGGCCTCGCCTGCGCGGCTGGATCGACGCCGATCGCGCCGGCCTACGCATCCACGGACAACTCGCGCAGGACGCAAAAACCTGGCGGGAGGCCGATCGCGATGTCAGCGCGCTCTACCGCGGCGGCCGGCTGATCACCACGCAGGAATGGGCCACCGATCCGGACCACCGGCGCGACCTCAACCCACTCGAACGCGAGTTCCTCGACGCAAGCATCCATCAGCAGGACACCGAGCAACGCGCCCAACGCCGACGCACCCGACAATTACGCCGACTGGTCGCCGCTCTCACCGCTCTCGTTCTCATCGCCGCCGGCCTCACCACATACGTGTTTCGCCAGCGCGCCACCGCGATCACCGAACGCGACATGGCCATCTCTCGCCAGGTGGCCGGGGAGGCCAACCGGCTGCGCGACCACGACGTCGCCCTAGCCAAGCAACTGGCCGTCGCTGCCTACGCGATCAGCCCGACACCCGAGGCTCGCGGCAGTCTGCTCGACGCGACGGCGAATACCTCTGCCACGCGCATAGTCGGACCCGAGGGTGCCATGCAGGCACTCGCAGTCACTCCCAACGGGCAGCTCATGGCGACCGGAGGCACCGATAAAACCGTCCGGCTGTGGCGGCTGGGCCACCGCAGCAGAGCAACCCCGCTCGGCACGCCGTTGACCGGACCCACCGAAACAGTCTTCACGGCGTCGTTCAGCCCCGACGCCCATCTCCTCGCCGCAGCCGGCGGTGACCGAACCGTGCGACTGTGGAACATCACCAACCCCACTGCACCAGTGCCCCTGAACCCGCTGCCCGCAGCCGGCAACACCATCTACTCCATCGCGTTCAGTCCCGACGGCCGCATGCTGGCCGCCGGGAGCGCGGACAACCAGATCCACCTGTGGAATCTGACCAACCCGACGGTGCCGGTCAGCATGGGGTCGCTGAGCGGGTTCACCGACTACGTTCAAACCGTGGGGTTCAGCACGGACGGCGCCACGCTCGCCGCCGGCAGTGCCGACGGCACAGTGCGCTTGTGGGACACCAGCAGCGGAATCCGAGCCGAACCACTCGGCGCGGCGCTGACCGGCCCGGCCCGGAAAGTGTTCTCGGTCGCCTTCAGCCCCGACGGCCACACCCTGGCCGCTGGCAGCGCCGACAAGAACGTCTACCTGTGGAACATCGCCCGACGGGACGCACCAAAACCGCTTGGCGACCCCCTGACCGGCGCCACCAGCTGGATCAACGCCATCGCCTTTAGCCCCGACGGCCAGACCCTGGCCGCGGGCAGTTCAGACGCAAGCGTACGACTGTGGGATTTGGCCACCCGGACAACCAGCCTCAAACTCCCCCACCCCAGCCCAGTCACCGCCCTCAGTTACACCACGGACGGCATGACACTCGCGACCGGCGCCACCGACGGCGTAGCCAGGCTCTGGACCATCCCCGGTCCGATCATCACCGACTCCGCCGACACGATCTTCAACGCCATCTTCGGACCCGATGGCAAGACACTGATCACCGGCAGCGGCGCGACAGACGCCAAGTTCAGGCTATGGGACATCACCGACATCCAACGACCAACACGACTCGGCCCACCACGAGAAAACCCCATCGAAAGCAACCGAGCCGTCGGCTCAACCGCACTGACACCCGACGGCCGAACCCTGGCCTCCGGCGGCGTCGACGGCCGCGTACAACTCTGGAACATCGAAGACCCCGAACACGCCACGCCGCTAGGCCCACCCCTGCCCGGACCCACCGCACAGTCGCAATTCGTGACCTTCAGCCCAAACGGAAGGCTACTGGCAGCCAGCGGCGACGAACACACGGTCTGGCTGTGGGACATCACCAACCGGACCCACCCTGGACCACCAACCGCCATCACCGGCCCGAGCAACAACAACCTCACCCTCGCCTTCAGCCCCGACAGCCAAACGCTGGCCGCCGGCAGCCTGGACAAGACCGTGTGGCTGTGGGACATCACCAATCCGACCTCCCCCAGCCACCTGGCGACACTGACCGGACCGGTCAACTTCATCTACTCCGTCGCGTTCAGCCCAGACGGCCACACCCTCGCGGCCAGCAGCGCGGACAAGACGGTCCGCTTCTGGGACATCACCAACCGGGCGCACCCCACACCACTCGGACCAATACTCACCGGCCCCAGCAACTACATCTACAACATCTCCTTCCGACCAGATGGCCGCATGCTCGCCGCCAGCGCCGCCGACCAGACCATATGGCTGTGGGACATCACCGACTTCCATCAACCCGAACACCTAGCCACCCTCACCGTGGCCGGAAGCGCCGTCAACTCCGTGATGTTCAGCCCCGACGGCCACATCATCGCAGGAAGCAGCTACGACCGAACCGCCCGCCTGTGGCTGGTCGACCCCGAACAAGCGATCACCTACATCTGCACGATATCCGGCGACCCCATCACACCCGCCGAATGGAACCAATACATCAAGGGCATCCCGTACCGCGCCATCTGCCCGCCGTAAGGCCCGAGGACAACGTGCGGCCGTCCGGGTCCTCCGTTCGTTGGGAGCGCACACCAGATGAGGGCTAATAGCCGTGCCGCATGACAACGGCGTCTCCAAGCCACCCTTGCCCTGTACCCGTGGTCCTCCCCGGTCCACTCAGGCAGCGCACACAACACGCCCCAGTGCACACCTCAACCCCGATATGAGCTCATGGATACCAGTAGGGAATTGGTGAGTTGCCTGGAGTGTCTAGGACGATCGCCACGCTCTGCTCGGCCCTGGTGACGGCCACGTAGAAATCCGCCGCTGCTCGGTCCTCGAGTCGCGCGCCGCTGCGCAAGAATTTGCAGATGTTGCCGGTGGGCCAGATCATGACCCGGGGCCAGGACAGGCCTTTCGCCAAGCGGAAGTTCATGAAGTTGTACGGCTTGTTCTTCGCAGAGCCTGCACTCTGACGCAGCAGAAGCGGGTCGAATCGTTCAAGATAGGCCGGCACGTCCCCTTCGCGGACGAGGAAGAGACCGTCGTGGTCGGTATGCGTGGTGTTCACCGAGATTGTCGGCGAGAATTCCCAAGATGGGTCGAAGAGACTGTCCGCGAAGGAGGCGATCTCCTGGCGGCACCGCCAGGTTTGGGAACGCTGCTCGATGAGCAGGTGTCCTTTCTTCTGCTGCTCGCGAAACCAGTCCCAGATTCTCATGTACTGGTAGCGCTTGTGCTTGCTTTCCCGATCGTTGGTCAGTATGGCGGCTTGGCGAACGTCACCGACCATGCGCACTGCGATAGGCGCTTTCATGAGCTGGAGGAGGATTTCCAGGTCATATCCGCATAGGTCCTGCGTTTCGTCGATGTAGATTGTGTTGTAGATCCGGCTGAGACACGCTACGGCTGCTCCCCTGCTCGCGTCCGCGACGCGTGTGGCAAGTTGCGCCAGGTGCACCCGCCGGGCCTGTGCCTGCGCGTTGAAGTACCTTCCGTATGCCTTGTTGCTGGTGTAGTGCTGCGGATCGCTGGCAAAGTCGAACCCTGCGACACGTGCGCCTGGGTAGACGAACGGCAACGCTGGCTTGACGAAGTGGCGGATCAGGAACGTGAACCAGCCCATGATCTCGATGGGCGGACGTGACCCGACTTGGCTTACGATGCGGCGCCGCAGCTCGTCCTGGTTGGCCGTGGTGTAGGTCAGGACCAGGATCCGCTCATCCGGCGACGCCGCAGCGCAGGCTTCCACGATGCTTTGGGTCTTCCGCGAACCCGCGACCGCCAAGGTGAGCTGGTTGTCAGGCATGGTGGATGAACTTGACGGCGTCGGCGATGTACTCCGGCGGCGTTAGGTTGTGCGACGAGTCGGCGATGCGGATGGCCGCGTCAGTCTTGTTGTTCGTCATCCAGGTCGCTGTGTCGGCCTGGGAGGTAATGCGCAGTACCCGTCGCGCGTTCGCATCGGAGTTTGCGTGCAGTAGCTGAGGCTCGAGGGTGTGGCCGTGGGACGGGGCACCAATGAACACCTCGCGACGAGTCCCGTCGAGGTAGTGCGCGAGGCCCGCACGGAGCACTTCGGGTGACTGGCCGTCGTTGTCGCGCAGGACTACGCAGCGCTTGTCGAGTGCGGCAGCCAGTTCCAAGCAGCGCTTGAACGACAGTCCGCGCATGCTGAGTACGTCGATGCCATCCTCGATCGGACGCCTCTGAAATTGGTCGCGATAGAAACGCTCGAACACGATCTCGTCGGATGGCCCCTCGACGAGGACCACACGGTCTGCAAGAACCAGCCGCAGTGTGTCGTAGCCTGGCAGCTTGCGGAAGTAGGCCACCGTCTCGTCGCTGATGTCGCCAAACGTGCACGTGCTGCCATCGTTCACCAGGCGCAGTGCATCGAGCCCCAGCCGGTTGAGCACGTACGAACTGTGCGTCGACATGAAGATCTGTTGGTTCTCACCGCGGAGATCACGGATCTTCGACACGAGCCTGTTTAGGCTCGTGTGCGAAAGGTGGTTCTCTGGCTCCTCGATGGTGACCACCCGTGCCGTGCTGCTGTTGCGGTCCATTGCGAGCGCGAGCTTGATCGACACCTGCTGGCCGAGGCCGGCCATGGCGAAGGGCAACTCCGAGACGTGGGGCACAACGCTCAGGTCCCATGCCGACCGGGAGGACTGGTCCATCGCCAGGCTGAGCTGATGGCCGTCGAGCGGACCGTCCAGGTCCCGAAGCATCTGGTTCACACCCGCCAAGTGCTGCTGGGTCATCGCCTCTTTGACCGACCGGTACGCCACGGGCACCGCCGCGCGCTCCGCCGGCGCCAAGCGCTCATGCAGTAGCTGACGGACGTGGTAGTCGACGGCATTGGTGGATCGAACCGTGCGCGAGTCGATGACCGCTACCGTCAACTCCCGAGGTCGGGCGCGGAGCACCTCGTCTCTGAAGGTTCGCCAGATAACTCTGAAGTACTCGACAGGTAGGACTCCTGTCCCGGAGTCTAGGTGCTGCTCAACCTCCTCGGCATACGCCTGATCCGGCTCGACAGCGAGTTCGACACCCGGACACATCCGAACGGGACGATCCGAGTGGTTGGCGCCGGCAAGCGTCTGCAGAGCGTCCTCGTCCTTCAGAAAGACCTCGATCGAGATGGTCGGTAGCGTCGGTTGCTCACCGGCCCGCCGGGCAGCGAAAAATTCCCGGACCAAGCCATGGTTGAACCAATACGGGCTCAGCTCTTCTGCGACCGAGCGTCCATTGATCCGGCCTGTCAGGGCCATGGCGACCGCTTCGAGGATCGTCGACTTGCCGCTCTCGTTGTCACCCACAAAGATGTTCAGGTCACCGGACGCCGCCACCGTGATGTCCCTAAACTTCCGATAACCGCGAATCCGAACCCTCTCGATCACCGATAACCCTTCACCGCAAGCTGATCTCGCCCACACTCGACCGCAAGATCGCCTGGTTCAAGATGAGACTTCAAGGCCCACTTGATCTTCAGTCACGAACTGAGTCGCGCCACGATGGCGGTCCGTTACCACCCTTGTGGCGAGTTTGGGATAGGTTGTCAGCAGGGCAGGCCTTCCGCGCACCCACCGAGATCCACAATCACATCACCGACAAGGTGAAACCGCCTCCCACAGCACAACCAGAACCGGTCCGCTGACCAAGACACTCCGCCCAGCCAACATCGACCCTATCCAGGCTGGTTGCCGAGCGCGGCCGACCCTCGCGACAACGGACCTGGACACCGAATCACCTGTGATCCCAGTGGGTGCCCGTAATGACCGTCATCGACGCACCGCTCAGCTGCCCCTCTCGGCAAGGTCTCCGGCCGCCCATGCTCGCATCGGTAGGCCCTACTCCCCTGCCGTACGGGCAGTTCGCAACCATTGAGCACGACCACCACCGTGCGTCACTACCTCATCTCGTCGCCGTCTAACTCGAACTGTCTCAAGGCCCGCCACGTGTAGACAACCTCGGGCCTAATCCAACCGATCGAGGGGCGTCAGCTTCTCTCGACACAGGCAGTCGCAGAACACTGTCGCAGCGCGCTCCCGATCGCGTCTGGATCACGCCCGCCATCAGGTTCCTCGGCCGCGTACGGCCGTGTCGCCACACGGCGAAGGTCATCGACGGCAACCGGATCACTCCATGGAGTGATCCGCCAGGGAAGGAACGTGGCCGACTCTTGACGCGGCGACAAGTGCTGTCGCTCTGGCCAGTGCCGATAGCCACGGTGGTCGCACTGTGGTCGCGGCGTGCGAACAGCAGGACTTGAAGGCACCGAGTGGCCAGTGCTTCGATCCCGAGAGCCGACGACCATGAAGAACCCTACCCGCGGACGGGTATACCGACGCTGCGGCTGCCGCGACGCCGACGGCAACCAGCTAGGTGCCCGCTGCCCAACCCTCGCTACCCGTAATCACGGGCGATGGACCTATGCCGTCGATCTGACCACCACCACTGGCACGCGCAAGACGCAGCGTCGTGGCGGCTTTTCTACCAAGCATGACGCGCAGGTCGCCCTGGGCAAGGCGTTGGAGTATGAACGTACCGGCGTTGCTGTCGATGATCGGCAGACGGTCGGCGAATACCTTGTGGAGTGGTTGCGTGCCAAGGAGTTCTTGCTCAAGCCGACCACAATGGTCAGTTACCGCACCTACGTGACCAAAGATCTTGTCCCCTACCTCGGCAGTATCCGGCTCGAGGCGCTCTGTCATCAGCACGTGATGCTGTTCGTTCGCGATCAGTTGGCGGCCGGTCGCGGTGCCACAACTCTGCGCCGCTGTGTGGCGACGTTGTCCAGCGCGCTATCGACAGCCGTTGCCCAGCACCGACTGCCGCACAACGCTGCTCGCCATGCCGTCATCCCACGGTCACCCAAGTACGAACCAGTCTGTTGGTCAGCCGGCGAGGCGGCCCGGTTCTTGCGCTACTGCGCCGACCACAAGGAGCCCCTCGCCAACCTCTTCGAGTTGATCATTGGCACCGGCATGCGCCGCGGAGAAGCGCTCGGGTTGCATTGGGCCGATGTGCATCTCGACGAGCGGCTGCTGTTCGTGCGCTACACCCTGTCCAACGTCAACAACGCTACCCCGGTGTTCACCGCACCCAAGACCCGTAGCAGCCGCGCCTGGATCAGCCTGTCGCCGCGAGTCGCCGCCGCGCTGAGCAACCAATCCAGCCGCCAACGCGGCCGCGACCTGGTCTTCATCCAACCCTCGGGGAAGCCCCTGCGGCCCGAACGCGTGCTGCGCAGGTTCCGCGCCCTGACGGCCGCAGCCGGTCTGCCCAAGATCAGGATTCACGATCTGCGGCACTTCGCCGCGACCACCATGCTCAGCGCCCACGTGCCGCTGGTCATGGCCTCCAAGACCCTGCGGCACTCCACCGTCTCGGTCACCACCGAGGTTTATGCCCACCTGCTGCGACCTATGGCCAACGACGCCGTCAACACCATCGAAGCCGCGCTCAATGCCGCCGACACCGAGGCCGCCGGACGCGACCACAAGGCGACCACATGCGCCTAGAAACAGACCAGCGGGTTTGCTTTCGGCAGCAAACCCGCTGGTCAACGCTGTCGGGCTGACAGGATTTGAACCTGCGACCCCTTGACCCCCAGTCGCATAAAGTTCAGCGCTGTACTCAGAGCCGTTTGTCCAGCTCACCGAGAAGCGTACCACCCCAAGTTTTCGGGTCTGACACTCGCACCGAAAACCCCGCCATAGACTCCATTTAGTCAAGTAACGTTTCCGCAGATCAAGTGCAGTCTAGCTGATCGACATCTCATCGTGACAGCCGTGCAGGCACGCTCCATAGACCACTTTACTACCCGTCGCCCAGTCCTACGCCGAACACGCCGTCGTTCGCAGCAGCGCCAACTTAGCTGTCAGTGCCAGCTGTCGACAGCAGCATCGATACCAGTGCCAATCGCCCATCGCCGACAGCCGCTGGCCCCACCAGCCCTGACCACCATCCCGCCTGTCACCCACCGAGTGCGGTCACTTCTCACCGACATTGATCAAGCACTTGATCGGCAAATGCGGTCACAACACACAAACATCCGCGGTCACTTCACACGGACAAAGCCAGGTAGTCCATTGCCAGGGCCGCGTAGCTACGCTCGGCGAGGTGATCGGCGCGGCGGCGCTGAATGTCGTTGAGACCGATTCCGTCGTGCCCAATGAGCACCGCTGACCAGGCCCCTCACCGTCCGGTAACGCTAGATGACCGACCATCGTCAGACCGTCGGCATCGTAGGTGGCCTCGCGGTGTGATCACGCAGTGGACGCTAGCGAGTGCGGACCGCCCGCGGGTTGGCGTTCACTCTTGGCCGAGCCAACTGCGGCGCCTCCGTGTCCCACTGCTGGGTTCATGATGGCTGGTCGTTGTCCTTTTGCGCCGGGAGTAGGCGCGGTCCAGTTCGTGGTCGAGGAGCAGGCATGCGCTCTGCGTGATCAGAACAGTATGTGGGAGCGTGGTCATCTGGATCCGATGATGACCACGCACAGTGTTGCCGCTAGCAGAGCCACACCCAGGACTTCGGCTGACATCGCGGCAAGGAGGAGCAGGGCCTTGAGGTCATTGGCGCTTCGGGCGGTCGCCAGCAGCCGCGCGGTCGTGGACGTGACACGAGCCCGCGCTGTTGATTCGTGGTCAGCCCAGTGTTCCCGCATCGTCTGGACCATGGCGGCCGCATTGATCGCCCGGTGCCGCAGCGGCGCGTTCGTGACCAACGCCAAGATCGCCGCGACCAGCAGCGCGACCCCGCCGCCGACCAGCAGGTACGCGCTCGGGCCCGGCATCGGTACGGCGTCACGCTGTCTGAACAGAGCCAGCGAACCGAACCCGAGCGTCGCCAACACCCCGCTGGAGGTGATCACGGCCAGTCCGCGCTGCTCCAGCGACGTTCTGCGTGTCTCCTCCGCAGCCAGTTGGTCCTGCATGAACACCGCATACACCGCCGAGCCGGCATCCCCCGGTTCCACTGCTCAGCGCCTATCCTGACCGCCGCCCGAGCGGAACACCGAGTCGTCGAGCGTGAAACCCTCCCACGGGTCATCCACCGTGGCGCCTTCAACGGGCGCAACCGCGCCAGACACCTCCGCCCCCTCCTGTGAAGCCCTGTCCGGGTCTTTCCGCTGCTCAGTGATGGTCTGCTCCTCACCGGTCGCTGTGGACATCACAGCGTAGCGGACAATGCTGTCATCCCGACCCATCCGAGATCCGATGGAACACAGTGATGCAAGATGCGTGACCCGCTCATAGCGTCGATCACAGCACGGCTGGCGCGTGCCGAGGCACAACAGGTTCCCGGAGTGGTTCTCGCGCCGGGCGCACTCCTTGCTGCCGAACGGCTTGCTGAGATCGCGCGTGATGACGACGACGACCTCAAAGCCCGCCATGTGCTCGGCTGGTTTCACTGGTACCGCTACCTCGCCCTGTCAGACGGCGCGGCACAGGGCGCCCTTGACGCCGCATGTCAAGCGCTCACCCCGTGCTTCGTCGCCGGAATCGAACAACTGCCCGAGCCACTGTTGGCGTTACTCGCCGAGGAAGCCACCCAGACCGCCCATGCCTGGACCGAGCAGGTGCCGACCACGACCGATCTCGCTCTGGTCTCCGCCGCGATCGGGCTGTGGCAACGGATCCTCGCTTCGATCGGTGCCGACCACCCTGAGCGAGCGGCTTACCTGGCCAATCTCGCGATCGTCCTGAGGGTGAGCTATGAGCGAACGGGCAACCACGAAGACCTCGAGCACGCTATCCGCATAGGGCGTCATGCGGCGGAACTGTGTCCGAGCGATCATCCGGACCGAGCCGGCATTCTGTCCAACCTCAGCAGCACTCTGCTCGCCCGGTTCGAGCGAGCCGGCAACCGCGAGGATATTCAGGAGGCGATCGGCGCCGCGCGCTCAGCGGTCGCCTGCAGACCGTCCGACGATCCCGACCGGGCCGCCTACCTGGCCGTGCTCTGCGCCGGGCTGCTCCATAACTTCAGGCAGACCGGTATCACAACCAATCTGGACGAAGGGATCCTCGCCGCCAAAGCAGCAGTGGAAGCTACTCCAACCAGCACCCCGGACCACTTCAAATACCTGACCAACCTGGCCGCGTCATACCTCGAGCGGTTCACGCATCTCGGCAGTGAAGCTGATCTCAACGATGCGATCAGCGTTGGTCGACGCGCCGCGGAGGCCATCCCGGCCGGTGACCCCGATCGTGTCGCCGTGCTGTCGAATCTCAGCGCCGCCCTGCGAACAAGGTTCACCCATACCGGGGCTTCGGCTGATCTGGACGAGGCCATCAGCATCACGCGAGCGACCATCGGCACTACTCCGGCCGATAACCCCTGGCAGGTGGCACTTCTCATTCAGCTCGGTGGCGCTCTGCGGACTCGGTTCACGCGAACCGGTGATCTGACGGACCTGGCCGGAGCGATCAGCAATGCTCGGGAGGCCATCGAACGCATGCCTCGTGATCACATCAATTTCCCCCGGTGTCTGCACAATCTCGGCGCTGCGCTACTCAACCGGTTCGAGCGGCTAGGGGATCGGGCGGATCTGGACGAAGCAATCGACGTCGCGCGGGCGGCGGTGGACAGCGCTCCTGCCGACCTGCCGGATCGAGCGCGCATGTTGTCGATGCTCAGCGGCGCCCTCCGCGACCGGTCCCAACTCACTGGCACCGTAACGGATCTCGATGAAGCGATCAGCGTGGCTCGGGCTGCGATCGACGCCGCGCCTCCTAACCACGCCGAGCGAAACAGCTACCTTGGCAACCTCAGTGCCGCGCTACGCATTCGATTCGAGCACACAGGTGCCCGTACCGATTTGGACCAGGCGATCAGTGCGTTGCGGGAAGCAGTCGAGGCGATGCCGGTCGGCCACTCCGATCGGCCGGGCTTGCTGTCGATGCTCGGCAGCGCTTTGGAGATTCGGTTCCAGCGGTCAGGCTCAGCTGCCGATCTTGACGAAGCTATTGCCGTCGGGCGCCAAGCCGTCCACACCGCACCCGTCAACCAACCCGACAGGGCTAATTACCTCACCATTCTCGGCAACTGCTTAAGTACCCGATTCATGCGCGCCAGAGCCATAGCCGATCTTGACGAGGCCGTCATGTTCGGGCGGCAAGCACTCGATGCGGCACCCACCGATCACCGGCTCCGGGAAGCATACCTGTCTAACCTCGCGATCGCCCTGCGCTTCCGCGCCGAACACACCGGTCGGGAAGCGGACTGGGAGCAGGCGATCGCCCTGAGCCGCCAGGCGGTCGCGACAACTCCCACCGATCAACCCAACTACGCAGAACGCTTGATCAACCTTGGCAACGTACTGAACAGCCGAGGTACACCAGCAGCCCGCGAGGAGGCGATCACCACTTACATCCAGGCGGCAGCCCTGGCGTCGGGGAAACCATCGGTCCGACTCAATGCCGCTCAGGTGGCGGCCGCCCTGACCACACCGACGCAGGCCGGCCGCATGAGTGGCCTGCTGGAAACGGCGGTCTGGCTACTTCCCGAAGTGGCGTCCTTGCGGCTCCACCGCAGCGACCAGCAACACGCTCTCAGCAAGGTCGCCGGCTTGGCAAGCGATGCCGCAGCGGCGGCGCTCGCCCACGAGGTGGCGGGTGAACCACCAGCAGTACGGGCGTTGCGCCTGCTGGAGTTAGGCCGAGGGGTCATGCTCAGCCTGGCTTTGGGCGCCCGCAGCGACGTGACCGATCTACGAGTCCGCCATCCTGAGCTGGCTGACCGGTTCATCCACCTGCGAAACCTGCTCGATCACATCGATACTGACGCATCGCTAGCAGCCGGGGTGACCGGGTTTGGACAGCAAGCCGAGGACCGGCACCACGTGGCAAGTGCGTTCCACGCGACGATCGCCGAGATCCGGGCCTTGGAGGGTTACAAGGCTTTTCTCTTACCCCCTGAGCCAGCACAGATGGTTCGCCATGCCGAGCGCGGGCCCATCGTTGTGATCAACGTCAGCAGATACCGCAGCGACGCCATTCTTGTTCAGCAGCAAGGAGTCACCTCAATTGCGTTACCGGACGTCGGCCGTGACGTACTGATCGATCGAATTCGTACCTTCTATCACGCCCTCGATTCAGCACACGAACCCGGCTCCAACCCAGAGCAGCGACGCCACGCACAGGAAATGATCCATGAGGTCCTGGCTTGGCTGTGGGACGCCGCAGCCAAGCCGATTCTCGACGAGCTAGGCTATTGCCACACCCCGGAGCCGGGAGCCGCGTGGCCACGACTGTGGTGGGCATCCGGCGGCATCATGGGGTTCCTGCCGATCCACGCTGCCGGCCATCACGCCGAGGCGCGCGGAGCCTGCGATCGCCCAACGGTCATGGACCGGGTGATCTCCTCTTACACACCCACCATCCGTGCGCTCGGATACGCCCGAGAGTGCGACACCGCAATGACCGCACCCGAACAAGCATTAATCGTGGCCATGCCGACCACACCTGGCGAGCACAGCCACCTTCCCTACGCCGGCATGGAAGCCGATCTGGTGCACGCTCACCTCCCCTCGGCCACCCTGTTGATCGAAAACTCCGCAGCCGACGCCCAGTTACCGACCAAGACCGCGGTCCTCGCCCACCTTCGCGAATGTGCAATCGCGCACTTCGCCTGTCACGGCGGCAGCGACCCGGACGACCCATCGCAAAGCCGGCTCCTCCTCCACGATCACGACACGGACCCGCTCACCGTCGCCAGCCTCGTACCGATACAACTCGAGCACGCCAAATTGGCCTACCTGTCCGCCTGCCATACCGCGTTCAACCCGTCATTTGACCTGGCCGACGAAGCCATCCATCTCACTACCGCCTTCCAACTCGCCGGCTACCCCCACGTGGTCGGCACTCTCTGGCAAATCAGCGACCAACTGGCTATCCGAATTGCCGATGCCTTTTACGCGGCGATCACCACGCACGACAATAGAATCGACACCAACACGGCGGCCGAAGCCATCCATCGCGCCGTACGCGTCATTCGTGACAAGCTACCCACCACACCGTCACTATGGGCCGCCTACCTTCATGCCGGTACGTGAGGCCCTCTGCCGGTTCGTCGGGCGAGTGGCGCGAATCCCACGCGCTCCCCCGGTATGAACCCCATTCGCCGCTGGCTGGAATGTGAGGGCTGCAACCAACCATCCAAGCGTGGACTGGGCACGCATGTGCGCCTGGTGTGACGCCCCATCCTGTGCGCTCGGCAGCATTTAACCGAACTAGCAGTTGATCTTGCTCGAGGTTATGCCTCATGCGTCACCACTTCCGGCTGGTTAACGCAGCTACGAGCTTTCTGCTAGTGATATTGGTTCCTGTCCAGACTGGGGCGCGAGGTAGTGGCGAAGGGTGGCTATTACTGATTCGAGAACCGGACTGTGACCAGCGAGGTAAACCTTGTCGGGACCGACCGCGATCACGGCCTGGAGTACTCCAGAGAGACCGATTTCACGGGTGCCGTTCACCGCGAGGATCTCCTCGACGACAGCGTTGGCTTGGTCGCTGTCACCTTCCCGGAGTACGCGAATCAGCTTGCCCAGCCAATTGCGGAGCGGCATGAGTGGCCATAGCGTCGGAGGCACCAGGTTGGAATCGGCCAGCGCGGCCAGCGTTCGGCGGATGATAGCGATATCAAATTGGTCACCGGCTACCAGGTTCCAGCCCCGTTCGCCAGCATGGATGCTTTGAAGCGCGCGAGCCAACGCTTTCCAGGTCTTGGTCTTTGATTCGGTTTCCCGTAATGTTTGGTCAACCAGTTTTTTCGCTTGCTCGTCCCCGTCTGCCGAGGCGACGATGCCGGAGATGATCGGGTCCCATGTGGCGAGAAACTGTACGAGGTCCAGGTCGTCTTTTGCGGCGGATGCCAGAATCGTGTCCACCATGTTGGCGAATGCTCGTTTTAGGTTGTCGCGATTGGGCCAATACAAGGATAACAACTGGCCCAATCGTAGGCCGTCGAACTGATCTATTTCCTCCTGTACTGCGTCCAGCGTTGCTGGGACTGCACCCACGGCACGTAGACCTTTGGCAAGCCGGGAAAGCGATTCTGGCACCAATGCTCGACCGATGAGAGTACCCAGGAACGCGCCGACCAGCGTATGCAGGTAGCCGTCCGAAAAGTCTTTCGCATAAACGATGAGGCAACGGCCGAGATCGCTGTGCCCGTCCGCGATGTCTGTGACGTCTCTCGTCAGGTAGAAATAGCGGAGAGCGGTTCGGAGGTGCTCGATCGTGACGTCGCCATGACCCCGTTGGTCTTCGACATGTCCGAGTGCCGCGTGGGTCTTGCCGAGGTGACGCATATCCCGGACCCGTTCGAAGACTTCGCGGCATTCGGATAACACCATGCGGGCCTCTTCGATCCGGCCGAGGCGCAGTAACGGTCCGTAGCAGCTGAATCGGGTGATCGCCGTGTGACCGACTGGTGCGTCACGACGCTTCTCCAACTCGCAGACGGCAGCATAGTAGTCTAGGGCCTCCTGCCAACGTTCGGCCTGGAGGGCCACATTCGCTGATGTCAGTAACAGCTGCTCACGCACCTGCCAGGGCTGGAAGAACTCTCCTTCGCCATCACCTTCCCCGAGTTCGTCCGACTCCTCGCGAAGCTGCCGCATTTCCTCGACAGCGTCGAATTCCTCATGCAGTTGGACCCGGAGTAGCACGCGCTCAGCGCGGAAGCAGAGTCGTGTCTGCGGCCCGCACTCACGCTGAAGCAGATCCTCAATCTTGGAAAGTGACTCGGCCAGCCGCCCGCTCGCCTGGTAGTAATGAGCCAGTTTGTGAGTCATTTTGACGATGTCGGAATTTCGGCCGAACCCGGGCTTCGCAAGCGCGGCAAGAGCCAGGTTCTCCGCTGCGGGCGGGTCTACGACGAGGAGAGCAGACACCAGCAGGCACTGCGCCGACATCTCATCATCGGTGTCTCTAGCGCGGTCGACGATGGCCCGGGTAGCGGGCAACATAGCCTGGACGGTTTCGACTGAATGATCACGGGCAATCAGCTGCTCTAGCATCGCTGCCGCTGTCTGCCAGTCACCGAGACGCAGCAGGTAGGGCACCGCGCCCCGACTGGCCTTACGTACCAGCCAGCCCGTGCGCACCAACCAGTTGTCGTTACCGTCATGTTCGTGTCGACTCGCCACCACAATGCCCGACAGCCACCCGTCGGCGGCTAAGCGGTCCACCTGGGCGCGGAAGTCTGCTTCGGCCAGCGCGTGGCCAACGGCCGCGACGGCGGGATGCACCTGATAAACCAGGATGTCGCCGCCGGGGAATAAGCTGGCCGTGACAAGCCCGGAAACGGCTAGCACTCTCAGTGGCGAGCCAAGGTCCGGCACCTCGGTCTCGCCCATCTGGTGCAGCTTCTCCCAGATACCCTCTACCACCGGCTGGAGCCGGTCATCGCCCTCGAGCAGAGACAGCATGATGAACAGCCGCCCTGCGTCTTCCGTCAACGACCCAACCACGCCTCGGGTCCACGTATCCAGCACCCTTAGGTAGTCATCGGCAACGGCACCGGCCTGCCCGGTGCCGAAAAAGTCCTCCATACGGATGCCGCTCTCACTCCACACCTGATCAGCTTCGGCCAACCTGGCCCGCAGCAACGCCAGCCGCCCATGATCGGCGGCTTGGCGGTCGGCCAGCTCTAGCAGCGCTGGATGGCCTTGGGCGGTGCGCAGGACGCGTACTGCCAACTGCCTGCCATCATCGATCGCCAGGCCAGGAACCGTGCCCTCGATCAAGGCACGTAGATGAGGGAGCTCGCGCGCCAACAGCAACACCTCGTCCGCAGACAGCGGGTTCACAAGGTGCGCTGATATCCGGTCACCGAGGCCGACGATCAGCCGTCGCGAGGTGAGCAGCACTCGTGACAATCCACGGTGTCCGATCAATGCGGCGATCACCTCTCCCCACCGGGCATCTCGCCAGACACCATCATCGGTGACCAGCGACTCCAGGTTGTCCAAGACGAACAACACCCGCACAGTCCGACAGAACTCTGTCAACGTCGGGAGGAAACGCCTCAGTTCATGCGTGTCGTCCAGCCGGTGCCGAAGCGCTAAGCCGGGCAGCGCGGCTTCCAGGCGCTCAGCGAGATCGGCCAACGCATCGGCGACATGGTCGCCCTTGGTGGGTGCCCGGTACCAGACCATGGCGCGGAAACCCTCGCGGTGGGTGTATGCCAATTCCAGCGCGCTGGCGGTTTTCCCGACGCCAGCCATTCCGTACAACAGCACTCCGGAGTGTCCGCTGCCGGGCGCGAGCACCTGACCCGCCTGGGTCAGCACCATCGACCGGCCGACAAAGCGTTCTGGTTGCTCTGGGAACCGCGCCATCTTGCGTACCTGGTGCTCGTCGAACACGACCGGACCGCCCGGCGGTGCAAGCACCACCGCATCGACCGCGCGTGAACCGAACAGAGCGGGTGTGCCGACGGAAATCGCAGGCCATGACGGTGTCGCGGGATCGGGCACAACCTTCGGCAGCGCGAGCGCAAGGGCGCGGGCGACCGGTTGTCCCCGACCCAGCAACAGGCCGTACAACTCCGCGGACAGGCCGATCGCGAACTCGTCCGTGATCGGGTATCGCATTCCAATAGCTGCCACGTCCAACCGGTCGGCAAGGTCGGCTGCCAGCACGGGTATCACCTGGCCAGGCTGCGAACCCTCTGGCCATGACTGCTCGTCGGATAACGGCGATGGTCCCGCCGGTGCTCTGCCGAGCCCGAGCAGGCGTCGATGCTCGGCGATGGTGAGCGCCGCAGACGAGCAGGAAGACAACGTCACCAGCCGCACCCGGTCGGCCGTTGCCCCTAGCATGTCAACCAACTCGCGACCGGTAACTAGGTCCGGGGTGCCATCCTCGTTCTCCAACAGCAGGCCTCCTCCCAAACCGTGCGCCGAAATGTGGATCACGTCCCAACCGTCGGCCTCCTCAACCACTTCCCGTAGTCGTGCCCTGGTAACGCCGTACTGCACTACGCGGAGCAGAATTGACCGATTCTGAGTCTGGGCAACGGCCTGGACAAGGCGGGTCAGTCCGTGTCGTTCACGCCGCAGGTTTAGCACCGAGGTACCCGTCGGCAGGCTGAACAGACCGAGCATCCGCACATGGTCAGTGATCGGTGCCTTGGTGCGGACAGGCCCACGGGCACCTGCCTCAACCTGCATGACCAGACTGACTCGTGCCAGCGCGAGAACCGTGTTTTGCACGCGCGCCAATTCCAGCGGACGGAACGCCAGCACGCGGGCTGCCTCGGGAATCACAACCCGCACGGTGACCGGGGCTCGCGCGACCAGAGCCTCACCCATCGGGCCGAAAACTTCACTGCCGATCCAGCGCCCGAGTTTCGCCATTATGTCGGCTTCCGACACGGTCCGACGATCGGGCGCCGCGTGCAAGCGAAGGTATCGATAGGCGTCGGTAAACGCCTCGTACTGCCAACACGACTCGTCCAGCGACACCTCGTGGTCGGCCAGAAACTCGCCACCGGGACCACTCAGCACCCACCACCACCGACCAGGTCCGTCGAACCGCTTCACTTTCAGCGTGAGCACCAGAACTCCTAGCCAACGCGAACAACGGCGACCGCATTATGGCGCGGCCACCGACGCCCAAGCTGTTCGCATGAAACATGGGGCCAGCCGATGGAGGGTCGAACCACCAGTCGGCCCGATAGCCGTTGCACGATCCGCTTGGCGCACAGTCGGGTCCCCCGGCCCTGCTGAGCTGGGCGGGCCGCAGCACGCTCAAAAGGCCGCCCGCACCGCGGCACAGTACGCTGAGCAGCGTAGAAGCCTCCATACGCACACCCCTTGGTGTCTAAGGTTGAGCCAGGCAGACCAGAGGGGCGGCCGTTGCCCGAGCAACCAACCCTTGAGCAGCTTTTCCTTGCCCTGCGGGAGCGTCTGGAATATCACGAGCGCACCGGCGACACCAAGGCGGTACTGGATCCGCAGGCGTGCGCCCAGGCCGAGGCGTTGCGGGACTTCGGCGTGTACCTGCCCAAGGACGGTGCTTGGCCGCCGCTGGTGCTGGATTGGAACATCACCCGTCTCCTGGCCACGTGGCACTACGCCCGGTCGGAGCTGGACGCGGCGGCATTCCTTTTCTCCTTGGTCGACCGGGTGGCACCGGACGCCGTCCCGGAGCCGTTGCGGGCACGAGTGCGCGCCCTACCCACGCCGGAGGTCGCCGACCTGCCCGGCGTATCCGCCCAGTTCCGCGACGCCTTCGCCCGCTGGGAGGCCGGCGACGTGGACGCGCTGGAGATCATGATCCGGTTGTCGTCCTGGGCCACCGCAGGGACCCCGGACGGCCACCCGGGCAAGCCGATGCTGCTGTCCCACCTGTGCACGGGCCTGCGCTGCCGGTTCGTCCTCAACGGCGACCCGGCCGACCTGGAAGGTGCGGTCGCGGTGGGCCGGCGCTCGGTGGAGCTCGCGCCGGCCGACCACCCGGAGCGGGCGATCATTCTGCACAACTGCAGCTTCGCGCTGCAGGACCGATTCGGCACGACGCGGTCGGCTGAGGATCTCGACGCCGCCATCGACCTGGCCAGAGACGCCGTAGCGGCCATGCCCGAGGACGCGCCGTACCGTGCGGTGTGCCTGTCCAACGCCGGCATGACGCTGATGCGTCGGTTCGAGCGGCGCGGCCAGCGTCCGGATATCACCGAGGCCGTCGCGTCGCTCAGGGCGGCGCTGCGCGCGGCGCCCGCCGGCAACCGGCCGCTCCGGGCGACCCTCCTGATCAACACCGCGCTCGCTCTGCACGCGCGGTTCACGTGGTTCGGCAACCCGGTCGACCTGGACGCCGCCGTGCGCGGGGCCACCGCCGCGGTCCGGGTCTGCCCGCCGAACCACCCCGACACGGCGCGCTTCCTCGCCCACCTCTGCCAGGCGCTCATGACGAGGTTCGAACACCTGACGGACCCGGCCGACGCCGACGCCGCGGTGGACGCCGCCCGGCGCGCCGCCGCCTCGGACGACCGCCCGCCGCGGGCGTACCAGCTCGACACGCTCGGCGCCGCGCTGCGGCATCGCGGACAGCACCGGCACGACCTCGGTGATCTCACTGAGGCCGTACGCGTGCACGAGCAGGCCGTGTCCGCGGTGCCGCACGGATCTGCCGAGCACGCCGGATGTCTGGCCAGCCTGTGCACCAGCCGGTTGGCGTTGTTCGAACACACCGGGCAGCTCGCCGATGTGGACGCTGCCGTGGACGCCGGCCGGCAGGCGCTGCACGACGGCGCGGACGCCGCCGAGCGGTTCGTCATTCTGACGGCCCTCGCCGCGGCGCTGCGGGCCCGAGCCGAACGCACCCGGTCCGCCGGGGATCTCGACGACGCCATCGCGCTCTTCGAGCAGGCGAGCCGAGCCGTCCCTGACGGGCATCCGGCACTGGTGACCTGCCTGTCCGAGTTGGGTTCCGCGCATACGAGCCGGTTCCGGCACACCGGCGACATCGCCGATCTCGACAGGGGCATAACGGCAAGCGAGCGGTCCGTCGAGCTGGCCGGGCAGCACGACACGCGACGCATGATCGACGCGACCAATCTCGCCAACGCATACCGGCTGAGGTTCTTTCACGCAGGAGATCTCGCGGACCTGCACGCGGCCATCGACTGGGGCCGGGAAGCGGTCCTGGCGTCTCCTGACGACGACCCGAACCGGGCGAGCGCGGAGTTCAACCTCGGCAGCAGTATGCAGGCGCGATTCCAGCGCACCGGATCCCTCACCGACCTCGACGAGGCCGTCCGGCTGATGGAGCTCGCCGAGCGGTGCGTCCACTCCGACCACGAGCGGCACGCGGTACTGCTGGCCGGCCTTGGCGCTGCGCTGCGGCTCAGGTACGAGCGCCTGGACCGGCAGGCGGACGGGGACCGGGCGATCGAGTTGTGCCGGCGGGCGGTGGACGTGCTCCCGGCCGGCCACCCGGACCGGGCCGGCCACCTGACCAACCTGGCCGGCGCGCTGAGCGCCCGCTGCATCAGGACCGGGGCGCCGGAGGATTCCGAGGCCGCGGTGGCGGCCGGCCGCGAGGCGCTGCGGCTCACCTCCGGCAAGAACGTCGACCTGGCCACCACCCTGGCCACCCTGGCCAACGCGTTGCGCGAGCGGTACGAGCAGACCTTCGCGCTGTCCGACCTGGACGAGGCGATCCAGGCCCACCGCTCTGCTGTCGACGCCATACCCGCCGACCACCCGTTATGCCCGCTGCTGCAGTCCAACTTCTCCGGTGCCCTGATGTCCCGGTTCCTGCGCACCCGGGACCCGGCCGGTGTGAACGAGATGGTCGGGCTGGCCCGCTCGGCGGTCGAGGCCACACCCGCCGGCCACGCCGACCGGCCGAGGTACCTGTCCAGGTACACCTACGCCCTGCACCTGCGGCACGGCACAACCATGGACTCCGAGGACGCGGAGGCGGAGTTGGCCGCCATCCAGGAAGCGGTGCGGCTCACCTCGGACGACCACCCGAACCGCCTGCTGTATTTGGGCAACCTGGCCGCGGCGCTGCACGACCGCTACCTCCATTCCCAGCGGCGCCTCGATCTCGACGCCGTGATCGAGGCGGCCCGGGCCGCCCTGCGGACGGCCCCT
Organism: Actinophytocola sp.; assembly: GCF_035762905.1. Taxonomy (GTDB): domain Bacteria; phylum Actinomycetota; class Actinomycetes; order Mycobacteriales; family Pseudonocardiaceae; genus DASYTH01. The sequence goes on from NZ_DASUCC010000095.1 coordinate 24,355, forward strand.
GCCGGCCATCCCGACAACGGCCGAATTCAGCACCACCTGGGCTGGGCGCTGATCAACCGCGCCGAGCGGACCGGGTCGCTTACCGACTTGCAGACCGCGATCGGCCAGTTCCGGGACGTGGCCCGCGCCGCGGCCGCACCGACCGAACTGCGCATCCGCGCCGCCCGCCAGTGGGGCGCCGTGGCCAGCTGGCTGAAACGCTGGGCGGAGGCGGTGGCCGGCTACCGGACCGCGATCGAGCTGCTGCCGCTGCTGGCCTGGCACGGCCTCGACCGCGCGGACCGGGTCAGCGCGCTCGGCGAGTTCACCGGGCTGGCCAGCACGGCCGCGGCCGCCGCGCTGATGCTCGACGACCCGGGGCAAGCGCTGCAGCTACTCGAGCAGGGCCGGGGTGTGCTGCTCGCCCAGGCGCTGGACGCCCGGCGCGACCTGAGCGAGCTGGCCGCGCTCGACCCGGACCTGGCCGCGCGCCTGCGGACCGTTCGGGCCGAGCTGGACTCAACGGGCCCTCCCGCCGCCGACGACGAAGGCGCCGAGCGGGCGCTGGCCGACCGGCGGCGGGAGCTGGCCCGCGAATGGGACACCCTGCTGACCCGGGCCCGGAAACTACCCGGGCTGACGGACTTGCTGCGTCTGCCGTCACTAGACCGGTTGCATGCCGCGGCCGCCGGCGGCCCGGTGGTGGTGATCAACGTCCACCCGCGGCGATGTGACGCTTTGATCGTGACCGCCACTGGGCTGAGCACCGTACGGCTGCGCGGGCTCGACCCGGAGCAGGTCCGAGACCACGCGACCACACTGCTCGACGCCCTTGCCGGCACGGGCGACTCGGTGGCCGGCGCGTGGCGGGCCCAGCGGGCGCTCGACAAGGTGCTCGCCTGGCTGTGGGACACGGTGGCCGAGCCCGTCCTCGACGCGCTGCCGTCCGATCCGGCGCGGCTGTGGTGGTGCCCGACCGGCCTGCTGACCTTCCTGCCGGTGCACGCCGCGGGCCACCACAGCTCCGGTTCGGGACGCACGCTGCTGGACCGGGTGGTCTGCTCCTACACGCCGACCCTGCGGGCGCTCGCCGAGGTCCGGTCCGGCCCACCCGCGCCGGTCAGAATGCTGGCCGTCGGCCAACCGGCGACCCCCGGTCTGTCCCCGCTGCCGCAAGCCATGACCGAGGTGCGCCGGCTGGCGTCCCTGGTGCCCGGGACCACCCTGCTCTGCGCCGACGCGGCCACCCGCCAGGCCGTGCTCACTGCCCTGCCCGACCACACCCACCTGCACTTCGCCGGCCACGGCGGGCAGAACCCGCGCGATGGCGGCGGCGGCGCCCTGTACTGCGCCGACCATCAGCCGGCCGGGCCGATCACCGTCGCGGACATCTCCGGTCTGCGGCTCGCCCGGGCGGAGCTGGTGTTCCTGTCCGCCTGCGAGACCGCGCGCGGGGTGATCTCCGTGCCCGACGAGGCGGTGCACCTGGCCGGCGCGTTGCGGCTCGCGGGTTTCCCGCACGTCGTGGCCACCCAGTGGATGATTAGCGACAAGCACGCGGCGGACATCGCGGAGCACTTCTACACCGGCCTCACCGGCGAGTCCGGCCGACTGGTGAGCTCACGAGCCGCAGCCGCATTGCACGCGGCAGTGCGGCGACTGCGTGACCAGCACGCGTATCCCCTGCTGTGGGCGTCATATATCCACACAGGACCCTAGAATGGCAGCCGCACCAGCCGCGTGGGTTATGTTCACTGCTTGCCAGACCGCATCATCGATGCTGGTACAACGTGCAAGTACAGCTTTTCGGTGGTGACCGGGTAGTCGAGCCGCGGCAGCGCCTGCGAACACAGGTTGAGCAGTGCGATCACTTTGTCACGGGGGCCAGTGGCGCCACACTCACGGCAGTACCAAAGCACGACGAGCAACTCGTTCCGCGAAATGGAATCGGCTTTGGATCGAAACCCGCATCCAACAAGCGCTGAAACAAGCCTGGCTCGACGCCCGCCACACCATCGCCGACCACCCCACCCCACCACCCGTGCCGCCGCGCGACGGGATCATCCGACGCCACCTACCCGAGGACGACAACAGTGCCATGCACCCCACAGGGACCGTCATGAGTGCCACCATCCCAATCCCCCAACCCAGGACGCCGACTAGCACCAACACCACGACACCAAGAAGAAACGCAGATCAAATATGGAGCACAGTACCCCAGAGACACCCCATATTCGATCAAGCCCACAATTGAAGATGATCAACGAAGATCAACAGAGCTGACGAGAAAGGCCGTTGACCTGGTACGACCACGTCAACGGCCACCACACGCCGTCGGACTGAGGGGATTTTGAACCTGCGAATCCTTGACCCCCAGACCACCCCAAGTTTTCGGGTCTGACACTCTCCCCGGAAAATCCCGCCATAGACCCCATTTAGTCAAGTAACGTTTCCGCAGATCAAGTACGGTCTACTCCGTCCACTCTCACATAGGGTGGTCGTGCAAGCACGCACCCCAAGTACGTGAATACCGCCTGAGCCGGTCGCTGTCGCTCGTCGTGTTGCTCGAGCTTCGCTGGTGGGGGCCGTCACATCCCGAACTGGCCGTAGTAGTTCTCGCGCTCACCTTCCTCGATGGCCTCTACCGCACGCAGCAGTTCGGCCGCTCGGGCAGCTACAGTTTGGTCCTGGTCAAGGATGAGCTTGCGGGCAAGATCATTTGGAACGGCGCGCGGCTCGATCCTGGCTACCTCGAGTAGGTCTGCAGCTGCGTATTCTCGGTCGTCCGGGTCATGGCTTGCTGCCATCCGGTCGAAGACCGCTCGGGCTGCGGCGCGGGCCAGCAGCAGCTGTTTCGCACCGGCTCGGGCCGCAGCATGCACGTACCAGTCCTCCGTGCTGGGCAGAGTAAGCCTGCCCAGCAGGGCGATGGGCACGCGACCGGGGATGGCCTTTGCCCACTGCCACATCAGCACTGCCGCACTGCTTCGTAGCGAGTCATCGGCTGACCGGGCGAGACCTTCCACGTCGTCGATCGTGATGAGCATCGGGTCCAGCCGATCAGCGGCCTCCAGCAGCGAGCAGGCGAGCAGCTGAGTCGTGTGATCCCTCGTGGCAGTGGCCACCCGGATAATCGCCTCGACTGCGGCGCGCTGCTGGTTTCGAAACAGCGGCAAGCACAGCCGGTTCACGCGGCGTTCCGCTTCGTCATGATCACCGAGGACGAGGCCGTGCAGCAACTGCTCCACATGAAGCGCAACATCGATATCGGCCATCGCCAGGGAAGCACGTTGTGCAGGTGGGTAGGCGGTGTCCAGCCGATCGAGGGCTTCCTGGATTGCGACCCCGATCTGGCGAACCGCGTCATGGGTCTGCTGCACCTGCAGATGGGTCACATCGTGGTTCAGCTGTGCCGCCAACGGCTTCAGCGGGCCACCCCGCGATGCCCGCGTGACGACTTCCCGCACCAGGTGGGTGGCCAGTGTCTCAGCCAACACCTTGCCCGACACTCCGAGCACATCGGCCGACGAATGGCCCTGCCCAGTCAGCGTGGCGTCGTCCAGGACCGCCAGTTAGCCACCGATGCCGGACCGCAGCGCGTCCAGCACGCTGGTGTGGTTGCCGAACACGTCCTCCGGCACCGGCTTGCTGAAGACCTGATTGATCACCCTGCGCTAGCTGCTCGGCCTGCTCATCGTCGGTTGGGTGCAGATCTCCGGCCGTCGATTGAACCGCCGCCGAGGCGGCCGAGCGCAGTGCCCGCTCCTGCTCCGTGCCGAAGACGAGTGTGGTCAGCTTCTTTCGGCCTGACTCGGCCAGCAACTTGATTACCCAGGACCCAAGATCGAACATGTGCTGCAGTATCCCAGACCCGTTACATTGCACAGGCACCGTGAGCAGCGCCAGGGTGTGGATGCCGATCGAGGGGCCGATACGCGACCGGTGCGGCAAGGCGTGCTCGCTGTTTATCGAAGCCGATCCGACCCGGCGGCGATTCAGTCAAGGTCCGAGGAGTCCTGTACTCGTCCGCTTCGGCCTTCGTGGACCGGGGTCGCGCTTCCCACTAGGCAACCGCTGGCCATGCGACGTCGTCTACCCCCGGCACGCAGACATGTTGACGCGAAACGTCAGGCTAACGATAACTTCAACAGGCCAATGGTCGTGTCTCATTATTGTTCTGCCGACAGAAAGGTCACGAGAATAGACCCGTAGCGGGACTCCACGGGCAATTTATAAAGAGCATAGCTACTGGGCCAGTAGACGCCATCTAGTCAAATCGGTGACCCGACGTAGTCAAGGGGTCAAGCCGAGTTAAACGGGTCTATGAGCGCTGTACCCCAAAGATAACGTCGCTGCGGACGTCATGAAGATCAACAAAAGCGGCTCCCGCAGCCTCCGAGCTGCGAGAACCCGCTTTCGCCGTCGGGCTGACAGGATTTGAACCTGCGACCCCTTGACCCCCAGCGGGCCAAAGGGTTCCACAGATTCCAATTCAGTCCGATCGGCTGGTCAGAGCCCAGAGAAAGTCCAGGTTAGGGCCTCCAATCCGGCCCCGTCCCAGCAGTCTGTGAGACGTGCGTGAGACGTGGACCGCCTAGGAGGTCCACAATGGACGACTCTCGCCATCCAGAACCGCCCACCGTCAACGGGCATCCCGATCCCATCTTGATCCAAGAGAACGGCGCCCCGCCCGATCCCTCGGACCCGGGAAGGTCACACGGAACCGCTGCCGGAACCAACCAGCAACTGACCGACCAGATCCGCAGGTTGCGAGCCGAAGCCCGCCAGGCTGGTGAGCGAATCCCCGGGCGGCCGGCACTGGCGGCAGCGACCGGTGCAACCGAGCACCAGGTTCGAAAGGTCCTGGATGAGATCGCCAGCGAAGACGCCACCAGCCACCAGGCCGCACCAGCTCACACCAGCAATGGCGACAACCCCCACGGAACCCCTTCCGAAGCCTCCCCCACACCCACCCTCGACGAAGATCAACCGACGGAACCGACACCAACCAGCACCAGCCAGGTTCGCCATGGTGCCGATTCGCAGCGCCATCGGCGACCACCCTCGTGGCCGCTGGTGATCATCGGCCTCGCCGCCGCAATCTCCGTCTGGTCCGGCTGGGTCGGCCTCGGCCAACTCGCCGGCTTTGGCATGATCCAACCCCTCCCCGGCGTCTGGGACGACCTCCGCATCAACACCGCGGTCGTCCTCCCCATCTCCGTCGAGGCCTACGCCGCCTACGCCCTGCGCTGCTGGCTCACCACCCGCACCATCACCCCACGCGCCAGAACCTTCGCCCGCCGCTCCGCCATCACCAGCCTGACCATCGGAGCCACCGCCCAAATCGCCTTCCACCTCATGACCGCCGCCGGCCTCAACCACGCCCCCTGGCCCGTCACCGTCGGCGTCGCCACCATCCCCGTCATCGTCCTCGGCCTCGCCACCGCTCTCGCCAACCTCATCAGCGACACCCGAGGGGGTACGGCGTGAGCACGCAACTCCCTCCCCTCCCACCCGGCCCAGCCGACACCACTCACCCTCGTCGAGCGCTCGCCCGGCTCGCCCTGTCCCACGCCTACTACGAAGCAGCCGACTTCGCCGCTGGCGGCGTACCCACCATTAGCGACGAGTACGGCGATCCCTGGGACTACGTCGACCACGCGGCCCGCCTACTCGCCATCGCCCAGGACGTCCTGGCCTGCGTCGCTGGCGTGGCCGGGTGGATCAACTCGACCAGGTTCGCCGCATCCTGACCCGCGATCCGGACTCGCGGCAGGCCGTGATCCAGTTGTTCGATCCCGAGCGCGACACGCGTGGCCACCGAGACGTGCCCTGCACCCTGAACTACCGGTTCTTCCTGCGCGATGGCCGGCTGCACATGCACACCACCATGCGCAGTCAGGATCTCTGGCTCGGCTTCCCCTACGACGTCTTCGCCGCGACCGTGCTCCAGGAGCTGCTCGCGGGCTGGCTGGATGTCGAACTCGGTGAATACCACCACTTCGTCGACTCTCTTCACCTGTACGAGAAGCACACGAACGCGGCAGCCAACCTGGCCGTCGACCCGCCGCCATCACCGGCAACGCCACCGATAGCCACCGAGTGGGAGGGTCTGGCAACGCTGCTGTCCGATGTGGTCGCCGGGTGCGTCCCACTGCACGCCGCCGCGCCATGGCGGGTATTCGCGGCGGTCCTGGCCAGCTACCGATGCTGGACCAGTGGCGACCGCAGCCAAGCCCGAACCACTGCCGCGGCGATTCCCGACGAGTTGGGCCGCGCTCTCGAACGCTGGTACGGCCATCTCGCTGGCCTGATGGCAAGCACCGCTGCCGAGGCCGCGCGATGATCCGGCATACACCCAGGAGTTGCGTTCTCGGGCTGTGCTCGTACACCCACGACTCTGCCGCCGCCCTCATCATCGATGGCGAGCTGGTCGGGTTCGCCGAAGAGGAAAGGCTCGTGGGCGACAAACACACCTCGGCCTACCCCGCGCAGGCCGTCTCCTGGCTCCTTGCCGAAGCTGGAATCGCACCGGAACAGATCACCGTGGTCGGCTACAACTTCCAAGCCCACCGCTACCTCGGCACCCTGGCCCAGACGCCCGGCCAACTCCTCCGTTCCACGACGCGCGGCCGCGCCATCCCGCGAGCACGCAGCTTCATCCGGGTTGCCCGACGCACCCGAGCCCGCCTCGCCGACCTGTCCGCCCGTTTCCCACGGGCCAGGCTCACAGCTGTGCAGCACCACCGCGCCCACGGGTTGTACGCCTTCGCTTCCTCCGCCTACGAGGACGCCGCAGTTCTCGTGGCAGACAGCCTCGGCGAGGTGCAGACCACGACCATTGGTCACGCCCGCGCTCCGCTCAGCGGAGGATGCGAGTACCGCATAACGGAGGCGATCGACGACCCCGCCTCCCTGGGCTACGCCTACGGAGCCGTCACCGAACACCTGGGCTGGCGACGCGGTGACGAGGAGGGCACTGTCATGGCCCTGGCCGCCCTCGGCGACCCGGCCCGCTTCCGAAAGCTTTTCGCCGCAGCCATTCCGCTCACCGACACCGGATTCGCCCTGAACTCCGAGTTGCTGCCCCTGCGCGTCTTGTCCAGCCAGTACGCCCGCATCGCCAGTGCGTTCACCGGTGCCACCTGCCCACCGCGCCGCCCGGACGAACCCCTCGAGCAGGTGCATCGTGACCTGGCCGCTGCGCTCCAGGAACGCACCGAACAGGTTATGCTTCACCTCGCCCAACGCGCCAGGCGCCTAACCGGTTCGGGCCTGCTGTGCCTGGGTGGCGGGGTTGCGGCCAACTGCGTCGCAGTCGGCAAGATCGTCGAAGCCGGGATCTTCGACGAGGTCCATGTGCCGCCCGCCCCCGGCGACTCCGGCACTGCGATCGGCGCAGCCATCGCGCTGCACCTGGCCGGGTCTGGCACGCTGCCCGCCGGCGTCACCGATCGCTGCTATCTCGGGCCGGCCTACCCAGATCTCGACCCTCCCGCCGAACTCCGCCCTGGCCTGTCCGCCCACCGACCCGCCGAGCCGGCCCGGACGTTGGCCCGCCACCTTGCCGACGGCCGCATCGTCGGGTTGTTCCAAGGCAGGCTGGAAGCCGGGCCACGGGCACTGGGCAACCGATCGATCCTGGCCTCTCCATTGCTGCCCGGCGTCGTCGAGCGACTCAACGCCACGGTCAAGTTCCGCGAGCCGTTCCGCCCGTTTGCCCCGATCGTGCTGGCCGACGCGGCTGCCGACTACTTCACCCTCCCCCAGCCTGCGCCCTTCATGTCCATCGCCTCCGGCGTCACCCAACTGACCCGCGACAAGATCCGCGCGGTCGTCCACGTCAACGACACCGCCCGTGTCCAGACACTCACACCCGAGCAGAACCCGTTCCTGGCCCAGGTCCTGACCGAGTTCGCGACCTTGACCGGCCTCCCCGTGGTGATCAATACCTCGCTCAACGTCAAGGGCAAACCGATCTGCGGTACCCCCGAGATGGCCCTGGACTGCCTGGCCGGCAGCGGTCTGGACGCGCTGTTGATGGAAGGCTGGTGGATCACGAAGTGAAGATCGGATACAGCTTCTGGGGATTCCTCGGTTCCGGCGTGACCGACACCCCAGACGGCGGCCGAAGCCACCGTCGGGTCCTGATCGACGGCCTGCGCTCCCGCGGGCACGACCTGTTATTCCTGCAACCCGACCGGGATTTCATCGAGGCTGGCCTGGACCTTTCCGGGACCTACACCTGGGACGTTGGTCTGCCGGAGATCGACATTCTGTTCCTGGAATGGCGCTGGCCGATCCCCCGCCGCAACACGACCTGGTGCGGCGCCGCCGGCCACACTTGCGACCTGCACCGCCAGCAGGAGCTGCTCGACCACTACACGTACGGTCGCGGCACCTTGACGATCTTGTGGGACAAGGACCGACAGCTACCCGCCGATGACCCACTGCGCACCACCGGCAATGTCGTTGTCTGCGAGGCCGCCGTGCACCCAACTCCAGGAGCTGTCTCGCTGCTGTTTCCCATTGCCGACGCCGCGCTGACCGCCGCCGACCCAGCCGCGCTGGCCGCCCGGCAGAGAGACCTGCCGCTGGCCTACGTCGGCAACCAGTACGACCGGGATGCCGCGTTCGACACGTTCTTCGCGCCGGCCGCCGCGTCCCACCGGCATGTCGTCGCCGGGAAGTGGACCCGGACGGACGGCTGGCCCCACGTGACGTTCACCGGCCGCGTGCCGTTTGCCGAGGTAGCCGAGATCTACGGCCGGGCTCTGGCCACAGTGCTGCTACTGCCGGACCGCTACGCCCGCGCAGGGCAGATGACCCAACGGCTGTTCGAGGCGGCCCTGACCGGGTGCCTGCCCCTGACCCCGAGCATGATCCGCAGCGCCGATCGGTTCACTCCTCGATGGCTGCACGTCGACGATAGCTCCGAGGTGGTGGCCAAGCTCACTCACCTGGAGCGCATCGCCGGGACCAGCGAGCATGCGGAGTTGATCAGCGTCTGTCTGCAAGCACTCGACCTGTTCCGCGTGTCGCGTCAACTCGATGCCCTGGACAAAATCCTCGCAGGTTCACCCGGTCGTGAGGTGGCTGCGTCGTGAACCGTCGTGTCTCCGCAAGCCGATCATGGGATGCCGGTAACGTCCGCCCGCGTGGACAGAATCACGATCATCGGCTGCGGAGGATCTGGCAAGACGTACTTGGCCAACAGACTGGCTGCGCTGCTCAGCTTGCCTTTGACCCATTTGGACGGTGTCTACTACGACGCCGACTGGAATCCGTTGCCGCAAGAGGAATTCGCCGCCAAACAGCGCGACCTGGTGTCACCGCCACGATGGATCATCGAAGGCAACTACGCCGGCACCCTGCACATCCGGCTGGACGCTGCCGACACCGTGATCTTCCTCGACCTGCCACCGATCACTTGCCTGATCGGGATTGCTCGGAGGCGGTGGCGCTACCGCGGCGGTCAACACGCGCAAGAGGGTGTCTACGACCGCCTGACCTGGAACTTCATCCGCTACATCTGGGGATATCGCAAGACCATGCGCCCCCGGGTTCAGGGGCTCCTGGCCGAGCATGGGGGCAATGTGCGGTTGATCACCCTGACCAGCCGCAGGCAGGCAGACCGGTTCGTCGCGCAGCTCGAAGCGGAGGCCGCCGCCCGTACCTGATCGCCACCGGGTGGGTGGTGACCCCGAGGATGACGGATTCTCCCTTCACCGACCCCGGTCTGATCGCCGGTTCGCTCTACGCCACGGCCGACCGGCTCACCCAGCGCACCAGTGCACTCCACGCCGCCAAGATCACCGGCGAGGACGCGACGGAGACGATCGCCGACCTCGCCGCGCGATATGGCCCAGCCGAGCCGGTCATGTGTGACATCGGCTGCGGACGCGGCACCACGACGCTGCGCCTGGCCAGCCGTCTTGCCCCGGCACGGCTGATCGCCCTGGACCGTTCACCAGCGCTGCTGACGGTCGTCGCCGATCGAGCGGGCCGTGCCCGGCACCCTGTCGAGACAGTGTGTGCGGACTACCACCACCTGCCACTACTCCCGGCCAGCATCGACACCGCCATCGCCGCCTTCTGCCTCTACCACGCCCTGCACCCCGAGAAGGTCATCGCCGAGATCGCGCGCTGCCTGACCCCAACTGGGCACGCCATCCTGGTCACCAAGTCGGCCGACAGCTACCACGAAATCGACCAAGTGATCGCCGTCTCCGGACTCGACCCGAAGGCGACAAGCCGGCCCAGCCTTTACGCCAGCTTCCACGGCGACGTCGCCACCGAGATCACCGCAACCACGCTCCATGTTGAGCACGTCCTACGGCAACGTCACGTCTTCCGGTTCAGCGGACTCGATCATCTCGCCGCGTATCTGGCCACGTCGCCCAAGTACAAGTTGCCCGAACACCTCACGGGCAAAGCCGCTGAACTGGCCACGGAACTCCGGCACCGGATTCCGGACGAACCGATCACGGCAACGTCCACCATCACCTACCTCGTGGCAGTGCGGCTGTGACCAACGCAAGGTTCGTCAAGCCTTACTCGAACCCAGACCGTGCCGCTGCGGCTCGTGTCCACTGGCGCTGGCTGGCCAGGCTGGGCTCCGACGTTCGTCTGCCTCATCTCCACTCGGCAACAGCTCACGAGTTGGTCTTCGAACACCTCGGGTCGCGGTGCCCTCGTGCTCATAACCTCAGTGTGCTGGCCGCGACCCTGGGCAGACTGCACGCCGCCGCGTACCGCAGACACCTACACGCCGCTCGGCTCGACGAGCCGTTCCCTACCCAGGACGGCCTGATCATCAGCGACTTCATCTCTCCGCGCCGAACGGCGCTGGAGAAGATCCCTCTGCCCGTGAACGGGCTGCCAGCTGCGCTGTACAAGGACGCCAACATCCGCAACTTCCTCCTCACCGCCGACGGTGCCGCCATCGTCGACTTCGATGACCTGACGCTCGCCCCGTTCGGCTACGACCTGGCCAAGCTCCTGGTCAGCACCGCGATGACCCACGGTCGGATTGATCGACACCAAGCCGATTCGGCGCTCGCGGCATACAACTCGCACACCGCCCAGGAGGGCCCCCAAACAACGTGCTCCGTCGAACAACTGCGGGTCTATGCGGAGTTCCATCACCTGCTCACCGGCCCATATCTGGGCCGAAACGGGTACCGCTATCCCTGGCCCGAGGTTCGTCCCTGGCGAGATTCGGAGGTGCCCCAATGACCGCGGTATCGACCTCCCCGGCACACGCCGGTCTTGGCCGCGTTCTGGACGACATCACCGCCGAACGCGAATCCCAGTACACCCTCTGGAGCTTCCAGCATCAGATGCCGGACGGTACGGGTCCACAGTGGACCAATCTGGCCGATACGGCGCGCCGCGAATGCGAGCACGCCAGCGAGACCGGACAGCTTTCCTGGCGCCACGTCCTGGTCGAAGAGGTCGCCGAGGCTCTCGCCGAAGCAGACCCGGCTCGATTGCGCCGTGAACTCGTCCAGGTCGCCGCCGTCGCCGTCCAGTGGCTCCAAGCCATCGATCATCGCAGCACGCCAGCCGCACAGAACGGGGAGAACGTATGGCCCTCACCACCGAGCTGCTCCTCGCCCGCCACGGCGAGGCCGTCTGCAACGTCGCCGGGATCGTCGGCGGCGACCAAGGCTGCACCGGCCTGACCACCCGAGGCCGCTGGCAGGTTGAACGACTGGCCGCCCGACTCGCCCGCGACCACGCCGACCGTCCGATCGATGTCATCTACACCACGCCGCGCCGCCGGGCGCAGGAGACCGCCGAGGTCGTCACTCGCACGCTCGCCCTGCCGGCCGTGATCGAAGCCGATCTCCGCGGCCCCGACCACGGCGAAGCCGACGGACACCCGTGGCATGAGGTCAAGTCCGCGTTCGGCGGACCACCGCAACACAACCCCGACCAGCCCTACGCGGCCGGCTCGGAATCCTGGAACACCTACCTCGATCGGGCCACCCGCACCTTGGAGGACATCCTGTCCCGCTACGACGGACACCGCGTCCTCGTGCTGGCCCACGGCGAAACCATTGAAGCCGCCCACACCCTCCTGCTCAACCTCCCACCCGGCACCTGCCGCCACGCCAGGTTCGTGACCGACCACGCCTGCCTGACCCACTGGCAGCGGCACATCAACCGCCTCAATCAAGCAGTGTGGATGCTCCTGGCCCACAACGACATTCGCCACCTCTCCGAGGACCAACCGTGACAACGGCACACGATTTGCTGAACCTCTGCCGCCAGCACTTCGACCCGCGTGCCGAACCGATCGCACACTCCGCCGGCCGCGAACAGACCGCGGTGCTGCGGGCGGCCACCCGCCACGGCGAAGTGATCGTCAAAGCCCACCGCGACCGTGAACGGCACAACAGTGAGCGAAACGCCTACCGACGCTGGGCGCCGGCACTGGGCGAACGGGCGCCGCGTCTGCTCACCGAGATCGACGATCCGCCAGCGGTCGTCATCACCGCCCTACCCGGCGCCCCAGTCGCCGGGCTCCCACTGCCGCCCGACGCTGAGCGCGACGTCTTCGCCCAAGCCGGCGCCATCCTCGCGGCCTGGCACACCGCAGGACCACCACACGACACGCCGAACATGGCGGCCTGGCTCGCCGACCGCGGCACGCAATGGCTCCAGCTCGCCGACCCGATCCTGCCCGCCACCCGTCGGTTCGAGATCCGCGCACATCTACGCGACCTCGCCACACTCGGCCCGATTCCCACTGTGCCGTGCCATCTGGACTTCACCCCACACAACCTCATGCGCGCACCTGACGGCGCCGTTCGCATCATCGATTTCGAGCACGCCCGGTACGACCTCGCCGCGCGCGACCTGGTCCGCATCGCCAGCCGGATCTGGCCGGACCGCCCCGACCTCGAAGACGCTTTCCTGGCCACCCACGGGCCGTTATCCGATCTCGACCGGCAGGTCATCGAGCACTGCACTCACCTGGACAACCTCACGGCCACAGTGCGCGCCACCGGCCGCGCACTGCCCGCTGTCACCCCGACGTAGACACCCGGAGCGTTCATGATCCCCACCACCCGCATCACCGTCATCGGCAGCGGCTACGTCGGGCTGACTACCGGAGCCTGCCTGGCCTCTCTGGGCCACACCGTGACCTGTGTCGACAACGACCCGGACACGGTCGGGGCACTGCGCAATGGCCGAACACACCTCGCCGAGCCGGACATGGACAATCTCATCCGCGGTGGACTCGACAGCGGCACGCTCAAGTTCGACACGGCAACCGTTACCGCCGTCGCCGACGCTGACATCGTCTTCCTATGCCTACCAACGCCCGGCCACGCGGACGGTTCTGCCGACCTGTCAGCTATTGAGCAGACCGTCGCAGCGATACGCGATCGGCTGCGCTCCGGCACCGTCCTGGTCATCAAGTCCACGGTTCCAGTGGGCACCAACAACGCGCTCCGCGCAGCCCTGGAACGGCCGGACATCGCGGTCACATCCAACCCGGAGTTCCTCCGCGAAGGCCACGCCGTCTACGACTTCCTCCACCCCACCCGCATCCTCATCGGCGCGGAAGACCCAGCCGCAGCCAAGAAGGTCACCGCGCTCTACGACGCCGTGCGCGCCGAGACCATCATCACCGACCCAGCCACCACAGAGCTGGCCAAGTACGCCGCCAACTGCTTCCTCGCCACCAAACTCTCCTACGTCAACACCCTCGCCGAGCTGTGCGAGACCTTCGGCGCCGACATCACCGACCTGACCTACGTACTCGGCGCCGATCCCCGTATCGGCGCCGACTACCTACGCCCCGGCCCAGGCTGGGGCGGCCCCTGCCTACCCAAGGACGCGCGCGCACTCCTCCACCAGTCCCAGCAAGCCGAAGTCAACTTCCCCATCCTGGCCGCCGCGATCGCCAGCAATGCCCACCACCACGACCGCGTGATCGCCCGCCTCACCACCGAACTTGGTCACTGCCTCGCCGGAGCCCACATCGGCGTCCTCGGCCTGACCTTCAAGGCCGGCACCAACGACCTACGCGCCTCCCCCGCGACTCAGATCGTTCAAGCGCTGACCGACCACGGCGCCATCGTCACCGCCCACGATCCCACCGTCGACCGTGACGTTCTCGGGCTCACCGTGGTCTCCGACCCGCACGACGTCGCCACCGATGCCACCGCGCTCGTGTTGCTCACCGACTGGTCCGAATACCGCACACTCGACTGGACCCGCATCAGCTCCCGCATGACCGGCGACCTGGTCCTGGACAGCCACAACGCGCTCGACGACCGACGCCTGGCCGACGCCGGCCTGCGTTACCTCGGCGTTGGCCGCCGGTCGACAGGCTAACCGCGCTTCCTGTGCCGACCCGACCGCCTTACCTGCTAGAGATCCGACTCCGCTCGCTGCACAAACGCGGCAGAGCACGATGGCGTCGTGGTGAGCGACGATGTCCACGCGGCAGCCCGGCGACTGGCCGCGCAAGCCCACGAAGTCGGTCGCGCGTCCGGCCGGAATCGGTGGCATAAGGCCCTGCAGCGGATCAGCCGAGGAAGACTCGCCCAGCCAAAGGGCGGGCCGACCGCTTCTATCTCAGGCACGCCATGGCAAGACACACCCTCGCATGAGCGGCAGGGATGGCTCGAGCGAGCCGCCAAGCTCGACGGCGAGATCGTGTTCGCCGTCGACTACCAGATCTGCGATCGCTGCCGATGTGGCTGGGTCGAACAGCCTTACACCGAACCAGAGTATCAACGGTGTGGCCTGGCCAGCGCAGGTCTGGCCGCACTGCGCGCCGAACATCCAGGGCTAAGTTGGCACACCCTCGGCGGGCACTTCCGCGACTCAGAAGCATTCTGGACAGCCGTCGGTACCGGCATACCCGGTGGTTATCAGCAGCGGCTGCCCTGTCCGCACATTGACTCAAGCTGACTTCCTACCCAGGTGCGCCCCATGGATAACCTGGCAGGCGAGGCACGTACTGGCAGGCTCGGGTATTCGTTCGAGCGTATTCGCGTCGTCTCATCTCGTTCCGGCTGCGTGTGGTCAGTAGGACGCTGCTGCTGCTAGCACCACCGTGGCCAAGAGCAGGCTGATCGAGGCCAGCAGTAGCCATGTTGCTCTGCGGAGTTTGAGGTAGCGGTAGCGGTGCAGGTGGGAAATTCACCACAACTCGTCAAGGGCTCCTTGGAGCTGTTGTTCCGCAGATTGAGCCATCATCGTCACTCGGAACTGCTCGAAAGTTGGCCACCTGCGACTGATGCCGGACAGGTCGTAGAGCGTCGATGCGTCGCTGCGCGGCTCGGAGAATCTGCGTTCGGTGCGACGCAGCATGACCAACGCCTGCGTCGCGTGCGCGACCGAGCCAGCGACGAGCAACAAGGTGCCGAGCGTCGCTGCGAACACCCACGGGCTCAGCGACCCGGATCCTTTGAGCGAAAACGCCAGCGCTGTCCCGGCAACAACCAGCGTGTTCGTATTCAATACCGCCCCGGCCCGCGTCGACACGGCAGTACGCTGCCCATCTTCCCGAACGAGGTGCCAGTGAACGGTTTCGAGGGCCATGCCTCTTGCCCTGTCGGTAGAGCCTTCTGTAGTCACCAAACGATTATCGATATCAAGTCGCGGATGACATTGGGTTTGCCGGTCGCCGCCGAGGATCACATGGGCTGTCGACATGGCGGGTGTTCATGTTCGGGCGCTTGGGTCGCGCTAGTCGAGGGTGTAGAGACCGCTGGTCAGCGCGGGTGCTCCGAGCTCGGCTCGTGCGGCATTGACGAATGCCGCTTCGGCAGCGCGCAGTCCAGCCAGTCCCTTATCACCGACGACTCCGTCGGGGTTGTTGGCCCGGGCCACGGCCAGAGCAAACAGTGTGGTTCGCAGGTTCCGCGCACTCTGCACGGTCTCGGCGCTGCGAACAACGAGCAGCACTTCAGCTGAAGCGCTCTCCAACTCGAGGTGGAAAGTTGGGTCTTGGAGAACGTGGATCGGTCCGGCCGACCCCAGGTGGGGCACGATGGTGATCTCCGTGTTGAGGTCTTTGACGTAGGAGACGAACCGCCGTGCGGCAGCCACGTAGCCGCCGCCAGCGGCGCGGATGGCGTCTCGTTCACGCCGCTCCTGCTCGCGTTGCCAGGTCTCACGCTGACTGCGTGAGGAGAGCACTCCACCGATCCAAACTCCGATCAATGCAGCAATCGGTCCCATCACCAACGTCAGGCTGGTCATGTCGTTGGTATCGCCGAATCGCGGCGCAAGTTGCACCCCGCCCCCGGACAGTGCAGCTGACCTGGCACCTCGCCATGCAGAACGTCGCCCTCGAGCAGCTCCGCGCGGACCGCGTTCTCCACGAAGCCCTCGCCGTTGACGCCGACCCCCTGCACCTCGCGAAGGCGTTCGGCGTGAGCACACAGACCGCGATCGACTACTCCGAGATCGCCCGCACCCTGCTCGCCCGCCCCGTCGAGGACCAGCCACCAACCCTCAACAAGCAACCACACCCAACACCCCCAACACCGTCCATGCCTCGCGTTCGAGAACCGGATTCATACGAACCCACCGCGTTCTAAACACTGGCGACCAAAATTGGTTGGGTTCCCACCAGTAAAGCTTCAGCCCCAGTGAACACGAGCAAGTCTGCCGGGCAAGTCTGCTACTGGCAGGCTCGCGTATTCGTTTGACGCGTATTCGTTTGACGCGTATTCGCGTGTGCCGACTACCTAACGCTGCAATGGCGACGGGCGCTGGTGGGTCAAGTCTTGCGGACAGCGCTGGTGAAACCGGCGATGAACAGGGTGGCGAAGGCCCACGCCGACAAGCGCAGTGTCCAGCCGGTGGCCATGAGGACCTGACCAGTGGTGGTGTCGGTGGTGTCGCAGCGTGCGCGAGCGCCAGTGGTGATCAACGGGGTGCCCAAGTCGAGGCCGACGCTGATTCGTTCCACCAGGGTGCAGCCGAGTGATGTGGATGTTGTTCGAGTCTGCATGAGGCCGCCGTGGCCACCGAGGATGACTGCGAGCACCACAGCGATGAAAACGACGGCGAACAAGCCGATGAGTGCCCGCCACGGTTGGTAGCCGTAGCCGAGAGTGAGTCCGGTGATGCGAGCCCAGGCACGTTCGGTGCGTTCGGTGATCGCTCCGCGGCGGATCTGGTTGCGGCGTTGTTCCATCAGGATCCGGCGAGCTTCGCTGTCGTGTCCGGCAGCGCGGTGTGCAGCGGCTAGTTGCTGGTAAGGCTGAGCCGCGTAGTCAGGGGTGCCCTCAGACAGCAGCTTCAGCCATGAACCGGCGGAGAGGCCGACGGGGAGCTGTCTGTAGGTCAGCCCATCGACATTGAGCCGCGCTTGTGGATCGGTTAGGTGCTCGAGCTGCGCCGGGTTGAACACCAGAACGCCATTCACCCGAGCATCGGCCAGGTAGACAGCGACATCATCGCCGGCGCCAGTCGCTTTAAACCGGCCACGCAGATACACGATCTGGTCGACCTGGAGGCCGCCAGCGTTGAGGGCGGGCCCGGAGTCGTTGCGCAGTGTCGCGTCGCTGCAATCCAGCAGGCCGATGTGGGCGGCAATCAGCCGGACTGTCGCGAACTCACCTGCGCCGGTCGCCTCGAACCCACCACACAACGACACGGACTGGTCGACCTTGAGGCCACTGGCGTTGAGGGCGGGCCCGGAGTCGTTGCGCAGTGTCGCGTCGGTGCAATCCAGCAGGCCGAAGTGGGCCCAGTATGCGTTTATTGCGCCGTCGTTGCTATGTCCCTGGACCGTTGCGGAGTCGACAGCGAGCACGGCGGTGGTGAGCCTAGCTACGTGTAACGCGGGCTCATGAGGGTGCTCGAGTCGACACCCAGACAGGACAAGCCCAGCGAGGTGGGCGTCATTGGCCACGAGTCCCTCGGCGAGCAGGCAGTCGGACAGTTCGAGCCAAATCTTGCTCATAATCTTCTCAAGATCCACGCGGCCGGCGATACGGGCTCCACGCAGACGCAGCCCGTGTGGGTCCGGGTCGGTGGCTAGTCGTCCTCGCATGATGTCGCGCACTACCCACGCGCGGATGGTTCGTGACATATCCCATCCACGCATAGCGGCTTCGTTGACGGGTTGCTCACCGGCCAAGTCGAGGAGCTCTCCGCGCTCGACGTACTCGACCAATAGCCGCTCTACGGGTGTAAGCGCACCGAGTTCCTCAGCCGCAGTAGCCATGTCCATAGGTCGACGGGAAGGCCCGTCCCCGTTACTGCCGATGCGGCAGAAGTTAACCGCTCGGCGTCCACAGCCGCAGCACTGACGTGCCCGAGTAGGCATTCGATCAGAACCAGGCTGTGAAGGTTCGCGTCGCGAGCGTTGATGCCCCTCGTCGAGGAACACAGCTGGTGAACTCAAGCGAGATTGTGCTGGGTTAGGTCGTCCAGGTCGAGCCAGCCAGCGACGCGGGCTCCCCGCACCCGCAGACGTGCGGGTCGAGATCGGCAACGACCTGGCCGCGCCGGATATCCCGGAGCAACCTTGCGACACCGTTCGGGTCGTGCCCACCCCCGCATAGCGACCTCATCAACCAGCCCATCTGCAGTTCATTGCCGCTTCGGTTAGCAGCGCGCAGCGCGCCGCGCGACCTTGCCGGACGTGCGCACGTCGCGCGCCGTGAAGCTTCAGGGGATCGACGAGCGCTCCGACCACTACACCTCCGAGCGCGGCCGCGGCGCCGATCAATGCTGGTGTCACAAACTGCCACATGGCCCTAGAGATCCGGCGATCTTGGCGTTGGTGCTACCCGCCAACCGAGTGATTCGAGAGCGAGGAGTTGCAGGCACACTGGTTCGTCTGCCGCCACTGTTACGTAGGTTGCCGCTGGTCGGTGCATGCCGGCGGGCGAGCGTGTTCTTTGCAATGCCAAGCTACCCGTAATCGCATCAGACGGAATACGCCACTTTGCTACTGGCAGGCTCGCGTATTCGATCGACGCGTATTCGTGCCTGATCGGGTGGCGGGGTGCTGGTGGGCCGGTTGATGGGTGGGGTGGCTCAGGTTTTGCGGACGGCGGTGGTGAAGCCGGCGACGAACAGGGTGGCGAAGGCCCAGGCCAGCAGGCGCAGAATCCAGCCGGCGGCAGCCAGGGTTTGGCCGGTGGTGGTGTTGGTGGTCTGGCAACGAGTTTGGGTGCCGGTGGTGATCAGGGGGGCGCCCAGGTCGATGCCGACGCCGACTCGCTCGGTCCAGGTGCATTCGGTGGACGAGGTGCGGACTTGGGTCAGGCCGCCGTGGCCGCCGAGGATGACCGCGAGCGTCACGGCGGTGGTGGTCACGAGTGCCAGGCCGAGGAGGGCTCGCCAGGGTTGGTAGCCGTAGCCTAGGACCAGTCCGGTGAACCGGGCCCAGGTTCGTTCAGCACCTCCGGTCAGCGCGCGACGGTCGATCTGGTCGCGGCGTTGCGCCATCAGGATCTGTCTGGCCTCCCGGTCGTGTCCGGCCGCGCGGTGCACAGCGGCAAGGTGCTGATAGGGCTGGGCTGCATACTCCGGGGTGCCCTCCCGCAATAGCTCCAACCACGCCCTACCGGAAATCCCTCGGGGTAGCCCGGGGTAGACCAAACCGTCTACCCGCAGCCGACGGCGCGTGGTGACACGGTGTTCCAAGCGCCGGGGATCGAAAACCAGCACCCCACCGACCCGCACACCAGTCAGGTCAACGGCAACATCATCACCGCCGCCCACGACCTCAAACCCCGCGCAGAGCAACACGTTCCGGTCGACCTTGAGGTTGCCGGCGCGTAGCGCGGGTCCGGTGTCGTTGCGCAGGCTCGCACCGACACACTCCAGGATGCCGAGGTGGGCGCCGTGCAGCCGAACCGCACCCAGCCTGCCGGCACCAACCGCGGTAAACCCGTCACGAAGAAACACCCTTCGGTCGACGCGCAGTCCGTCGGCGTTCAGCGCGGGGCCGGTGTCGTTGCGCAGGTTCGCCCCATCGCATTCCAGCCTGCGGATGTGGGCGCCGAACAGTCGGACCGCACCCGGCTCGCCGGCACCTACCGCGGTGAAGCCGCCACGGAGGAACATGTTCTGGTCGACCTCGAGGTGGTCGGCGTGCAGGGCAGGGCCGGTGTCGTTGCGCAGGCTCGCACCGCTACCGTCCAGGCTGCCGAGGTGGGCACCGAGCAGCCGGACAGCACCGAGTGCGGTGTGCGCGCGGGCAGTTGTGTGTGCAAAGCCGAGCACGGTGGCGGTGAGCCGTGTGGCGTCCAGTGCCGCAGCGCTGGGGTGTTCGAGGAGGCATTCGGTTAGGACCAGGCGATGCAAGGTGGCGTCGCGAGCGTTGATGCCCTCGTCGAGGACACAGTTGGTGAGCTCGAGTGAGATGACGCTGGTGAGGTTTTCCAGGTCGAGCCGGCCGGCGATGCGGGCTCCGCGCAGTCGCAGTCCGTGCGGGTCGGGATCGGAAACGAGCCGGCCGCGCAGGACGTTACGGATCAACCTCGCCGGCACCGTTCGGGTCGTACCCCACGAACGCATGACGGCCTCATCCACAGCTCCATCGCCGACTAAGTCGAGCACCTCACCACGCTCGACAGCGTTGATCAGCCGCTGCTCGATGTCGTCCGCCCAACCTGATTCATCTGGTGCGATTGCCGCCACATCCACAGCATCGCCACACCTTCAGCGACGTTAGTGCACCCCACATGTAATCCCGGTCCACACCAGTCCGGCCGCGACCTTGGCGGCAACCCCGTCATCGTCTTGCGCTGCCGGACCCACTAACTCGTTCAGTTCGGGGTTGAATGTCGCGTTCCGCCTGCCACCCGGCGCCGCATTTCTGCCGATGCGGGGGTGGCGCGGTGGAAAGCTAGGCGTCTGCGCCACGACCAGCGGGCAGACGCCAGGACAGCTGGCGCAGCACGGTTTCCAGAATCCAGCACACCGTAATCGCATCAGATGCAATAGGCGTCACGATACTGGCAGGCTCGCGTATTCGTTTGACGCGTATTCGACGTCAGGTTTTCCGGACGGCGCTGGTGAAGCCGACGATGAAGAGTGTGGCGAAGGCCCATGCCAGCAGTCGGAGGACCCAACCGGTGACGGTCAGGATCTGACCAGTAGGGGTGTTGGTGGCCTCGCAGCGGGCCTTAGCGCCGGTGGTGATTAACGGGGTACCGAGGTCCAGGCCTACCCCGATCCGGTCGACCACGGTACAGCCCATTGGGGTGGGTGAAGGCGGGTTGTGGACCTGGGTTAGGCCGCCGTGGGCGCCCAGATGGACCGCCAGCAGCACGGCGGCGATGACGACCGTGAGAAGGCCGATGAGGGCCCGCCAAGGTTGGTAGCCATAGCCGAGGGTCACCCCAGTGAACCGGGCCCAGGCTCGTGCGGCTCTGCCAGTCAGGGCTCTTCGCCAGATCTGGTCGTGGCGTTGGAGCCGCAGCACGCGTCGCGCCTGGCCGTCGTCTCCCGCAGCTCGGTGCGCCGCAGCGAGCTGCTGGTAGGGCTGAGCCGCATAGGTTCGTGTGCCGGCGCGCACTAGGGTCAACCACCCGCCGGGCCCGACCCCTCTCGGCAACCCGGTGTAGACCATTCCATCCACGGCGAGCCGAGCAATGGGGTCGCTACTGTGCTCGATCGCAGCCGGATCAAGCTCTAGGAGGCCGCCGACCTGCACGCCGGTGAGATCGACAGCCACGTTGTCTCCGCCGCCGATCGCCGCAAACCCACCACGGAAGAGCAAGCTCAGTTCGATGCGTAGCTGGCCAGCCGTGACGGCGGGGCCGGAGTCGTTACGCACGCGCGCTGCTCTAAAGTCCAAGTGGCCGAGGTGGGCGGCGGGCAGCCGGACTGCACCCAGTTCGCCGGCACCGATCGCCTCAAACCCGTCACGGAGGAACACGCTCCGGTCCACGTGCAGGCGGTCAGCGAAGAGGGCGGGGCCGGAGCCGTTGCGCAGGTTTGCGCCGTCACATTCCAACTGTCCGAGGTGAGCGTCGAGCAGCCGGACTGCACCCAGCTCGCCGGCACCAATCGCCTCAAACCCGCGACGGAGGAGCAAGCTCAGGTCGACACGCAGACTATCGGCGAGTAAGGCGGGGCCGGAGCCGTTGCGCAAACGTGCGGTCCCGCAGTTCAGTTGTCCGAGGTGTGCGCCGAGCAGTCGAACCGCACCTAATTCGCCGGCACCGATCGCCTCTAACCGGCTGAGGCGCATGCTCTGGACGACGCGCAGGTGGCCAGCATCGACGGCGGGGCCGGAGTCGTTGCGCAAACGTGCGGCCCTGCAGGTCAGGCCGCCGAGATGGGCGCCGGACACTGTGATTGCCCCGCGGGCGTTGTGAGCCGTTGCTATAACGCTTGCGAGGTTGAGCACCGTAGTGGTGAGCCGATCGGCGTCCAGCGCAGGTTCGGTGGGATGTTCCAGGAGACACCCGGTCAATACAAGGCCTGCAAGTGTCGCGTCTCGAGCGATCATGCCTTCCTCGAGCAGGCAGTTGTAAAGTGCGACCCCAACAGTGCTGGTGATGTTCTCCAGATCGATGCGGCCGCTGATCCGCGCTCCCCGCAACCGCAGACCATGCGGGTCAGGGTCGGGTGCGAGCCGACCGCGCACAATGTCGCGGATCACTGCGGCGGACACCGTTCGAGACTGCCCCCAGGTCCGCATCACGGCCTCGTCTACCGGCGCATCGCCTGCTAGATCAAGAAGCTCACCGCGTTCGACGTGCTCGACCAGCATCCGCTCGACGGGTTCCAGAGCCCGGCCGTTGTGATCCTCAGTAGTAGCCACGCTCACTGCATCGCTCCGCGACGTCCAGTGTTAGACGCCAGTACCGTTCCGAGCTCATATGGTCATGGGTCGGACCTAGAAACGGACGCCATTGTGCTGACGCGCGAATCGGTAGCCTTCATAGAGCGCCCTGCAGCGCCGATGAAACCGGCGACGAATAAAAAGGCAACAACACCCCGGTTTGAGCGCAGTGCGCGCCGTCGAAGGCTTGGTCTGGATGGTCAGGGCCTGGGCCAGTGTCCCGGGCTGGAGTACTAAGTTCGTGCGAACCCGCAGCGTTTCGCGCATCGGTGCCCAGCAATTGGTTTGGGTTCCTACCGACAAAGTTTCAGCCCACGTGAACACGAGCAGATTTGCTACGGGCAGGCTCGCGTATTCGAATGTCGCGTATTCGCCAGGTATGAGTGCGTGTCCCCCACTGGTCGAGCTGCCTCAGTTAGGGTGCTGAAGCGGTTGGAGTTGCTTCACGCCAACACTTGACGGCACGTTCGATGTCGCCGGTGTGCTGCAGCGACGTGCCCAAGGTTTCCAGAGCAGTGGCGGAGCTTGGCGGATACCGGTGATCGCCTCCAATGCTCAACGCCTGCTCGCATAGCGCGATTGCCTCAGAGTGCGCGCCCATGCCCTGCCTGGCCCGCGCAACTTGAACTAACGCGAGGGGTTCGCCCGCCCAGTCGCCGGCCTGCCGGCGGAGGGCCAGGCCGCGTTCGGCGTGGGACAGGGCCTGATCGTGGTGGCCCAAGTCGATGAGGACGGTGCCGAGATTGCCTTCAATGACGCCTTCCAGCCGTCCGCGTTGCGCGTCTGTGCTGAGCGGTAGTGCTTGCCGGAGATAGTCGAGCGCCTCAGCATAGCGACCCTAGGGGTGGTCGGGCCGGCTGATCCACGCCACCGTGGCGGTTTCCTTTACGAGGATCCGCGCCGAGCGATAGGTGGTGGAATCGCAGGCCGGCCTGTGGCGGACCACCTCGTCGAAGAACCAGCCAGAGGTAACCATGGCGAGCACTCCCGGGGATTCGGCCAGTGCGACCCTCAGCGGAGCGGCGTCAAGCAGGCGAAACGCCAGGTTGACCGCGGCCGCGGTGACGCCGTGCTTGTCGTAGTGCTGTGCCTCAGAAGGTTGATGAGGTAATTGCCCCTGGGTTGGCGGGTGGGTAGTGCCTGGCAGGCTGCTGGCGGAGGTGGTGCTGGGTGGCTCGTCAGCCTGAGGTGTTTGTGCATGCGCTGGAGCCGGAGCAGGCGCAGAGGTTGGTGAAGATCACGCGGTCGACGCGGGATCGGGTCCGGTTGCGCGGTGCTGGGGTGGTGTTGGCCTCGGTGCAAGGCCGCAGCGCGGGCGAGATCGCGATGATGTTCGCCGCGACCGAGAACTATGTGCGGGAGGTGATCCACGCGTTCAACGAGCAGGGGTTCGCGGCGTTGGACCCAAAATGGAACGGCGGCCGACCACTTAAGTTCGGTTCGGCCGCCCGCGAACTCATCTGCCGCATCGCGCGTAGCGCCCCGAGCGGGCTGGGCCAGCCCTTCACCACGTGGAGCCTGTCCAAACTGGTTGCCTACCTGGCCGAACACCACCGGTTGGTCGTGTCGGCCGAGACCGCCCGACGTGTGCTCCGCCAGGCCGGGATCACCTGGCAACAGACGAAGGCCTGGAAGAGCAGCCGCGACCCGGACTTCGCGACCAAGATGGCCCGCATCCTCGATCTCTACGATCATCCACCCACCGACGGCCGGGTCCTGTGTGTGGACGAGTTCGGGCCGCTCAACCTGCAACCCCGACCTGGCCACGGCTGTTTCCGGCGCAGTCAGCCGGCCCGCCGGCGGGCTACCTACACCCGCCCCGCCGGGGTGCGGCAGATGTTCGCCGCGCTGGACCTGGCCTCCGGGCAGCTGTTCTACCGGTTCCGCGACCGCAAACGCTGGCCGCAGTTCCTCGACTTCTGCAAACAACTCCGCCGCCGATTCCCCGCGGGGACGTTATATCTGATCTGCGACAACTACGGCCCACACGGCAAGGCCGAAGTCACCGACTGGTGTACCGGACATGCCATCGAGCTGGTCTACACACCCACCAACGCCTCGTGGCTCAACTGGGTCGAGTCCGAGTTCACCGCGCTGCGTTACTTCACCCTCGACGGCAGCGACTACCCCACCCACACCGCGCAAGAAGCTGCCATCGCCAGCTACCTCCGCTGGCACAACCGCCGCTGCCACCCCAAACGCAACTTCGCCGCCAACTCCAAGATCCGCCGACCCGATTACCTACCCAACGTTGCGTGACGCGGCAGTAGGTGACTTCACCAGCGTGCAGGGCCATCCGCAGCCGGATCCGCGCCTCCACCGAGTGAGTGGCATTGTGCTCACGCAGCGCCCTCACCAGCCCGTCCGGCACTGCATCCGCGAACAACGCCTTGGGCACCTCGGCAGGTGCCAGAATGACGACCCCACCACCGCGATCCTCATGATCGCAGGCGGCCCACGACACCCCCGCGTGCTCGAAAGCCTGCTGTAGCACCCGGTACAGACCAGCGCGAACCGCGACCTGGTGCGCGTTGGTCCGATGCCGATCACCGAACCCTTCAACATCCACCACAACGATCGTGCGATGGACCGCCGGGCCCGGTCGCTCCATCCCTTCTCCTACCTAAGAAGACGCTGGCTTTGCTCAACTCGACCAGCGTCACACCGGTCCGCATGTCAACGACCGCACCTGGGCCAATCTGTCGGCCATATAGCCACAACTTGTCAAGTTGCCCACAATCGCATCAAACGGAATACGCGACGTGCTACTGGCAGGCTCGCGTATTCGTTTGACGCGTAATCGCGGGCTGCGGGAGCAGCGGCTCTGTCCCACGGGCACAGGCGCCTGACCGTTATCCCCAGTGCAGGCGACGCTGACGACCGGCACACTGGCATCCAAGGACAGCAGGGTGCTGGAGGAACGCGTGTCGAAGGAGAAGCGGACGCCCAAGGGTGGACACCGCGTTGGACGCGAGTGGGGAGTCGTTGTGCGGTTGACCAACGGGTCCACCGCGTACTACTGCCGCGACGTTTCCAGACGCACCCGCGACGGCAACCAGCTCGAAAGCTGGGGCCGACTCACCCAAGCGCACCGGTTCCCGTCAGAGCAGGAAGCTCACCGGGCTGCGGCAGCCATGCCGACCAACGCGATGGCGAAGGAATACACCGTTGTGCAACTCCCGGTGAACCAACCGACGACCTGAGCAGATCCGGTCACGACAGGGAACCCATCGTTTGACGCGATGCGTAATCGCTAGGTCCTTGAAGCCGCACACCATCGTGAATTCGCATCAGATGAACCGGCGACGTGTTACTGGTAGGCTCGCGTATTCAAATGACGGCGTATTCACTGGTGCCAAGGGCCTGCTGCACCACGCGCATAACAACGTCATCGAACTCGGCTCAGCCGGGTCAAGATGAGCCCTGCAGCACGACGCAACCACGCGCCCATCTCATCAAGCGGTACCAGCCTGCGTGACTGGTGGAGAGTCGACGACGAACACACCGCCGAGGATGAGCCGAGCTTTGTTCAGCTTCCGAAGTAGGAGTGGTGTGTCTGGTGACAATGGCACCGAACGGCAGGCAAGTCTGAAGTTACGGGCGCCCGCCGGCATAGTCGTACCCGTGTCCCTACGTGTCGTTGCCTGAGATCCTCGTTCTCCCGTGGGGAAAGCCCCGAGAAGCGACGTCACCCGAGAGGCGAACTGCTGCCACTCTGGCGGCGAGGCAAGTTGGAGCGTCAACGGCAGCGTCAGCGTCGGATCAGCGTGCACCTCCACGTTCACGTAGAGCACATCGGGAGAGACTGGCCAATCACCCCGACTCCGCCATTCGGAAAGCGGTAGCGGCGCGACGGGCTGCGTCGGCGGCAAGCTTTGCCGCTGGACATGATGCCACTCGATCTGCAACGGACCGAGTTGCACCGGCGCGACCTCGTTGGTCTGGACACTCCACACACCGATCTCGGCGAGCTTGTCCGCGCTGGCGGCAAGCTGGCTGGTGAACCAGAGAGCAGGGCTGGTGGGGACAGAGAGTTTCGCCAGTTCCGGTGGTACCCCGCTGTGAAACCTTTGTGCCAGCACTCCTGCTTCCCGGAGCATCTGCACTGCCAGGCCGGTGGCTTCGACAGCAGCGGACCGGATGGTGTCGAGCTCCATGCGCACTTGGTGGCCAACTTGCCTGCGGGGCACACCCTGTCGTTCAACTTGCTCGGTTGCCTTCGCCAGAGCGGCCTGGTGCTGATACGCCTGCGCAGACTCCAGCACGGTCTCGAAGGCGGCGCTATTGAGGCGGGCAAGGGCGTTGCGGGCAGCGTCATCGCGCCCGAGCGCGAACGCGCACAGCAACAAGTACCGCTCGGCGAGTGCGATCTGAAGCTTGGAGCGGGCGGACGCACTCGCGTCACGGAAGATGTCCCGCGCGCGCAGGAACTCGTCCTCGCGAATCTTCGGATCAATGGCCGTTCCCGCATCGACCAGGGTGCGTAGGCCGCTTCCGATGGCCGTGATGTAGGACTGCTCCAGCACCTCGTCCAGGCGGCTTTCGATAGCAGCCAGCCGGACACCCAACCGGTCCTCGCTGGCCGACAAGGCGCCAAGCAACTCCGCTGTTAGGTTACCTAGACCGGGATTCCCAGTGATCGCGCCGATCAGCTGCTCTAGACCATACTGGGCCGCCACCATCGTGACCGCCGTCAACGGCTCCACTCACGCAGACTATACAGACCGGCCAGGAGTGCGGCGTCAACTCAGTAACCCATGGCTACTGCGGCACCCCCAAGAACGAACGACCCGGCTACCAGGCCACTGCCGATGCTGGTCCGGAGGGCATCGACGCAGATCGAAACCCTCGCCGAGGTTCCCACGCGGGTGCACATGTACTGCGCCGCCGGGGACGGGAACGTTGAATGGCCACGCTACTGGCAGGCTCGCGTATTCGTTCGAACGTATTCGCCGTCCAGCCGTATGCGGCTGTGCCGGTCGGGGTTCAGGTTTTGCGGATCGCACCGGTGAAGCCGGCGATGAAGAGGGTGGCGAAGGCCCAGGCCAGCAGTCGCAGCACCCAGCCGGCGATGGTGAGGACCTGGCCTGTGCCGGTGGTGGTGGGCTCGCAGCGGGACCGGGCGCCGGTGGTGACCAGGGGGGTGCCCAGGTCCAAGCCGACGCCGATGCGGTCGACCACGGGGCACTCCGAGGATACGGCTGGGGTTGGGGTGCGGACCTGGGCCAGACCGCCGTGGCCGCCGAGGAGTATGGCGAGCACTATGGCACCGGTGATCACGATGAGGAGGCCGATGAGTGCGCGCCAGGGTTGATAGCCATAGCCCAGCGCGAGCCCGGTGAAACGGGCCCAGGCACGTTCAGCGGGCCCGGTGATGGCGTGGCGGTGGATTTGATCGCGGCGTTGGGACATGAGGATGTGGCGGGCTTGGCTGTCGTGCCCGGCGGACCGGTGCGCGGCAGCGAGTTGTTGGTAGGGCTGGGCGGCATATTCCGGGGTACCTTCGCGCAGCAGGCGCAACCAGTCTGGGGTGGACTTTCCTTCTGGCAGGCCGGCATAGAGCAGTCCGTTTATGCGCAGCCGTCGCTGCGGATCGGTGGTGTGTGCAAGACGTTTCGGAGCGAACACCAGCACACCGCCCACCCGCGCATCGGACAGGTCAACCGCAACGTCGCCACCGCCGCCGACGACGTCGAACCCGTCACGGAGGAACATGTTCCGGTCGACCCGCAGGCTGTCGCCTTTCAGGGCGGGGCCGGTGTAGTTGCGTAGCCTCGCGCCCGCGCAATCCAAGCCGCCGAGATGCGCGCCGAGCAGCCGGATCGCGCCATTATCGCGCCCGCCGATCGCCGTGAACCGATTGGTGAGGACGACGCTTTGATCGACTCGCAGATTGTCGGCATGCAGCGCGGGCCCGGCGTAGTTGCGCAGGCTCGCACCTGAGCAGTCCAGTTGGCCGCCTATGTACGCGCCCTGCAGGCGGACCGCGCCATCCGCGCTCATCCCGATCGCTTTGAACCCATCCCGGAGAAACACGGACTGATCGACGCAGAGGTTGTCGGCGTGCAGTGCGGAGCCGGCGTAGTTGCGTAGCCTCGCGCCGTCACACTCCAACCTGCCGACGTGCGCGCCGAGCAGCCGAACCGCGCCATTATCCTTGTCCCCGCCGACCGCCGTCAACCCTCGAAGAAGCACGCTCTGATCCACTCGCAGTTTGTCCGCGTGCAGTGCGGGCCCTGCCTTGTTGCGCAGGCGCGCGCCGTTGCCTTCCAAGGCCCTGAGGTGGGCGCCGAGCAGCCGAACCGCACCCGCCTCGGTCGCGCCGACCGCCCTGAACCCATCGCTGAGGAACACGCTCTGGTCTACTCGCAGGTTCTCGGCATGTAGCGCAGGCCCGGTATCGTTGCGCAGACTTGCACCAGCGCAAATCAACCAGCCGACATGGGCGCCGTGCAGCCGGACCGCACCCATCTCGCCCCTGCCGACCGCCCTGAACCCATCGCTGAGGAACACGCTCTGGTCTACTCGCAGGTTCTCGGCATCCAGCGCGGACCCGGTGTCGTTGTGGAGGTGCGCACCCCTACACCTCAGCTCGCCGAGGTGGGCGCCGACCAGCCGGACCGTACCCCGGATCGTGGCGTGCTCGAGGTTGAGCGTTGGAGCGGTAAGCCGCGCCGCGTTCAGCGCAGGTTCGCTGGGATGTTCAATCACGCATCCGGCCAGCTCGAGGCATGCGAGGGTCGCGTCGCAAGCTATCAAGCCGTGCTCGAACAGACAGTGGTCGAACTTCAGAGCCACCCCGCTGGTGATGTTCTCCAAGTCGAGCCGGCCGGAAACCCGTGCTCCGCGTAGACGGAGTCCGTGAGGGTCGGGATCGGTTGCAAGACGGCCACGCGCGATGTCGCGGATTACCCAGGCATGAACCGTTTGGGATGCATCCCACGAGCGCATCGCGGCCTCGTCCACCGGCAGGCCACGGGCCAGATCTAGGAGTTCACCATGCTCGACGTGATCAACGAGATCGCGTTCCACCGGTTCCAACGAGCCAGTTTCGTCCACCGCGGTAGCCACGCCCATCGCATCGCGGCCCAGGACGCGGATGTTAGAGCCCACCCGTTCATGCCTGAACGTTACGTTGCTCAGGATCTTGTTGTGACGTAGCGGTTCCAAGTACCGCCTGCGTGGTGGTTTGCCGTGGGGTGGTGGTGTGGTGGAAGCCGAGGGCGTGCGCGGCGACGGGCGCCGGAACCTCCAAGACGAGTTGGCGGAGGGCGGCGACTCGCGCGAGGCGGAGTGGGATGCCGAGGTCGCGGAGGCGTCGGGCGAGGCCGCGGTCGGACATGGGTTGGCCGATCGAGCGGCCGGAGAATAGCCACCGATCTCCGCCAGCGCGGGTGCGCTGGTCGACGAGTTGGAGTAGCAGGCCGGCGAACGGCTCGGGGACGGGCGATGGTGGGTCGCCGAGCCGCAGGACGACGTCGGTGTCGGTGTGGGTGATGTCGTCGAAGGTGATGGCCAGGATGCGGGTGATGGGCTGGCGTAGAGCAGCACGATGCACCCGGCGACGCGCGGCGCGAGGTGCTTTTCGTCGCCATCGATCAGTTGGCGCAGCAGGTTACGCTGCCGCGACGGCTACACTGCCGTCCTTGAAGCCGCATGCCGTCGTGTATTCGCATCAGATGTCTTCGTGTGCCGATACTGGCAGGCTCGCGTATCCGACCGACGCGTATTCGCGGAGCAGCAAACTCAGCCGTGATCCGTGCCGTCCAAGACTCCGGTCAGGTGCTGGCAGTGCGCTCACGCTTGCGGTGCCGGGCGACGAGCCAAACGCCTGCGATGAAGATCGGGACCATCACCATGAAGTACACGTTGAGGAAGAACTCGCCGTTGCCGAGCGTTGCCGCTCCGTTCCATATGGCGTGAAGTATCACGGCGCCGAGGTAGCCATATATTGGACCGAAGACCGTCGCCCGACGCTTGGTTGTCATGGCCGCCAGCCCGATTCCAACGCCGACTATGCAGGTGAACAGGGGGTGGGTGAAGGGTGAAAGCATGCCGCGCAGGATGAAGGAAGTGACCAGTCCCGCCGTGTTGGTGTCGCCCAACCCGTGCTCAGCGAAGGCCCGGCCGAAGTAGTAGATGTTCTCCGTGAAGGCGAACCCTGCACCAACGAATCCAGCGTAGATGACGCCGTCAATCACGCCGTTGATCTTGGACTTGACGAACAGCAAGATTCCGAGCACGAACACGCCCTTGGCGGCCTCCTCGAAGAGTGGAGCGGACACGATCGAACTCACCTTGTCGCCGTTTCCCTTACCCAACAGCAGATCCCCGACCGCCTCGGCGGTGTTGTTGATCACGAGTGCGGTGGTGGTCGCGATGCATGCTCCCCAGCCGAAGCCCAGCCAACGCAACCCGACCTGTCCCCGCTTCCAGCGGCCGACGCGGTGGAACACGACGACGACCGATACGACCGCGAGCAGTGCGCCGCCCAGCCCTACCAACTCGGCCACCACGCCGACCCGGGCTGTACTGATTGCCAGCAAGGTGACACCGCTGCTGGCGAGCACCACCAACCCGGCCCTCCTCCGAAACTTCTGTCGGCGGGCGTCGCGGCCGAGCCTAGAGACGAGGCCGGCAACCGAGC
The DNA here is from genome assembly GCF_035762905.1 of Actinophytocola sp. GTDB lineage: Bacteria > Actinomycetota > Actinomycetes > Mycobacteriales > Pseudonocardiaceae > DASYTH01. The sequence continues at coordinate 55,776 of NZ_DASUCC010000095.1, forward strand.
GGTGTGCGCGATGCGCCACTGCAGAGGCGGCGAATCCAGCTGCGCACAAGAGTTTCAGCAACTTGCCCGGTGCGTTTCCTACGACGTCCTCGAGTTCTTCGGCCCTGATGGCCAATCGCTCAGGGTCGTGTCGGTAACGCAGCCGAGCGGACCACCTGACCAGTCGCCGAGCCAGCCACGGCGAGACTTCGCCTAACTCGTTCGTGACGAGTCCGAGCGCAATACTCAGAAGGACGATCTGCCCGGTCAAGGCTCACCACCTGCAACCCGGGGACGTGGCTCGGTAGCGATGTGCCGTGTAGTCAGCTTCCGCAGACGGTCCGGCCTTCGCTCGTTGAGAAGCTTCCGCGCTAGCACCAGTCCTTCGGGATTGAGCTGATAGAACCGGCGACGAGGCTTGTTTGGTTGAGGGTTCTGAGCTTCCCAGCGACCCGCGATCAAACCTGCATCCTCAAGCCGGTCGATGACGCCATAGACCGTTGGCCCTGACCGGTCGACCTGTTTCATGATGGCCCAGCCGTGAAGTTCTTCGCCTTGCATGAACGCATCCACCAACACCTCCAGGACGTCCAGGAGAGGTTGGGTAATCCGACGAGGCTCACCGACCACCCGCTAATATTATCTAGGTCGAGCAACACGCACCATCGTCCAACCTGGTGATCTGATTGGTCAGGTCCTGGTGGTGATGTAGCGGTTCCAGGTGCCGCCGGCGTGGTGGTTTTGGCGGTGGGTGGTCGTGTGGTGGAAGCCGAGTGCGTGCGAAGCGACGGGCGCAGGAACCTCGAGGACGAGTTGGCGGAGAGCGGCGATTCGCGCGAGACGCAGGGGGGATGCCGAGGTCGCGGAGGCGTCGGGCGAGGCCGCGGTCGGACATGGGTTGGCCGATCGAGCGTCCGGAGAACAGCCACCGGTCTCCGCCGGCTTGGGCGCGCTGGTCGGCGAGTCGGAGTAGGAGGTCGGCGAAGGGTTCGGGGACCGGTGATGGTGGGTCACCGAGCCGCAGGACAACGCCGGTGTCGGTGCGGACGATGTCGTCAAGGGTGATGGCGAGGATGCGGGGGATGGGCTGGGCATAGAGCAGCAGGATGCACCCGGCGACGCGCGGCGCGAGGCGCTGGTCGTCGCCGTCGAGCAGGTGGCCGAGCAGGTCGAGCCGGCGTTGCTGGTCGAGGGCTTCGCCAGTGCGGAACCGCGGCCTGGCGAACTGCAGCCGGGGCATGCGCTTGGTGGTGATCGCCCAGTTCAAGAACCCGCGCAGGGACTGCCGGTAGGCCGTGCTGAGACCGCCGTAGTAGCGGTCAAACGTGGGCTGGCTGAGCTGGTCGAGCCGGTGGTCGTGCTCGGCAAGCCAGGTGCAGAACTCGACTGCGCGGTTGAACTCGAAGACGGCGTAGGTGCGTGCGTTGGGGCTCAGTGCCTGCTGCTGGGCTTTGGCGCGCATCTTCGACAGTTGGTGCCACACCCCGAACTGCCGCAAGACTCGTTCGTGCGGGTGGCCGGCGAGCTTGGAGAGGCGGTTGCGCAGCCAGGTCTCGAAGTTGTGCATGGCGCGATCAAGGTCGGGCAGACAGCCGGCAGCGACGAGCAGCGCACGGAGGTAGGGAATGCTGCGCTGGTCGGGATAGACGTCCAGGGCAGCATGGTCGACGGCGACGCGACCGGTGGCCAGCGCGGCCAGAAGCTGTTTGGTGCGGCCAAGGTTGAGCCAGGCAAGGCGGCTTCCGGGTGGGGTCTTGTAGCAGCTGGCGAGCACGGCGACGAGCGGTTGCAGGTCGGGCCGGACGGTGCCGGTGCCGTCGTCGAGGCGCTCAGCGGCGAGGTCGTGCAGCCTGCAGCGGATGCAGACCTTGCGGTAGTAGAGCCGGCCCTCCGCGCCGCAACGGACGCAGTCGAACGAGCGAGGAACAGCCGCGCAGTCCCGGCAGATGGCCGATCCGCCGGTGTCGCGGCCGGGCAGCAGCCGCTGGCGGCCGCACCCGGCGCAGGTGCCGTGGATGCGGGTGGCGTGGATGTAGCAGGGCCTGCAGATGTAGCCATCGGGCCAGCGGTCGAAGAACCGGCGCAGACGGCCGCACCGCCCACACTCGTACTCCGCGAGCCGTTCGACGCTGCTCACCGGCGGGGTTGTCCGGCGGTTCGCCATCACGATTCCGGACGCAGCCGAGCCCGCTTGGGCCGCAGGCCCGCATCGGCCAGCACGGGTGCCAACTCGGCGCTGGCGGTCTTGCGAAGTTGGGCGTTCTGCGCGGTAACCGGGACCAGCTCGTCCGGGGTGACCTCGAGGATGTCGCACAACGCGGCCAGCACGTACAGCGAGAGCCGTTCCGGAGTGCCGGTGACCAACCGGTGCACCTGCGATGCGGACAACTCGATGCCCCGCTCGGCCAGCAGCGGGGTGAGCTGGGTCGTGGTGAACAGGCCCCGGCTGGCCATGATTTCGCGCAGCCGCCACCGGTAGCCGACCTGCCGTCTCACCGGCTGCTCCCGTCGGCTGCCAGCGCCCCGGCGATCGCCTTGTCCAAGGCGTGACGCAACGTCTTGGTGCGGTAATCGGACGAAACACAGGTGTAGATCGACGTCGTCGAGGCATGCTCATGTCCAGCCTGCTGCTGCACAAACAACGGATCCCACCCTGCCTCAATGAGGTGCGTAACGTAGGAGCGGCGCAGCGAATGGAAGTCCAACACCGAGTCCAGGCCGAGCTCGTCGCGGATCGCGGCGAACCGCGCGTCAATCAGTTGCAGGCCGACCCGGCCGCCGCGTTCGGACGGCCACAGCGCCGGGTTGCCGTCCCGGGCCAGCCGGGGCCGAATGTCCACGATCCACTCCTCGAGGATCTCGGCCGTCCACTCCCAGACGGTCAGCACGCTGCGCCGCTTCGGCGGCGAGCCCTTCATCGCCTTGCCGTACCGGACGTGACAGACGCCGCGACTACCGAATTCCGGAGCGTGCGGGTTGCGTCCGAAGTCGTGCAGGTCCAACATCTGCACCTCGCGGCGCCGCAGCCCGAAGCCGTAGGCAACCTTGAACAGCGTGGCGTCCCGAAACGCCGGCAGCCACCCCTTGCGGCCTAGCGTCCGGATCCGGGCGACCCGCTCGTCCGCGCGGTCGAACAACGCCTGCAACTCCTCTACTGTCAAGGCCCGTTTGCGCGGATCACCCTCGTTGGCTTGGACGTGGACCGCGGTGTTCCACTCGTGCACGACCTGCACCGGGTGCGTGCCGAACCGCGCCTCGCACTCATCAGCCCAGCTGTAGTTCGGATCGGTCAGGTAGTCGCAGAAAGCCTGCACATAGGACTGATAGCCACGCAGCGTCGAGTACCGCAGCCTGCGCACCGAGCGCAGATCACCGAGCCACTCGTCGACCAACTGCGGGCTCCACAGCCACGGAAACGTGTTCGTGTAGGCGGTGAACGCGCGGACCGCGTTGACCCGCTTCTCCACCGTGGACGTGGCCAGGTTGCGGGCCAGCTGCTGGTTCTCCCAGCCCTGCAGCATCGCGTCGAACACCTGCTCATCCGGCCGCAACAGCGCAACACTGTCGGCCAGCTGCAGCCGGGCCGACCCCGGCATCGGCGTCGTGCCTCCCACGGCGGATCTCACCTTCCATGCTCGCGTTGAGCGCGAGAATCTCGCATTCAACGCGAGTCCGCAGGTAACGCCACTGGTCATTCACCCCAAGAGGTGACACGCGCCCTACGCCGTGTCGCCACACGCACACAAACCCGCAGTGGTTTCCTGGGCGAGTCGCGGCAGGTCAGCCGCCGCGCCGGGCTACAGTGCCGTCTTTGCAGCCGCACACCGTCGTGAATTCACATCTTGCCCGGCGACGTGCCGGGCAAGATGTGCATCAGCTAGCGCTGATGCAAACCGCTGGTCGGATAGCCGAGCGGGTACGCTCGCGAACAGGGCGGGCCGCGGGGGCGGCCCCCGTTGGGGGAAGTTCCGGGGGGAACATCATGAACACCGACTGGCGCGCGTTGATCGGACCGCACGGCCGGCTGTCGCGCATCGACGGAGGCCGCAAGGCACAGCATCTCGTGCGGTTCGCCGAGGGCACCGAAGACGCGCAGATCCGCGCCCGCGCGGCCGGCTACGGCCTCACCGTGCCCGCGCTGCTACACCTGGCCGGGCTGTACTTTCGGCCACCCGCCGGCGCGCCAGCCCGGTTCCGCGACGGCGGATTATCCTCGCGGATCGCCCGCACGGTCGCTGCGGATCTGGACCCGATCCGGCTGGTGCTGGCCGGGATGGGACGCAACCTCAACCAGCTCGCTCGACGCGCCAACGCCGGCGAACTCATCGCCGACGGGGAGCTACAGGCCACCCTCGCCTACGTGACCCGGACCATGGACCGGCTGACCCGAGTGGTGGATCTCCTGGACCCGGACCACCAGGTTCACCGTCGCTGACACCGCGGTGTTTCCGAAGATCCTGCCGCGCCACCACAACCTGCGCGGCGCAGTGTTCTACGTGTTCACCACCGGCGGTCGCACCGTGCACACCGACCCGCACATCGTCGCCGCCTGGGACGAACAGCTCTGCGACCCGGTGCTCGCTCGCCCGGACAAGACCGGCCTACGCGCCCTGGTCGACCGCATGGACGCACCTCGCGTCCTGCGAGCCATCGAGGTCAAAGCCGGCCACGTCTACCACGTCCCAATCGCCGCGCACCGCGACGACGGCTTGCTCGGCGACGACCAATGGCGCCAGCTCGCCTACGAAGTCGTCGGCCGGCTTGGCTTGTCCGGCTGCCGCTGGATCGCCGTGCACCACGGCCCCAGCCGCGCCGGCAACGACCACATCCACCTCATCGTCCAACTCGTCGGCGACAACGGAAAACTCGCCCGCCTCTCCTACGACAAGACCAAGATCCGCGCCTGGGCGCGCGAAGTCGAAGAACGCCTCGACCTCGTCCGCACCGGCCCCGACGGCACCGGCGCCCGCCCACTCTCCCGCGCCGAACACGACCGCGCCCGCACCACCGGCATCGAACCCCAACGCCGCACCCTCGAACGCCTCGTCCGCGCCGCTGCCGGCGCAGCCCACTCCGCCGAACAGTTCGTCGCCACCCTCCACGACCAGGACGTGACCGTCCACCCGCGCATCCACGCTGGCCGCGTAGTCGGCTACTCCGTCGCTCTGCATCCTGACCTCGTCCACGACGACGCACCCGCCCTGGAACTGTCCGGCTCCCAACTCGCCCGCGACCTGTCCTTGGCCCGCTTGCAAGCCCGATGGGCCGACGACTACACCAGCGATCACCCCGACCACTGGACCACCTCAAGGCCCGTCTACCACGGCGGAGCGGCCCGATGGCGGACGGGCCACCGCCGCGTCCAAGAGGCGCTCCGCGAGCTCTCTCACCTCCATCCCAACGACCGATCCGCTTGGCACGCCGCTATCGACCAGGCCGCCGACTTCGCCGCCATGCTGTCCGTCCAAGTCGACCCAACCGACACACACGGCCTACGCGAACCCCTCCGCGCGGCCGCCACCGACCTTGCCGCCGCAGCCCGACTCAGCCGACCCAACACAAGGAGCCCGGCCGGCCGACCCCACCCGATCGTGTTACCCACCCTGCTCGCCGCCACCCGCCTCCTGGCCCGCACCCACGCCCCCGAACTTGCGGTTGCCCTGCTCGTAATCGCCGCCTTCGCCGCGCTCGTCTTGGCTCTCGCCGACCGCCAGCGCTATGACCGCAAACCCGGCCAATCCGGCGCCCACCTCCGCACCGCCGCCGCCCGACTCGCCCCATATCAACCTCGGACTGAACCTGCCAGGCCGTCAACGACGACCGCCCGTCAGCCGAAAGCACCGACGAGCGCACCATCCGTCGGTGAACGGCCCCCGATCTACCGTCCACCCACCCAGGTGCCACGCGGTCGGACCAGATGAACCGCATCAGCATCACGCGACCTGATCACATGCCCCGGGCGATCTAGGTCGACGGGACAGATGTGGATCTACGACTGCCGGCTGATCAGCTCATCGAGTTCCACATGAGCAAGTAGCTCCTCAATGGCGGACTCGTGGCTCAGATCCAGGGCCTGCAGCTCGTTGGTTGTACGCCGGAGCTTGGTCGGACATTCCGTCGCCGCGTCATCAACGATGGTGCCTGCTTCCGCCTGATCCCACCGAACAGCGGCGAGCCGTGTGCGTTCAAAATTTGCAGCAAGCAGGACGTCGACCCTCGGCCTGCCGAAAGCGTCATTCCGAGAATGCTGCAACGCCACAACGCGAACACCGGTGATGCCAGGAGCGACCGCGAGTGCTTCGCGTACGGTCAGCAGCACGTGCGAGGCGACCATCGTGGTATGCAGCCCGCCACGCTCGGCCTTCGCAAGTTTCTTGAGCGTCAGGTTCCCAGCCGGTGTGGTAGCCGGCCGGCGCTCCGGCACGATGTCGATGCTGGGTACCAGCACAACCACGGACAGCTCACTGCCATTAACGCCTACCGCGGCAGCAGGTGCCTCGTTGTCCTCGAACGCCTCGGCAAGCACGCTGAGCACAACATCCTCGTCGTTGCCAACGAGCGCAGCCCACCACTGGTCCAACTGAGCTTGATACCGAACCCGCTGCTGTTCCTGATTCAGCGTCTGCCGTTCGATCTCCCGCTGCGCCGCCTGATCAGCCGCCGCGAGAGCGGCCTTGCGCGCTGCTCGCTGGAACAGACCGATGCCCTTTACCGCTTGGGCGCGATGTGCCGAGATGATCGCCTTGGTGTGGATCGGCGGGGGTGCCGGAGCTATGGGACGGACAGCCTCCGGAAAGTCCTGGCGATGGAGGTTGAGGAACTCGTTGAGCGCATCGCGCAACTCCTGTGCCTGCTCCAGCTTCGCGGACTGCGCCAGCGCACGTTGAGACGAACCCGCGCGAGCGGTACGCGACGCCGACGACCGTCCGGTTCGTCGACGGGAGCCAGACAGCGATGTGTAGAAGCTCACCGGTCCCGCCCCGGTGGAGAATCCCGTTCTCCCGCCACCAACGTGAAGGCGAGCGGCCCGCGGCCCGAGACTGGTCCGGATGCCACGACTCGAAGCCCGAACCCGAACACCCGGCGCGACCTTGAACGAGAACCCCACGATTCGCCTCCTGGATCACTCGACTCAAACCAAGTCGCTGCAGGACGCTGACCGGTTACACCTCGGCGCTCGATTCGCAAGGTAGGTAACGCGCTCGCACGTTGACCCGCCAGGCATGGCGATCGATGCCTAGGCTGTCGCAGTGGACGCCGACTACAACTTGCCCGGCGAAGCATGGCCAATCCAGGTACGCCTGGACCGATGGGGACCAAGGATTCCGCCTGACGCCTGGCCGCCCTTCCCACCCGAGACGAACGCCTTATGGCGCCGGCAGGTCTTTGCTGTAGCCGATCGGTGACACGCTCGCCGGTGTACCGCGCGAGAGTTGTTGGTCGCCGTCCTGATGTGGGGATACGGCGTACGGGGCTACGGACCGGTTCGCACGCTTGCGGCGTTGAACTCCGACCCGGAGGGCGCCAAGCTTAAGTACAACCTCGCCCCCCTTAGGACAGGCCGGCCGTCGGAACATGATCTGTACGCCGCCTATGACAGATTCACCCCGGCTTCCCCGACGCACCTGCAACAGCTTGGCCCTGCGTTCTTCACCAAGATGCTGTACTTCGTCGGCTACCGTCGCGGCATCGGCGGCGTGCAACCACTGATCTTGGATCGCGTCGTCGCCAAGCGCCTCCCGGAGCAGGCAGGTCCCGCATGCTCGAGAAGCTGGGGCTGGCCCAGTCAGCACTGGCTTACCTACCTGCGCTGGGCCGCAGAAGAGGCGCTCGATCCCGCCTTCGGCGGCGAACCTGACGGTGTGGAACTGGCATTATTCAACGACAATTGGTCACGCGCATCCAATGACGGTCAGATCGTCCCATAGTCCTGTCACCGTCCTTCTAGTGCTGTGTAGAAGGTTGTCCAGGAGAGCGAGGCTGTACGAATCGGGGCTCGGGTGACCGGCCTGCGACGCGGCTCGCGCCTGATCGTGTACAGCCTGCAGCAAGTGTGGCTGAACGATGGCGACCCTGGTCTTGTCGGTCGCCACGCGTGTGTGCAACTGCTGGACGAAGTCAGCGCTCTTGGCTCGGTGGCCGGAATTCCACGCGGCAGGTGCGGCGATACGCGGTTTGCTGAGCCGCTCGATCAGAGCGTCATTGCCTAGCAGCCGGATGTTCTTTTCGGCCTGGCTGACTACCTGTTCGAACCGTGTGACAGCGACACGGCGGTCCAGAGATTGGTTATCGGCCGCCTTGACATGGATTGCGGTCAGGGTGCCCTCGTTGTCGAGGTGTAGGAAATCAGCGATCTCGCCGGCGCCGTCATCGCACAGCAGCCAATCGCCTCCATATCGCCGGACCACCCAGGCGAACAGCGAGTCGTCTCCCTTGCGGGCGATTGCGTCATGGATTGCCTGATCGCCGCTGACCTTCGGCTTCTCCTTGGCCACCATGAAGCCGGTGAAGTCCTCGAACAGCAAGTTGGGGAACGGCGTGCTCGTAAGATTCTCCCGCGAGATCTCGCGCCCACGGAACGCGTGGCCGGACTCGTAGAACACGGTGAGCAGGTCGCCTTCCGCGATCGCTTCCTTGATCTCCCGCGCGATGGACTCGACGGCCGGCGGGCCAGCGTATCGGACGTCGAGCGCGAAGGCTCCAGCGTCTTCGACCGGCTTGATCGTCAATGTGCCAGCGGGTATCCCGTCCCGACCAACGTCCACAATGGCTTTGGCTGAGCCCGGCTCGCCCCGTACCTCGAGTAGTGCATCGCGCAGCAGCTCGGCGCGCTCCACCCGCTGCTCGTCGGCATCGGGCTCGCCACGCACCTGATCTGGGTCGGCGACCGAGATGTCGAACGCGCCGCGAACCCGACTCAAGTCCGTCTCCCGAATCGCAAGCTCCGAGAACAGCGCCTCTGGTACATCTTCGCCGACCAGGGCCTTCTCCAGCAGGTCGAGCGCTTCCACGGCTGCCGCCAGGAACATCGGGAAGTGCGACGTCCGCTTCCACGCGATGCGCGACTTGTTCGGAGAGACGGTGAGGAGATCACGGAGTACAGCTGCATCGTCCTCTGGACGGAAGTCGATCTTCGCCGCGGTCATCGCATAAGAGCCGTCTTCGATGGTGTCCAACGCATCCTGAAGCCGGATACCGCCCAGCGCCTTGGTGTCAGCCTTCGTCGATCGCCGTCGGTGCACACCGTGCATCCATAGCATCTTTCCGTCACCACGGAACGTTCCGGCCAATATGTCTGCCGGGATGAACCGGTACGGTGCGGCGCCCTGACGCAACCACTTCCGAAGCTCAGCCTCGCTAGTGATGTCACTCCACACAGCCACAAGTCGGTTGCGACGCAGCGCTATCGTGAGCTGATTGGTCACGTCAGTAAAGGCCGAATCCGGACCTGCCCAACTGGGAGGGCGTAGCTGTTCTCTTGAAATGCCATACAGGCCCTCGAAGCCGACGTCGGCAAGTACGCCGACTTCATCGATGGCATCATCTCCGCCCAGCGTGATCTCGGCACGGACTCGGACTGCGACAGCTCGGCCACGTGTGCTCGCCGACCTTCGCAGGAATCGAACGAGTGAACGAAAGGCGACTACGGCGTCGTCACTGGTGCACTCCAGCACTGTGATCGACAGAAACGGGGTCACATCCGCCAGACGAAGCGGCTCCAAGCCTTCCGTCGGCGTGGGGGTCGTCATACTTCGCGGACGATAGCTTGCGCTACCGTCTACTCGCGAGTCGCACCTCACCCTCAATCAACTTGTCATTGAATTGTCCACAACAGACATTCAATCGACCGCCGCCATTCACCCCTTGTGGTCGATCAATACCACGACGTATTTACGTCAACGCAGGCGTCCACTTGCGGCGAAATTCGACAGGCCGATCGGCGAGATAGAAAGAATCATTCTAACGATTAATATCGCCTGGTGTTGACCGCTCTGATGAAACGGAGCCGTGAGCTTCGGTGCCACCGGGCCTATGTCTACGTGTCGACTCGGCCTCGACCCTGGACAGCGCGTGCGCGATGGATTCGGTGACTACGACTCGCCTTCGGGCACCAAGCCGGATGACCTTCGCTGGGAACTCGTTTCGGGTGATGAGTTCGTAGGCGTGGCTGGTGGAGATCCCGAAGGCGGCCGCGGCCATGCGTACGCTGACGGTGGCGGGCCAGCTTTTGATCTCGGTCAGGGTGGGTGTGTCGGGCCGGTCGGGCTGACCTGGGTTGTTCGGCTCCTGCTCCATCTCTCCCCCATGTGCTCATCTGTCCGAATTTCAAGCCTTCCAAGCTCATAGTTCTGGGCCAATCAGTCCTTGTCAACCGGACAAGTCATGTGCCAGGGTGTCTGGCGTGGAGGCACCGCAGGCGGTGGGGGCCGTTGTTGGGGAGAACCTGCGACGGTTGCGTGAGCAGAGTCGGTTGACGCAGTACGAGGCTGCGCACCTGGTCAAGCAGTATGGGTTGCGGTGGAGCCGGAGCAAGGTGGCGGCGATCGAGGCTGGGGAGCGGTCGACGGTCAGCCTGGCGGATGTGCTGCTGCTGGCGTTGGCGTTCCGGGTGTCGATCACGGAGTTCTTCGAGGGGGACGGTGACGTGGTGCTGGCGGAGCATCTTGCGCCACTCCCCCGCGAGTGGGTCATCGGGATCATGCAGGGGAACCATCCCCGGCCGGAGATCGCGCCACGGGAGGCCGTTGAGAAAGAGGCCCGCGATGTGGAGCAGATGTTTGCCACGGTCGACGCGTTCAAGCGCGGGTCGGATGCCATCGAGGCTGATCAAGGGCTGGCGCGCCGGTTGAAGGTGTCGGTGGAGGACGTGGTTCGGGTTGCGCGGGCGATGTGGGGGCGGACGCTGACCGATGAGCGGGATGCTCGGGTGGTTGAGCTGGGGGCGGTGGAGACCGCGGAGCGGCAGGCGCGTCGGGGGCACATCACGCGGGAGCTGTCGCAGCAGATCGAGGAGCAGCTCCGCGGCCAGGACTCACCGTTGTCAGACGGAGAGAGGAGGACAGATTGAGTGATCAGATCAAGAAGATCGAGTTAGCCGGCGGCAAGGTCCGGTACCGGTTCGTGGTCGACATCGGGCGTGATCCGAAGACCGGACGTCGGCGGCAGCTGACCAAGACCTACGACACCAAGAAGGAGGCACGCGCCGCGTACGCCAAGATCCGGCACCGGACCGAGGAAGGCACGTTCGTCGCGCCGGCCAAGATGACCGTGCGGGATTGGCTGGAGACGTGGCTGAAGTCGGCGGCGATCGACGTGGAGAAGGCCACCGCACACAACTACGCCGATGCGCTGCGGCCGGTGCTGCAGCAGTTGGGTGATCGCAAGCTCCAGGAGTTGTCCGAAGAGGACATCGACGAGTTGGTGAGCTGGATGCTCACGGCCGGACGGGTCCGCGGTGGCAAGCCGGGAACCGGGCTCGGAGTGCGATCGGTGCAGTTGACCCTCGGACGGCTGCGGTCAGCGCTGAATGTCGCGGTGCGGCGGAAGTTGGTGGTGCGCAACGTGGCGCAGTACACCCAGATTCCACGCGAGGCACGGAACAAGGCGGCCGCTCAACGAGCCGTGCGGACACCGTGGGCCGACAGCGAGGTCAAGGCGTTCCTGGCGGCTAACCGGGAGGATCGGCTCTATGCGCCGGTGCTGCTGTCGCTGATCGGGATGCGGCCAGCCGAGGTGTGCGGGCTGCGCTGGGAGGCGGTCGACCTGGAGGCCGGGACGCTCACCATCGTCCTTACCAGGACGCTGGTCGAGGGTGAGGTGGAGGAGAAGGGTCCCAAGTCGGAGATGGGCAAGCGGATGCTGCCGTTACCCAAACTGGTGTTGGCGGCGCTGAAGTCCGCCAGGGCACGCCAGGCGAAGGAGAAACTGGCGGCTGGCGCCGCTTATGGCGACGCTGGTTACGTCCTGGTGGATGAGGTGGGCCTGCCGTTCAAGACAGATCAGCTCCGGCGGGCGATCTACAAACTGATGGAGCATGCGGAGGTTCGGAAGGTGCGGCCGTACGACGCCCGGCATGGGTGCCTGACCTACCTGGCAACCTCGGGTGTGCCGGACGTGATCGTGAGTGCCTGGGCGGGTCACGCGGATCTGAGTTTCACGAAGCGGGTGTACGTGCATCCGAACGTCGAACATCTCAGGGAAGCGGCTGATCGGCTCGACGTGTTGTTCGGATAGGCAAGCAGTACAAGCGTTCGTGAGGATGTGAGACGAGATGGGTCAGACAGCAGTCAGGGCCTCGTCTCACTGGAAGTGAAACAAGGCCCTGACCTGGACTTTCGCCCTCAAGCTAGCCGTCGGGCTGACAGGATTTGAACCTGCGACCCCTTGACCCCCAGTCAAGTGCGCTACCAAACTGCGCCACAGCCCGGCTGCACCCCCCGGGGAGGGGGTGCAGGGAGAGTGTAGGGGATGGGGGTGGGGGTTAGTGCTTGCGGGGGCGTTTTTCGCGGACGCGGACTGAGATGCGGATGGGGGTGCCGGGGAAGCCGAAGTGGTCGCGGAGCTTGCGTTCAAGGAAACGGCGGTAGCCGGCCTCGAGGAAGCCGGTGGTGAAGAGGACCAGGGTGGGGGGGCGGGTTTGGGCTTGGGTGGCGAAGAGGATCTTGGGTTGGCGGCCGCTGCGGACCGGGGGTGGGGTGGCGGCGACGATGTCGTTCAGCCAGCTGTTGAGGGGGCCGGTGGGGATGCGCTTGTCCCAGGAGTCGAGGGCGGTGCGCAGGGCGGGCGCCAGTTTGCGCACGGAGCGGCCGGTCAGGGCGGAGACGTTGACCTTCTCCGCCCAGGGGATGCGGACTAGGTCGCGGTCGAGTTCCCGGGAGAGTTGGTGGCGGCGGTCTTCGTCGACGAGGTCCCATTTGTTGAACGCGAGGACGAGGGCGCGGCCGGCGTCGACGACCATGGTGAGAACCCGGAGGTCCTGTTCGGTGATGGGTTCGCTGGCGTCGAGCAGCACGATGGCGACTTCGGCGGCTTCGATGGCGGCGCGGGTACGCAGGGAGGCGTAGTACTCGGTGCCGCTGGCGGTGTTGACGCGTTTGCGCATGCCGGCCGTGTCGATGAAGCGCCAGAGGTCGTCGTCGAGCTCGACCAGGGAGTCGACCGGGTCGACCGTGGTGCCGGCGACGGGGTCGACGACGGCGCGGTTCTCGCCGGTCAGGCGGTTGAGCAGGCTGGATTTGCCGACGTTGGGCTTGCCGACGAGGGCGACGCGACGCGGGCCACCGGTCGACCCGAAGGTGTCCCGGGGGGATTCCGGCAGCGCGACCAGGATGGCGTCGAGGAGATCGCCGGAGTTGCGGCCGTGCAGGGCACTGACCGGGTGGGGGTGGCCGAGCCCAAGGGACCACAGGGCCGCCGTGTCGGAGAGCAACCGGTCGTCGTCGACCTTGTTGGCCGCGAGGAGTACGGGGGTCTTGGAACGGCGCAGGACCTTGGCGGCGGCCTCGTCGGTAGCGGTGGCGCCGACGGTGGCGTCCACCACCAGGAGCACGGCGTCGGCGGTGGCCATGGCCAGCTCGGCCTGTTCGGTGACGGCGGCGCCGAGACCGTGCGCGGCGGGGTCCCAGCCGCCGGTGTCGACCACGGTGAACCGGCGGCCGTTCCACAGCGCGTCGTAGGCGACCCGGTCCCGGGTGACACCGGGCTTGTCCTGCACCACCGCCTCGCGCCGGCCGAGGATGCGGTTGACCAGGGTGGACTTGCCGACGTTCGGGCGACCGACCACGGCGAGTACCGGCTGCGGGGGCTGGGCACCGGGATCGTCGCCGTGGCCGAACTCCTCGTCCACCACGGTCCACTCGGACTCGTCGGCCCAGCTGCCGTCTGTCTCGGTCATCGTGTCACGCTCTGCTCTCGCATCTGGTCCAGCTCACGAACCAGCTCGGCCAGTTGGAGTCGGATCTCTTCGGTGGCGGCGACCAGACCGTTCCGTCCACGATGGACGGAGACGGGGAAAGGCTTGCCCACCAACACGTCCACCCGCGGGCGGAAGCGGCGGCGGGCGCCCGGCGGACGGTTGGTACCCCGGGTGGCCACCGGCAGCACCTGCGCGCCGGAGGAGCGTACCAGCCAGGCGGCGCCCTGCTCGGCGCGCAGCACGTCGCCGGCGCCGCGGGTGCCCTCCGGAAACACTCCAACCAGGCCGCCGGCGCGCAGGAACCGGACCGCGGCCATCAGCGGCCCGCGATCGGCCTCGCCACGGCGAATGGTGAGCTGGCCGATCCAGCGCAGCGGCGGGCCGGCCGGGCCGCGAGCCAGTTCCTCCTTGACCAGAAACACCGCCCGCCGCCGGACCAGGCCGAAGATCAGCTGCGGCTCGATCATCGAGCTGTGGTTGGCCACCAGCACCACCGGACCGGTGGCGGGGACGCGTTCCCGGCCGTGGATCCGGATCCGGTAGGTCGGGCGGTGCAGCCACGTGGCCACCCAGCGGCCGAAGTCATGCAGCCACGGCTTGGCACCGTCCGGCAGGGTGGGGTGGTTCGGCACGGATCACCGTCCGGCGCGCTCGGCCGCCACCCCGCGCAGACCGCGTTCGTCCACAATGGTCAACAGCAGGTCGACCACCCCGGCCAGGTCGAGATCCGTGGTGTCCAACCGAACCGCGTCGTCGGCCGCCCGCAGTGGCGATGCCGACCGGGAGGAGTCCAGCCGGTCCCGCCGGTCCACGTCCAACCGGGTAGCATCCACAGTGGACGGACGCCCCTCGGCGGCGTCCTGTCGCGCCCGGCGCAGCGCCCTTGCGTCCGACGACGCGGTGAGGAACACCTTGAGCGGCGCGTCCGGCGCCACCGCGGTGCCGATGTCCCGGCCCTCCACCACGATCCCGTGCCCGCCGCCCACCTCCCGCTGGATGATCGCGCGCTGCTCGGCCTTGAGCAGCTCACGAACCCCAGGGATGGCCGAGACCGCGGACACCGCGAGGGTCACCGGCCGGCCGCGGATCTCGGCGGCGACGTCCTCGTCGCCGATGTGCACGGTCGACCGGTCCGGGTCGGTCCCCATCCGCAGGTCGAGGCCCTCGGCGATGGGCACGATCCGGGCCTCGTCGTCCGGATCGAGGCCGGCCCGGAGGGTGGCGAGCGTCACCGCCCGGTACATCGCGCCGGTGTCCAGGTACCGCGCGCCGAGCCGCCTGGCCAGGCGGCGGGCGACGGTCGACTTGCCGGTGCCCGACGGGCCGTCCAGCGCGATCACACCGCGCAGATCGCCAGCATCCACCCGTGTGCCTCCTGCCCGCCGCCGCCTGTCCACCTCCATTCTGCCTGGGCCATCCCGGGGCCGCTCCGGCCGGGCGGTGCGGCGGTGAGTTCGGTCTCATCGCAGGTCGCGGAACTGATCACAAAAACGGTCACGGTGGGTGTCAGGCCAATTCTGGTAAATGGGGTTGCGAATCATCCGATTGATGCAAGAAATTGATGACCACCGCTGTTAACCTCGATCACTGATGACCACTTCAGGCCCGGGCGCTCCGGAACCCGACGACGTGCCGGCGAGCGCCGAAGGCACTCAGTCGTCGGTGGAGACCGAGCAGCCGGTCGAGTCCGAGCCGGTGGCCGAGTCTGACGTGGGGGAACGGGAATCCCCGCCGCCGCCGTGGCTGTACGAACCGTACGGCTCGACCGCGACCCGGGTCATCCCGGAAACGCCGCGCCCCGGTTTCCTCGTTTCAGGTTCGGCCATCCTGCTGCTGATCGGCGGCCTGCTCGCGGTGATCGCATTTTTCGCCATCAAAGGGCCGGTGGACGTGGTCGCCGGAGCGGCCCGACCGGGTGCGGCGCTGCTGCCGGCCACCGGCGGTAACAGCAGCAGCCAGCCGGCCCCGACCACGACCACCGCGCCGACCACGGATGTGCCCGCGATCACCCCCACGGATGATCCGTCGCCGGCTCCCGCGTCACCCGGTGGTCTGATGGCGGTGCTCGCCGCCCATCCGCTGTCCTCCGCCAAGGTCACGACGGCGGACGTGACCTGCACGCTGAGCCGGTTCGACCCGGCCGACGACCGCCAGGCGGTGTTCTTCCAGGAGGCCAAGGCATGCGCCGACGCGGCCTGGGCTGCGCTGCTCGACGCGGCCGGCATCCCCGCGCCCGGCATCGAGCTGGTGATCGTCAGCGCCCCGCTGACCACCCCGTGCGGTCCGCTCGGCCCCGCCGACCCGGCCACCAGCTGCCAGGCCACGGTCTACATGACGCCTGCGCACCTGCGGGACGTGGAAAGCAACGGACGCTACCCCGGCCGCTACTTCGGGGTGTTCCTGCGCGCCTACGCCGGGGCGATGCAGCACGTGACCGGGCTCACCATCGTGTACGCCACCGCACGCAACCAGCCGGACGCGCCGGTGGACGAGCTGGACACCCGGCTGAGCCAGCAGGCGACCTGCCTCGCCGGCGTGCTGGCCGCCGGTATGGCCGGGCGCGGCGCGGTGGATGGCAACATCACCAACGAGATCCGCGAGCGACTGTCCACTATAGACTCTCCGGACGGCGCCGCCGACTGGCTGGACCAGGGGTTCCAGACCCGCTCACTCAGCTCCTGCAACAGCTGGCTGTAGCGGGTCATCGAACGGTCGGAGTCACCGCGGCGCGCAGCTGGGCGAACTCGGCGGTGAGCCGGTCGAGCTGGAAGTGGGCGTTGAGGCCGCTCGGGTTGGGCAGCACCCACAGCCGGCTGCCGGCCAGCGGGCCGGGCTGCTCCCCCATCGCCGCCCGGGGCCGGTCGAAACCGGTGCGGTAGGCGGTGATGCCGAGCACGGCCACGGTGTGCGGGCGGTAGCGCCGGACCAGCCGGGTGAGCCGGTCCGCGCCGGCCCGCAGCTCGTCGGGGGTGAGCTCGTCGGCTCGCGCGGTGGCCCGGGCGGCCACGTTGGTCACGCCGAGACCGAACGACGGCAGCAGGTGCTGCTCATCCGGGCGCAGCAGGCGTGGGGTCAGGCCGGAGTGGTACAGGACGGGCCAGAACCGGTTGCCGGGACGGGCGAAGTGGAAGCCGGTGGCGGCCGAGTACAGGCCCGGGTTGATTCCGCAGAACAGCACCGAAAGTCCCGGTGCGATCACGTCGGGAATGGTCCGGTCACGGGCCGCGGCCAGTTCGGCGGCGGTCGGGCGGGCCACCGCTCAGACGGTGAAGCCGAGCGCGCGCAGCTGCTCGCGGCCGTCCTCGGTGATCTTCTCCGGGCCCCACGGCGGCATCCAGACCCAGTTGATCCGGAAGTCGCTCACCAGGCCGCCGCCGGGTCCACCGGTCAGCGCGGCGCGGGTCTGGTCCTCGATCACGTCGGTCAGCGGGCACGCCGCCGAGGTCAGCGTCATGTCGATGGTGGCGGTGTTGTCCTCCTCCACCCGGATGTCGTACACCAGACCGAGATCGACGACGTTGATCCCCAGTTCGGGGTCGACCACGTCCCGCATGGCTTCCTCGACGTCCTCGATCGCGGCCAGATCGGCCTGCTCGGTACTCATCGGATCTCGCCTCCATCGGCCCTGGACACCGCGTCCTTGAACGCCATCCAGCCCAGCAAAGCACACTTCACCCGGGCCGGATACCTGGCGACTCCGGCGAACGCGACGGCGTCCTCCAGCTTCTCCTCGTCCGGACTCACCTGACCGCGGCCCTGGATCAGCTCGACGAAGGCGTCCATTGTGGACATCGCGTCGTCCAGGCCGTGGCCGACGACCAGGTCGGTGAGCACCGACGTGGACGCCTGGCTGATCGAGCAGCCCTGGCCCTCGTAGGACACGTCTTCGACGGTGCCGCCGGACAGCTTCACCCGCAACGTCACCTCGTCCCCGCAGGTCGGGTTGACCTGGAAGGACTCGGCGTCGAACGGCTCCCGCAGGCCGCGCCGGTGCGGGTTCTTGTAGTGGTCCAGGATGATCTCCTGGTACATCGAGTCGAGGTTCATCCGCCGAACACCTTCCGCACCCGGGCCAGCCCGCCGACCAGCGCGTCCACCTCGGCCGGCGTGTTGTACAGGTAGAACGACGCCCGGGTGGTCGCCGGAATTCCGAACCGGATGACGGCGGGGCGGGCGCAGTGGTGCCCGACCCGGACCGCGATGCCCTGCTCGTCGAGCACCTGCCCGACGTCGTGCGGGTGGATGCCGTCCAGCGCGAAGGACACCTCGGCCACCCGGCCCTCGGCCGTGTCCGGTCCGATGATCCGCAAGCCCGGCACGGTGCGCAGCCGCTCCAGCACGTACCGGGTCAACTCGGCCTCGTGCGCGGCGATCGCGTCCATCCCGACGGCGGTCAGGTAGTCCACGGCGGCGCCGAGGCCCACCGCCTCGGCGATCGGCGGGGTGCCCGCCTCGTACTTGTGCGGCGGCTGGGCGAACGTCGAGCGCTCCATCGTGACCAACTCGATCATCTCGCCGCCGCCGAGGAACGGCGGCAGGGCGCGGAGCAGTTCCAGCCGTCCCCACAGCACGCCGATGCCGGTCGGACCGAGCATCTTGTGGCCGGTGAACGCGACGAAGTCGGCGTCGAGCGTCCGCACGTTCAGCGGCAGGTGCGGCGCGGACTGCGAAGCGTCCAGCAGCACCAGCGCGCCCACCTCGCGGGCCCGCCGGATCACCGTCTCCACCGGGTTGACCGTGCCGAGCAGGTTGGACACGTGCACCATCGACACGATCTTCGTCCGCTCGTTGACCACTTCGTCCAATGTCGACAGATCGAGTCGACCGTCGTCGGTGATCCGGAACCAGCGCAGGGTCGCGCCGGTGCGCTCGGCGAGCTGGTGCCACGGAACGATGTTGGAGTGGTGCTCCATCTCGGTGATGACGATCTCGTCACCGGGCCCGACCCGGTACGGCGGCTCGGCGTCGCCGAGCACCCGGGCCACCAGGTTCATCGCCTCGGACGAGTTCTTGGTGAAGATCACCTCGTCCCGGCTGGGCGCCGAGATGAACGCCGCCACCCGGTCCCGAGCGGACTCGTACAGCGCCGTGGCCTCCTCGGCCAGCGTGTGGATGCCGCGGTGCACGTTGGCGTTGTGCCGTTCGTAGTACGACACGATCGCCTCGATCACCTGCCGCGGCTTCTGCGACGTGGCCGCGTTGTCCAGGTACACCAACGGTTTGTCGCCGTGCACGACACGGTCCAGGATCGGGAAGTCCTTGCGGATCGCCTCGACGTCCAGAGTCACCGCTCCCCCTCTCAGCCGATCCGGGCGGCTTCCTGCTTGCCGGTGAACCGCACGTAGCCGTCGTTCTCGAGCTGCTCGGCCAGTTCCGAACCACCGGACTCGACGATCCGGCCGCCGGCGAAGACGTGCACGTAGTCCGGGGTGATGTGCCGCAGGATCCGCGTGTAGTGCGTGATCAGCATGACGCCGACCTCCCCCGAGGACTTGAAGTGGTTGATACCCGCGGAAACCACCCGCAGCGCGTCCACGTCCAGTCCGGAGTCGGTCTCGTCCAGGATCGCGATCTTCGGCTGGAGCAGCGCCAGTTGCAGGATCTCGTGGCGCTTCTTCTCACCACCGGAGAAGCCCTCGTTCACGCTGCGCTCGGCGAAGGCCGGGTCGATGTCCAGCCCGGCCATCGCCTCCTTGACCTCCTTGACCCACAGCCGCAGCTTGGGTGCCTCGCCCCGGATCGCGGTGACGGCCGTGCGCAGGAAATTGGACATGGACACGCCGGGAACCTCGACCGGGTACTGCATGGCCAGGAACAGACCGGCCCGCGCCCGCTCGTCCACGGACATGTCCAGCACGTTCTCGCCGTCCAGCGACACCGATCCGGAGGTCACCTGGTACTTGGGGT
Organism: Actinophytocola sp.; assembly: GCF_035762905.1. Taxonomy (GTDB): domain Bacteria; phylum Actinomycetota; class Actinomycetes; order Mycobacteriales; family Pseudonocardiaceae; genus DASYTH01. Next base: position 75,577 of record NZ_DASUCC010000095.1, read on the forward strand.
GGCCGGCGATCGCGTAGGACAGGGTGGACTTGCCCGACCCGTTCGGTCCCATGATCGCGTGCGTCTCGCCGGCCCGGATCGTCAGGTCGACGCCGGACAGGATCTCCTTGTCGGTCTCGTCGGCGACGACCGAGACGTGCAGGTCCTTGATCTCGAGGGTGGACATCTACATCCTTCAGCTGTGGTGGTTGACCGGGGTCGGGTCCACGTAGACCTGACCGTCGGTGATCGTCACGGAAAACACGTCGACCGGCTCGGTGGCCGGCGGGGCGGACGGCGCTCCGGTGCGCAGGTCGAAGCAGGAGCCGTGCAGCCAGCACTCCAGGCCCTTGGCGGTCAGCTCGCCCTCGGACAGCGCCAACTCCGCGTGCGAGCACTCGTCGCGCAGCGCGTGCACCTGATCGCCTTGCCGCACAAGGACGACCGGCACGTCTGCGATCTCGGTGCCGAACGGCTTGCCATCGTCCAGTTCGGACAGTGCGCACACCGGGACGGTCATATCCCGACCGCCTCGAGCTCGGTCTCGATCGCCGCCTCCAGCCGTTCGCGCAGCTCCGGCACGTCGATCTTCTGCAGGACCTCGTGGAAGAACCCGCGGACCACCAGCCGCCGGGCCTGGTCGACCGGGATTCCCCTGGCCTGCAGGTAGAACAGCTGCTCGTCGTCGAACCGGCCGGTGGCGCTGGCGTGCCCGGCGCCCTCGATCTCCCCGGTCTCGATCTCCAGGTTCGGCACCGAGTCGGCCCGCGCGCCGTCGGTGAGCACCAGGTTCCGGTTCAGCTCGAAGGTGTCGGTACCCTCGGCCGCGGCCCGGATCAGCACGTCGCCGATCCACACCGTGTGCGCGCCCTCGCCCTGCAGCGCGCCCTTGTAGGTCACCCGGCTGCGGCAGTTGGGCTGTGCGTGGTCGACGAACGTGCGGTGCTCGAGGTGCTGGCCGGCGTCGGCGAAGTACAGCCCGAGCAGTTCGACGTCGCCGCCCCGGTCGGTGAACGTGGCGGTCGGGTTGACCCGCACCAGGTCGCCGCCAAGGGTGATCACGGTGTGCTTGAGGGTGGCGTCCCGGCCGATGCTGGCATGGTGCGCGGAGACGTGCACCGCGTCGTCGGCCCAGTCGTGCACGGCCACGACGGTCAGCTTCGCCCCGTCCGCCACCACGAACTCGAGGTTGTCGGCGTAGGTTCCGCCGCCCCGGTGGTCGAGCACCACGACCGCCTCGGCGAACCGCTCGGCCCGCACCTGCAGGTGCCCGTAGGCGATCGTGCCCTCCCCCGGCCCGGTCACGGTGACCATGACGGGCGCGGCCGGGACCACATCGCGCGGAATGGTCAGCACGGTGGCCTCGGTGAACGAGCACCAGGCCTGCGCGGCGATCCGGTCCGCCGGTGTGCCGGCCACCCCGAGCCGCTCGTCGCCGCGGGCCACGGTGTCCACCCGAACCTCGGGTCCGGCGCCGACCTCCACCGTCGCCGTGCCGGTGGCCGCCGCGCCGCTGTGCAGCCCGTGCAGCCGCTTCATCGGCGTGAAGCGCCAGATCTCCTCCCGGCCGCCGGGCACCTCGAAGGCGTCCACGTCGAAGGAGGTGAACCACTCCGCGCGGGAGGACTGCGGTACCACCGCACCGTGCGAGTGCGGTTGAGTCGTGGTCGACATCTAGCCGACGGCCCCTTCCATCTGCAGCTCGATCAGCCGGTTCAGCTCGAGCGCGTACTCCATCGGCAGTTCGCGGGCGATCGGCTCGACGAACCCACGCACCACCATCGCCATCGCCTCGTCCTCGGTGAGGCCGCGCGACATCAGGTAGAACAGCTGGTCGTCGCTGATCTTGGACACGGTGGCCTCGTGACCCATCGAGACGTCGTCCTCGCGGATGTCCACGTAGGGATAGGTGTCCGACCGGCTGATCGTGTCCACCAGCAGCGCGTCGCACTTCACCGTGGAGCGGGAGTTGTGGGCCCGCTTGTTCACCTGCACCAGACCGCGGTAGGAGGTGCGGCCGCCGCCCCGCGCGACCGACTTGGACACGATCGTCGAGGACGTGTGCGGTGCCATGTGGACCATCTTCGCGCCGGCGTCCTGGTGCTGGCCCTCGCCGGCGAAGGCGATCGAGAGCACCTCGCCCTTGGCGTGCTCGCCCATCAGGAACACCGAGGGGTACTTCATCGTCACCTTGGAGCCGATGTTGCCGTCGATCCACTCCATGGTCGCGCCCGCCTCGGCCTTGGCCCGCTTGGTGACCAGGTTGTAGACGTTGTTCGACCAGTTCTGGATGGTGGTGTACCGGCAGCGGCCGCCCTTCTTGACGATGATCTCCACGACCGCCGAGTGCAGCGAGTCGGACGAGTAGATCGGCGCGGTGCAGCCCTCGACGTAGTGCACGTAGGCGCCCTCGTCGACGATGATCAGGGTCCGCTCGAACTGCCCCATGTTCTCCGTGTTGATCCGGAAGTAGGCCTGCAGCGGGATGTCCACGTGCACGCCCGGCGGCACGTAGATGAACGACCCGCCGGACCACACGGCGCCGTTGAGCGCGGAGAACTTGTTGTCCCCGTGCGGGATCACCGAGCCGAAGTACTCCTCGAACAGCTCCGGGTGCTCACGCAGGCCGGTATCGGTGTCCAGGAAGATCACGCCAAGGGCCTCGAGGTCCTCGCGGATCTTGTGATAGACCACCTCGGACTCGTACTGCGCGGCGACCCCGGCCACCAGGCGCTGCTTCTCCGCCTCAGGGATGCCCAGCCGGTCGTAGGTGTTCTTGATGTCCTCGGGCAGGTCCTCCCAACTGGCCGCCTGCTTCTCGGTCGAGCGCACGAAGTACTTGATCTTGTCGAAGTGGATGCCGGACAGGTCGGCGCCCCAGTTGGGCATCGGCTTGCGGTCGAACAGCCGCAGTGCCTTGAGCCGGGACTCCAGCATCCACTCCGGCTCGTCCTTCTTGGCCGAGATGTCGCGGACGACGGCTTCGGACAGGCCGCGCTGAGCGCTCGAACCGGCGACGTCGGAGTCGGCCCAGCCGAACGCGTAGCGGCCGAGCGTCGCGAGCGTCTCCTCCTGGCTCAGGGGCGCACCGCCGGTGCGCTCCGGTGCGGTGGTCATGAAGGCGTCCCTTCGGTTGTGGTGGTTGTCCGCTGCGCGGGTACGGGACCGCCGAGCGGAACGTGTGTGGTGCACGCGGCGTCGCCGCGCGCGATGGTGGCCAGCCGCTGCACGTGGATGCCGAGCAGGTCGGCGAACGCCGCCGTCTCGACCTCGCACAGCTGCGGGAACTCGGCCGCGACGTGGGCGACCGGGCAGTGGTGCTGGCAGAGTTGCTCCCCCGCGCCGACCTGCCGTGTTGACGCAGCGTATCCCTCGCGGCTGAGCGCGGCCGCAAGGGCCTTCGCCCGTTCGGCCGGGTCCGCGTGGGCCAGCACCGCGGCGCGGTGCGGTCCGACCAGGCTGGCCACCCGCCGCTCGGCGAACGCCCGCACGGCATCCTCGCCACCGGTCTCGGCCAGGAACCGGATCGCGCTGATCGCCAGGTCGTCGTAGGCGTGCCCGAACTGGGCCCGGCCGGTCTCGGTGAGCAGGAAGACCTTGGCCGGACGACCGCGGCCGCGGTGGCCGCGGACCGGTGCCTCGCGGGTGTACGCCTCGCCGACGGCCACCAGGGCGTCCAGATGGCGGCGCACGGCCGTCATGCTCAACCCCAGGCGCTCGGCGATCGCCGCCGCGGTGATCGGACCGTCCTCGAGCAGCAGACGGGCCACACCCACGCGGGTGCGTCCCTCGGCAAGCTGCTCGTTTTTCACAACACAAGTGTGTCGTATTTCGGTGACGGAGGCAAAGTCGCATGCATAGAAGGTGACTGGCCTCACGGGCCGCCGGGCTCGCTACCCTTCGCTGGTGGTCGCGGGAGAAACACGAGGTGACACCGCATACCGCAGCGCACCCGAGGAGCCCGGACCGGCCTCCGGGACGCCCGCCGCGGACATGCCGGGCTCGAGCGAACCGTTAGACCCCACCGAGCGCCGCCAGCTCGACATCATCCGGCGGTTCGGCACGGTCGGCGCGCTGCTGCTGGCCCTCGGGTCGCTGGGCACCGGCGCGGCGCCGGTGTTCAACCCGGTCTTCCAGCTGCCCGTGCTCGGTCTGTTCACCCGGATGAACACGGTCGCCCTCGCCATCGCGTTCACCGGCATGTTCATGGTCGTGCTGGCCTGGCTGGCGCTCGGCCGGCTGGCCCGGCCCGGCCGGCGGCGGCTGATGTCGGTCTCACAGATGGCCCGCACGCTGGTCATGTGGACCACTCCCCTGGTGTTCACCGTCCCGATGTTCAGCCGGGACGTCTACAGCTACCTGGCGCAGAGCGAGATCGCCGCCCGCGGGCTCGACCCCTACGAGGTCGGCCCGGCCGAGGCGCTCGGCAACGACGACCAGCTCACCCGGGGGGTGCCGACGGTCTGGCGGGACACCCCGTCGCCGTACGGCCCGCTGTTCATCACGGTCGGCAAGGCGATCAACTGGCTGACCGGCAACCACGTGGTGTGGGGCGTGGCGCTGCACCGGGTGCTCGCCCTGATCGGACTGGCCATGATCGTCTGGGCGCTGCCCCGGCTGGCCCGCCGGTTCGGCGTCGAGCCGGTGAGCGCGCTGTGGCTGGGCGCGGCCAACCCGCTGGTGCTGTTCCACCTGGTGATCGGCGTGCACAACGAGGCGTTGGCGATCGGTCTCATGCTGGTCGGGTTCGAGCTGGCGCTGCGCAGGATGCCCCGGGTCGGCCCGGACGGGCCGTTCCCGCCGTGGCAGCGCGGCGAGCTGCTCTGGTACGCGGCCGGCGCGAGCGTGATCACGCTGGGCGCCGCGGTGAAGATCCCGGCGGCCCTCGCCCTCGGGTTCCTCGGCGTGATGATCGCCAGACGGATGGGCGGCCGGTGGTCGCACCTGCTGCTCACCGCGGCCGGGCTGCTGGTGGTGTTCCTGGTCGTGCTCACCGTCGCGGCGCTGTCCAGCGGGCTCGGCTGGAACGGCTACGGCTGGGTGAGCACGCTCAACACGGCCAGCACGATCCGGAGCTGGATGGCACCCATGACCTCGCTCGGCTTCGCCGCCGGCGGGCTGGGCATCGTGCTCGGGCTCGGCAATCACATCGACGCGGCGATCGCGGCCAGTCGGGTGGTCGGCGCCCTGTTGGGGCCGATGATCGCGGCCAAGCTGCTGTGGGACAGCTTCCGCTGGCGGCTGCGGCCGATGATCGGGCTGGGTGCCGGGCTCGGCGCCGTGCTGCTGTTCGGGGTGGTCGTGCAGCCGTGGTACCTGGTCTGGGCCGCCGTGCCGCTGGCCGCGGCCGCCGGCGGCACCCGGTTCCGCACCGCGGCCACCGCGATCAGCGCGCTGCTCGCCGTCGCGTTGCCGCCGACCGGCAGCACCTTCGACGGCCGGACCTTCGTACTGCCCTACACCTACGCCGCCGCGCTGATCGCCGTGGCGGTGGCCGTCGCGCTGGTCTACCGGTACCTGCCGCGCCGGGCCTGACCCGACCCCACCAGGTGGATCCCATCCAGCCGCAGCCGATTTGCACACCCTAGGCTTTACATCCGTGACCAGTACCGCCACCGCGCCTGCCGTGACGGTTTCCGGTCTGGTCAAGCGGTACGGCGCCACGACCGCGGTGGCCGGCCTCGACCTGCGGGTGGAGCGCGGGCAGGTGTTCGCGCTGCTCGGGCCGAACGGCGCCGGCAAGACCACCACGATCGAGGTGTGTGAGGGGTTCCTGCGGGCCGACGCCGGCACGGTCCGGGTGCTCGGGCTCGACCCGGCGACCGAGGGCGACCGGCTGCGGCCCCGGATCGGCGTGATGCCCCAGGGCGGCGGCGCCTATCCGGGCGTGCGGGCCGGCGAGATGATGAACCTGGTGGCGGCGTGCGCGGCCGATCCGATCGACCCGGCCTGGCTGATCGACGTGCTCGGGCTCGGCCCGGTCCGGCGGATCCCGTACAAGCGCCTGTCCGGCGGGCAGCAGCAGCGGCTGTCCCTGGCCTGCGCGCTGGTCGGCCGGCCCGAGCTGGTCTTCCTCGACGAGCCGACCGCCGGGCTCGATCCGCAGGCCCGCCGGCTGGTCTGGGACCTGATCGCCGCGCTGCGCACCGACGGGGTCAGCGTGCTGCTCACCACCCACCTGATGGAGGAGGCGGAGACGCTCGCCGACCACGTGGTGATCATCGACCACGGGCACGCGGTGGCCGAGGGCACGCCGCGCCAGCTCACCCTTGAGCAGCCCGACACCGCACAGCTGCGGTTCCGCACCGCGCCCGGGCTGGACACGACGCTGCTGACCGGCGCGCTCCCGGAGGGCTGCGAGGTGCGCGAGCCGACCCCGGGCTGGTACCTGGTGTCCGGTCGGGCGGACCCCCAGGTGCTCTCCGCGGTCACCGCCTGGTGCGCACAGCAGGGCGTGCTGGCCGAGGAGCTCAAGGTCGGCCGGCGCAGCCTCGAGGACGTGTTCCTCGAGCTGACCGGACGGGAGCTGCGCCAATGACGACCACCCAGTTCCCGCCCGGCACGTTCCGGCCGGCACCGGGCCGCGGCCGTCCGGCCCGGATGCTGTTCATCCATGCCCGCACCGAGGCCGTGCTGACCCTGCGCAACAGCGAGCAGATCCTGCTCACCCTGCTGATCCCGCTGGCGCTGCTGGTCGGCCTGACCGTGATGACCGTGTTCACCATCCCGGAGCCGCGGATCGACACGGTCGCCCCGCGGATCTTCGCGCTGGCCGTGATGTCCTCCGCGTTTACCGGGCAGGCGATCGCGCTCGGCTTCGACCGCCGCTACGGGGTGCTCAAGCGGCTCGCCGCCACCGCACTCCCCCGCTGGCTGCTGGTCACCGGGCGGGTGCTGGCCGGTCTGGTGGTGGTGTTCATCCAGCTGGTCGTGCTCGGCGTGGTGGCCGCGATGCTCGGCTGGTCGCCCGAGCCGGCCGGGATCGCCTGGGCCGTGCTGCTGGTGATCCTCGGCACGCTCACCTTCGGGGCGCTCGGCGTGCTGCTCGGCGGAATGTTCAAGGCCGAGATCGTGCTGGCGCTGGCCAACATCATCTGGTTCGTGCTGCTGTTCGCCGGCGGGATCGTGTTCCCCGCCGACTCGATGCCGGGCCTGACCGGCGACGTCGTGGCACTGCTGCCGTCCGCCGGGCTCGCCAGCGGGCTGCACACCGCGTTGGTGCACGGCGCCGCGCCGGGCCTGCCGGTGTTCGCCGTGCTGCTGGCCTGGGGCCTGGCCGCCGGCGCGCTCGCTACCCGGACCACTCGGCTGTCCTGATCGCGGCGAAACTACGATCGCACCGTGCTCGACTGGCTTCGCCGGCTGCCCGCTCCCGGTCTCGGACTGCAACGCGCCTGCGCCATCGCGGTCGTCGTGACCCAGGCGCTGATCGCCGTCACCGGCTCGATCGTCCGGGTCACCGGCTCCGGCCTCGGCTGTCCGACCTGGCCGCAGTGCCTGCCGGGCAGCATGTTCCCGGTCGAGCACCCCGAGTTCGCCACGCTGCACCAGTGGATCGAGTACGGCAACCGGCTGTTCACCGGGGTGGTCGGGATCGTCGCGCTGGCCAGCTTCGCGCTCGCCTGGCTGTCCCGGCGCCGGGGCCGCTACCTGTGGCTGGCCGCCGCGATGCCGCTCGGGGTCCTGGTGCAGGGTCTGATCGGCGGCGTCACGGTGCAGCTGGACCTGCTCTGGTGGACCGTCGCGGTGCACCTGCTCGCCTCCACCGTGATGGTCTGGCTGGCCGTGCTGCTGGTGCACGCGGTCGACGAGGGCGACGCGCCGCCGCGCCCGGTGGGGCCGGCCGGGGTGCGCGGGGTGCTGCTGGCCATGACCGTGGTGCTGGCCTGCCTGCTGGTCGCCGGCACGATGGTGACCGGCGCCGGACCGCACGCCGGCGACCCGGACACCCCGCGCCTGGCGCTGCCGGTGCAGACCCTGGCGCACGTGCATGCCGCGTTCCTGTTCGTCTACCTCGGCCTGCTGATCGGGCTGGGGGTGCTGCTGGCCCTCGGCGCACCGCGCCCGCTGTGGCTGCGGTTCGCGCTGCTGGTCGCCGCCGTGCTCGGTCAGGGCGTGCTGGGTTTCGTGCAGTACTGGACCGGGGTTCCAGAGATCCTGGTGTCGCTGCACGTGCTCGGTGCCATGCTGGTGATCATCGCCACCGTGACGATGTGGTGCGCGGCGCGGGACCGCGGCCGCCTCGGGGAAGGAGCGCACAGTGCCCCAAGCGATTCTGGTGCGGCGGACCGGGGGTCCGGAGGTGCTGGAGTACACGGAGATCGACCGGTCGTCCCCGCACGCGGGTGAGCTGCTGGTCGAGGCGGCCGCGGCCGGGGTCAACTACATCGACGTCTACCACCGCATCGGCCTCTACCCCAGGGAGCTGCCGTTCGTGCCGGGCCTTGAGGGCGCCGGGACGGTGCTCGCGGTGGGCGAGGACGTGTCCGGGTTCGCCGTAGGCGACCGGGTGGCCTGGATGGGCGCGCCGGGCAGCTACGCCCGACAGGTCGTGGTCAAGGCGGACGTGGCTGTGCGGGTGCCGGACGGGATCGGCGACGAGGTCGCGGCGGCGGCCCTGCTGCAGGGGGTGACGGCGCACTACCTGGTGACCTCGACGTACCCGCTCAAGCCGGGCGACACCGCGCTGGTGCACGCGGCGGCCGGCGGCACCGGGCTGCTGCTGGTGCAGTTGGCCAAGGCGCGCGGGGCGCGGGTGATCGGCACGGTGTCCACACCGGAGAAGGAGGAGCTGGCCCGCGGCGCCGGGGCGGACGAGGTGATCCGCTACACCGAGACCGACTTCACCGAGGAGACCCGCCGGCTCACCGACGGCGCGGGCGTCGAGGTGGTCTACGACGGCGTCGGCGCCACGACCTTCGACGGCAGCCTGGCCAGCGTGGCGCGGCGCGGGATGCTGGTGCTGTTCGGCCAGTCCAGCGGCCCGGTGCCGCCGGTCGAACCGCAGCGGCTGAGCGCGGCCGGCTCGGTCTTCCTCACCCGACCCACCTCGGCGCACTACACCGCCACCCCGGACGAGCTGCGCTGGCGGGCCGGCGAGGTGTACGACGCGATCACGTCCGGCGCGCTGTCCGTGCGGATCGGCGCCACCTACCCGCTGGCCGACGCCCGGACCGCGCACGAGGACCTGCAGAGCCGGCGCACCACCGGAAAGCTGCTGCTCAACACCGACTGAGCCGGTCGGGCAACCCGGCCAGACCCGCTCCCGCTGGGCGGTCAATGACTGCAGGTCAGGGGTGAAAGCACGCCGGCATCGTAAATCAACGGTTGTGCGTCATGTTGTCACCGGAGCGTAATTGTCCGGTGACTTCTGGTGACATACTGTGAATGGGTACCGTCACCCTAAAATCCTATTTCACCTGGCAGCCCTTGGGCGTACAGTAACTCCACGCGCTTGACCGGACACAGTGCGCGTTCGTCTGGCCGGGCGCAGTCAAGGAGGTGACCTACCTTGCGCGCGGACGCTCAGGGCCGCGGCAGCAACCCGATTCAAGAGATCTTCTGGACCAGAACAGGTCTGCTACTGCTGATTCTGATCGTGGTCTCGGGTGGGTCGATGATCGTTTCGGCGTCCATGCCGACCGGCACCGGAAAGAACCTGGTCACCGCGCTGGCGACCGGCACCATGATCACCGCCATCGTGGGGTTCGGGCAAACCCTGATCACCACGAGTGCCTCCCAGCGCGCCATGGTCACCCCCCTGATCGAGGAGAACCGGCGCGCCCTGCGGGAGCTGGCCGCCGAGTACCGGTCGCTGAACCGCGAGTTCTTTCCCACCCACGTCTTCGAACCCACCAACGAGCCGGATGCCGCGTTCAACCAGCTGATGATGCAGGACCTGCGCAACACCCGGCAGTACTTCTTCCGCGGCTTCTCCGGCCGGCACGCGGCGGCCCGGTTGCTGCTCGCCCGGGCCGAGTGGGAGCTGCGCGCGGTGGTCGCCGACCCGCGGGAGCGCACGGCGATCACCGGCCGGGCCCGCTACCTGATCCGCAACGAGGGCGTGGTCGCCGACTTCGAGACCATCCAGGACCGGCTGCACGAGGACATCCAGATCGGTCTGCTCGGGCTGTACCTGGCCCGCAGCCGGTGCAGCCGGATCGACGTGACCGCGATCGCCGACCCGCCGCTCGACCGGCTGGAGATGTTCGACGAGAGCGTGTGGATAACCCTCTACAGCGACGCCGGCTCGACCACGCTCTACCCGCGCACGCTGCGGTTCTCCGAGGGCTCGTTCATCTACAACATGGAGCGCGCGGAGTTCGGCCGGCTGCGCAACTCCCGGGACGCCCGGCACATGGTGATCACGCCGGAGACCACCCGCGGCGAGTTCCTCGCCCAGTTCGAGAAGGTCACCGGCGGCCGGCTGACCCCGGAGCGGTTCGAGGACCTGGAGAGCAAGTTCCACGCGTTCCGGCACGAGTTCACCCTGGCCGCGGGATTGGGGAGCTGATGGTCATGGCGATCGCGGTGTCCGGGCTGGCCGGGCTGGCCGGACTACTCAATCGGGTGGACCAACCGCTGCGGGTGCGCTGGGACCTGGTCGACGAGCGCTTCCAGTCCTGGGTGGACCGGCCGGACCTGCGCATCGTGCTGCGCGACCACGTGCACGACCTGAGCCCGGCGGCGGCCAACGACGTGATCGCCCGGTCCCGGGAGACCACCACGCACTTCGCCTGGTGCCTGCGCGACCGGCCGGACGAGCCGTTCACGTTCTGGCTGCACGAGTACAAGCCGCAGCGGGACTGGCGGCCCGGCTACGCCGACTCGGTGCACAACCACCGGTACCACTTCTGCACCACGATCGTGCGCGGCGCCTACCTGCACGAGAGCTACCAGGCGCAGATCGACCCGGCCACCGAGCTGATCGCGGACGCCGAACTGGTGTGCGCCCGGCCGTGCGAGGTGGGTGCGGTGGGCACCATGTGGTCCACCGAGTTCCACCGCATTCCGGTCGCCGCCGACGCGACCATGACATTTCTCGTCAAATCCCGGGAGGTGACCGGCTGGAGCCTGTCCTTCGACCCCAACACCCAGGTCAGCCACCGTCATGTGCCGGTGGAATCCCGGCTTGACGAACTGGTCAGGCGTATCTGACAAAGCTGACATTCACTGACAAGGAGGAGTTCCAAAGAAGACAGAATCGAATCCGCCGTCTACCATCCACCCCACCGGCTTGCCGCCTTTGCCGGCCGATAGAGGGGTGCGATGTCTGCTGAACGTGCCGTCCGCGCGACGGACGGAGTCAGCACGCTGTCCCGAGCGTCGATCGACGCCGTCAGCGGTCACGTCCACACGCTGTGCCAGCGCTATGCCCAGCGGCTTCCGTTCCACGGTTGGCACCATGTGAGCTTCGTGCGGGCCAAGGCGGTCGAGTTCGCCGAGGCCAACGGCGCCGACGCCGGCCTGGTCGAGGTCGCCGCGCTGGTGCACGACGTGAACTACATCGTCGCGCGCAACTCCGCCGCCGTGGCCGGGCGCCGGCTGCGGTTGCAGATCCTGGCCCTCGCCGACGTCGACCCGGCGGCCGCCACGCGGATCGACGAGATCGTCCGGGAGGCCGAGATGGCGACCCGGCATCGGGACATCTCCCTCGAGGCGCAGGCCCTTTCCGACGCGGACACGCTGTTCAAGGCGCTGCCGGTGACGCCGGTGGTGCTCGCCCACCGCTATCTGGCCGAGAACGGCGTGAGCCTGCGCGAGCTGGCCAACAAGATCGTCACCGAGCAGCAGGTCGTACACGACGACGGCTACTACTTCTACAACCCCGAGGCCGCGGCCATGTACTCGCGCTGGGCCGAGGCGAACCTGCAACTGTGGCGGTGTATCAGGGAGTCGCTGGACGACCCGACCGTCGAGCAACTGCTGCGGGCCGTCTCATAGCGCAACCCGGCCGGCGGCGAAGAATTCGGCGAGCAGCTCGCCCACCCGGTCCGGCGCCTCCTCCTGGATGAAGTGTCCGCAGTCGGGCAATGTGGTGACCTCGGCGCCGGGCAGGTCGCGCCGCACCCTGGCCATGGTCTCGGCGACGTCCGGCAGCACCCGGTCCCGCTCGCCGTAGATGATCCGGACCGGCACGTCCAGCGCCGGCAGGCGGTCGGCGATCTCGGCGAAGCCGCGTGGGTTGAGGTTGAACCCGGCCCTGGCCAGCGCCAGCCGGGCGGCCGGGTCGGCGTAGGGCCGCTGGACGGCGGCGATGGCCTCGTCGGACAGCCGGGCCTCCTCGGCGCAGCCGAGCCGCATGATGCGGGCCAGGCCAGCCGGGCTGACCAGGTCGTCCCGGGTCTCCGGGCGGGCCAGCGCGGTGGCGAACTCCACCACCTCGGGGTGCAGCTCCGGGTACAGCAGGGTGTTGAGCAGGGCCAGCCGGCGCACCCGGCCGGGGTTGCGCAGCGCCCAGTGCACGGCGATCGGTCCGCTGATGTCGTGCACGGCGAGGTCGACCGGGTCCATCTCGAGCCGGTCCAGGAACCCGTCCAGCACCCGGGCGTAGAGGTCGAAGTCGTACCGGACGTCCAGCGGCTTGTCCGAACCGCCGAACCCGGGCAGGTCCAGCGCGATGACGCAGCTGTGCCGGGCGATCGCCGGCATCACGCCGCGCCAGAGGTAGGACGAGGTCGGCCAGCCGTGCAGCAGCAGCACCGGCGGGCCGGAGCCCAGCTCGCGATAGGCCAGCCTCATCCCGTCGTCGAGGGTGAGCGTGGTCAGGGCGGGTGCGGTCACGGTGCTGGTCATGCGGGCTCCCCTGGTCCGAAGACAAACCGACTGTCGGTCGGTAAATTAACAGACCGACTGTCGGTCGGCTACTCTTTTCGCCGTGGACATGCGGGTGGAGCGCGGGAAGACCACGCGGGAGCGGCTGATCACGGCCGGCTTCGAGCTGTTCGGCCGGCACGGCTACGAGGCGACCTCGGTGAGCACCCTGCTGGAGACCACGGGCCTGGCCCGGGGCGCCTTCTACCACCACTTCGCGACCAAGGCGGAGCTGTTCGACGCCGTCCTGGACCGGGTGATCGGCGAGATCGCCGAGGCGTCGGCCGACGCGGCCCGCAAGTTCGACGACCCGGTGGAGAGCCTGCGGGCCGGCTGCACGACCTGGCTGGACCACACCGTCGACCCGGTCATCCAGCGGATCGTCATGCTCGAGGCGACCGCGGTGGTGGGCTGGGACCGGTGCCGCCAGCTCGACGAGCTGCACACGCTCGGCCGCACCAAGGCCACGCTGCGCCGGATCGCCCGGACCGGCCGGCTGCCCGAGGAGAACGTGGACATGCTGGCGCACATGGTGCTGGCCGCGGTCGGCGAGGCCGCGATGCTGATCGCCAGGGCGGCCGACAAGCAGGCGGCCCGGCGCACCGGTCAGGCCGCGCTGGACACCCTGCTGAACCGGTTGGTCACCCCGTCACCAGCGGAAGGCCCAGCGCCGAGTCCACCGCGAGAGCCACGAACACCAGCGTGAGATAGCTGTTGGACAGGTGGAACAGCCGGATCGGGTTGCCCTTCTCGCCGCGCCGCACGCTGGCGTGCAGCCGGTGCGCGTAGCTGAGGAACCAGCCCCCGGCGAGCACCGCAACGGCCAGGTAGATCCAGCCGGTGACCGGAACCAGCAGCAGCGTCCAGGCGACCATCACCCACGAGTAGATGACGATCTGCCGGGCCACCCGCTCGGCCGTGGCGACCACCGGCAGCATCGGCACCCCGGCCCGGGCGTAGTCGTCGCGGAACCGCATGGCCAGCGCCCAGAAGTGCGGCGGGGTCCAGAAGAAGATCACCCCGAACATCACCAGCGCGGGCCAGGCCACCTCGCCGGTCACCGCGGCCCAGCCGATCACCACCGGCATGCAGCCGGCCGCGCCGCCCCACACGATGTTCTGCGCGGTACGCCGCTTGAGCACCAGCGTGTAGACCAGGACGTAGAACAGGATCGCGCCGACCGCCATCGCCGCGGCGAGCAGGTTGGTGGTGGCGTAGAGCCAGGTGAACGCGACCACGCCGAGCACCACCCCGAACACCAGCGCGTGCCGGGTGGGCACCTCGTGCCGGGCCAGCGGGCGGGACCTGGTCCGCTTCATGATCGCGTCGATGTCCGCGTCCGCCACGCAGTTGAGCACGTTGGCACTGGCCGCGGCCATGGTCCCGCCGAACAGCGTGGCGAGCACCAGCCAGGGCGACGGAATCCCGCGGGCGGCGAGCATCATGGCCGGCACCGTGGTGATCAGGAGCAGCTCGATGATCCGCGGCTTGGTCATGGCCACGTACGCGCGGAGCACACGCCGGCGGCTGCGCGGCGTGGTCGGGTCCACACCGGCGGTGCGCACCGCCATGTCGCTCCTCGATCGGTCGGCTCGGGTAACGCCGAAATCCTAGCCGCGCCGCCGCAGGTCACCCGGCGCGGGTGCGGCCCGGAGCACCAGATCGGTTACAGATCACACGACGGCGGGTAGCCGACTAGGCTGGCCCGGAACGAGGGATGACATGGGGCGGAGAGATCGCCCAAGCGACAACGGGAGTTCATGTTCGTGTCCATCAGCGTTGACGTACCTGCCAATCTCGCCGATCGGGTGCGGACCCGTGTTCCCGACGACTGGACCGACCTCGACCGGCGGGCCGTGGACACCGTCCGGGTGCTGGCCGCCGAGGCCGTGCAGAAGGTCGGCAACGGCCACCCCGGCACCGCGATGAGCCTGGCACCGACCGCCTACGCGCTGTATCAGCGGGTGATGCGGCACGACCCGAGCGATCCGGAGTGGATCGGCCGGGACCGGTTCGTGCTCTCCGCCGGGCACTCCAGCCTGACCCTGTACCTGCAACTGTTCCTGTCCGGCTACGGGCTGGAGATCGAGGACATCGCGGCGCTGCGCACCTGGGGCTCGAAGACCCCGGGACACCCGGAGCACGGCCACACCCGGGGCGTCGAGGTCACCACCGGTCCGCTGGGCCAAGGCCTGGCCAACGCGGTCGGGATGGCGATGGCCGCCCGGCGCGAGCGCGGACTGTTCGATCCGGACACTCCGCCGGGGCAGAGCATCTTCGACCACCACATCTACGTCATCGCCTCGGACGGCGACATCGAGGAGGGCGTCACCTCCGAGGCGTCGTCCATCGCCGGGCGCCAACAGCTCGGCAACCTGGTGGTGATCTACGACGCCAACGAGATCTCCATCGAGGACGACACCAACATCGCGCTGTCCGAGGACACCGCGCTGCGCTACGAGGCCTACGGCTGGCACGTGCAGACCGTGGACAGCGGCGAGGACGTCACCGCCATCCTCGCGGCCATCGAGGCGGCCAAGGCGGAGACCGGACGGCCATCGTTCATCAAGCTGCGCACGGTGATCGGCTATCCGGCACCGACCAAGATGAACACCGGCAAGGCGCACGGCGCGGCGCTGGGCGAGGACGAGGTGCGCGAGGTCAAGAAGATCCTCGGCTTCGATCCGGACGCCTCCTTCGCGGTCGATGACGACGTGCTGACGCACGCCCGCCGGGTGGCCGAGCGCGGCAAGCAGGCCAGGGCCGACTGGGACCGGCGGTTCGAGGAGTGGGCCAAGGCCAACCCGGAGCGCAAGGCGCTGCTGGACCGGGCCGGCGCCTACCGGCTGCCGGACGGCTGGACCGACCGGCTGCCCAGCTGGGACCCGGACCCGAAGGGCCTGGCCACCCGCAAGGCCTCCGGCGAGGTGCTCAGCGCGCTCGCCGAGGTGCTGCCCGAGTTGTGGGGCGGGTCGGCCGACCTGGCCGAGAGCAACAACACCACGATCAAGGGGGCCGACTCGTTCGGCCCCGTCGAAGCGTCCACAAAGGAATGGCAGGCCCAACCGTACGGCCGGACCCTGCACTTCGGGGTCCGCGAGCACGCGATGGGCTCGATCCTCAACGGGATCGTGCTGCACGGGCCGACCCGCCCGTACGGCGCGACGTTCCTGGTGTTCAGCGACTACATGCGTCCGCCTGCGCGGCTGGCCGCGGTGATGCGGCTGCCGGTGACCTACGTGTGGACGCACGACTCGATCGGGCTCGGCGAGGACGGGCCCACCCACCAGCCGATCGAGCACCTGGCCGCGCTGCGGGCGGTGCCCGGCCTGGTGATCGTGCGGCCGGGTGACGCCAACGAGACCGCCGCGGCCTGGCGGGCCGTGCTCGAGCAGCACGAGCACCCGGTCGGCCTGGCGCTGACCCGGCAGAACCTGCCGGTGCTTGACGGCACCAGGGAGCGGGCCGCCGAGGGCGTGGCCCGCGGTGGCTACGTGCTGGCCGACGCCGCGGACGGCGACCCGCGGCTGCTGATCATCGCCACCGGCTCCGAGCTGCAGCTGGCCGTCGAGGCCAGGAAGGTCCTGGAGGCCGACGGCGTTGCCACGAGAGTGGTCTCGATGCCGTCCGTCGAATGGTTCGACGCACAGGACGAGACCTATCGCAACCAGGTGATCCCGCCGTCCGTGCGGGCCAGGGTCACGGTGGAGGCCGGCGTCGCGCAGCCGTGGTACCGGTTTGCCGGCGACGCCGGAGAGATCGTCGCCATCGAGCACTACGGCGCCTCCGCCGACTATCAGACCCTGTTCCGCGAGTTCGGGTTCACCACCGAGAACGTCGTGGCTGCGGCGCGCCGCAGCCTCAGGAAGGTGGAAGGCGATGACTGACCGACTGGGCCTGCTGGCCGAGGCCGGGATATCGATCTGGCTCGACGACCTGTCCCGGGAGCGCCTGGTGACCGGCACCCTGGACGAGCTGATCCGGGACCGGCACGTGGTCGGGGTGACCACCAACCCGACGATCTTCGCCACGGCGCTGGCGCACGGCGAGTCCTACGACGAGCAGGTGCGTGACCTGGCCGCGCGCGGGGCCACGCTGGACGCCGTGGTGCGCGAGCTGACCACGACCGACGTGCGCAACGCCTGCGACCGGTTCCGCGCGGTGTGGCAGGCGACCGGCGGCGTGGACGGCCGGGTGTCCATCGAGGTGGATCCCCGGCTCGCGCACGACACCGACCGGACCGTGGCCGAGGCACTCGACCTGTGGAAGACGGTGGACCGGCCGAACGTGCTGGTGAAGATCCCGGCCACCAAGGCCGGGCTGCCGGCGATCACCCGCACGCTCGCCGAAGGGGTGAGCGTGAACGTCACGCTGATCTTCTCGGTGCAGCGCTACCGCGAGGTGATGGACGCGTTCCTGGCCGGGCTGGAGCAGGCCCGGGCCAACGGGCACGATCTCGCGTCGATCGACTCGGTGGCCTCGTTCTTCGTGTCCCGAGTGGACACCGAGGTGGATAAGCGGCTGGAGGAGATCGGCACGGACGCCGCGCTGGCCCTGCGCGGCACCGCGGCCGTGGCCAACGCACGCCTCGCCTATGCGGCGTTCCTCGAGGTGTTCGGCACCGAGCGGTGGGCCGCCCTGGCCGGCGCCGGCGCCCGCCCGCAGCGTCCACTGTGGGCATCCACCGGAACCAAGAACCCGGAGTACTCCGACACCAAGTACATCGAGGAGCTGATCGTCGCCGACACCGTGAACACGATGCCGGAGAAGACGTTGCTCGCCTTCGCCGACCACGGCGAGGTGCCCGGCGATACGGTCAGCGGCCGGGCCGAGGAGGCCCGCCGGGTGTTCGGGGAGCTGACCGCGGTCGGCATCGACATCGACGACGTCTACGAGGTGCTCGAGCGCGAGGGCGTGGACAAGTTCGAGAAGTCCTGGACCGAGCTGCTCGAGACGGTCAAGGGACAGCTCGAGGCGGCCGCGGGACGAGCGGGCTGAGCGCGCCGATGGCAGACGTGTCCGCCGAGGTTGCGGTGTCCATTGTGGACGAACGGCTGGCCGAGGAGACCGCCCCGCTCGTCGAGCAGCTGGTGGCGGAGCGGGTCGGATCCCGACTGGCCGGCAGGGACCACACGCTCTGGGGCCCGGAAGCCGAGGCGGAGGCCCGGATCCGGCTGGCCTGGACCGACCTGCACGAGACGTCCCGGCCGCTGCTGGCCGAGATCGACGCGCTGCGGGCGGAGCTGCGCGCCGAGGGCCTTGACCGGATCGTGCTGGCCGGCATGGGCGGCTCGTCGCTGGCCCCCGAGGTGATCACCAGTACCGCGGGGGTTCCGTTGGTGGTGCTGGACACCACCGATCCCGGCCAGGTCGCCGACGCGCTGGCCGGGGATCTCGACCGGACGGTGCTGGTCGTCTCGTCCAAGTCCGGCACAACGGTGGAGACCGACAGTCACCGCCGAATCTTCGAGAAGGCCTTCGGCGACAACGGAATCGCCCCGGCGTCCCGGATCGTCGTGGTCACCGACCCGGGCTCGCCGCTGGACGAGGCGGCAACGGCGGCCGGATATCGCAGGGTGTTCCGGGCCGACCCGAACGTCGGCGGCCGGTACTCGGCGCTGAGCGCGTTCGGGCTGGTGCCCTCCGGGCTGGCCGGCGCCGACGTGGCCGCACTGCTGGACGAGGCCGCGGCCGCCGCGCCGCTGCTTTCCGTCGACAGTGCGGAAAACCCGGCGCTGCGGCTGGCCTGTGCGATCGGCGCGGCACACGCGCGCGGCGCGGAGAAGGTGGTGCTGGCCGACACCGGGTCCGGCATCAAGGGCTTCGGCGACTGGGCCGAGCAGCTGATCGCCGAGTCCACCGGCAAGAACGGCACCGGCGTACTGCCGGTGGTGGTCGAGGGACCGGACGCGCCCGGCTTCGCCGATGCCGGTTCGGACGCCACCGCGGTCGCCATCGGCAAGCCGGAGGGTGCCGCGCGGCTCGGCACCGACGGCCCGCTGGGCGGCCTGATGTTGTTGTGGGAGTACGCGACCGCCGTGACCGGGCGGCTGCTCGCGATCAACCCGTTCGACCAGCCGGACGTGGAGGCGGCCAAGAAGGCCGCGCGGGCACTGCTCGACGCGCCCACCGCGGAGACGGGCCGGCCCGTCCTCGTCGACGGTCCGGTCGAGGTGCACGCCGCCGAGGGGCTGCTCCCGGCCGGGACGCAGACCCTGGCACAGGCCCTGCGGGCGCTGCTGGACGGCGCGCCGGCGCACGGCTACCTGTCCGTGCAGGCCTACCTGGACCGGATCGAGGACGCCTCGGCCATCGTGCTGCGCCCGGAGCTGGCCCGGCGCTCGGGGTTGCAGACCACGTTCGGCTGGGGGCCCCGCTTCCTGCACTCCACCGGCCAGTACCACAAGGGTGGTCACCAGAACGCGGTGTTCCTGCAGCTGACCGGCGCGGTCGAGCACGACCTCGAGGTCCCCGGCCGGCCCTACACGCTGGGCACCCTGCAACACGCCCAGGCCCTCGGCGACGGACAGGTTCTCATCGGGCACGGCCGGCCGCTGCTGCGGCTGCACCTGACCGACCGGCTCGCCGGCATCGCCCACGTGGCCCGAGTCATCCAGGAGGTCGAGTAGTGGCACGCGAGTGGGTCAATCCGCTGCGGGACCCACGGGACAAGCGGTTACCTCGGATCGCCGGGCCGTCCGGACTGGTGATCTTCGGGGTGACCGGGGACCTGTCCCGCAAGAAGCTCATGCCGGCGATCTACGACCTGGCCAACCGGGGCCTGCTGCCGCCGGGCTTCGCGCTGGTCGGGTTCGCCCGCCGGGACTGGGCCGACGAGGACTTCATGAAGGTGGTACACGACGCGGTCAAACAGCACGCGCGCACCCCCTTCCGGGAGGCGGTCTGGGACCGGCTGGCCGAGGGCCTGCGGTTCGTGCAGGGCACCTTCGACGACGACAACGCCTTCGACAACCTGGCCAAGGTCCTCGAGGACCTGGACCGGGAACGCGGCACCGGCGGCAACCACGCCTTCTACCTGTCCATTCCGCCGAACGCGTTTCCGGTGGTGTGCAAGCAACTCGCCCGCGCCGGGCTGTCGGCGC
Organism: Actinophytocola sp.; assembly: GCF_035762905.1. Taxonomy (GTDB): domain Bacteria; phylum Actinomycetota; class Actinomycetes; order Mycobacteriales; family Pseudonocardiaceae; genus DASYTH01. Next base: position 95,472 of record NZ_DASUCC010000095.1, read on the forward strand.
CGCAGCCGAACCAGTGGCGCCGCGTGGTGATCGAGAAGCCGTTCGGGCACGACCTGAAGAGCGCCCGCGAGCTCAACGAGATCGTCAACGACGTCTTCCCCGAGGAGTCGGTGTTCCGCATCGACCACTACCTCGGCAAGGAGACCGTGCAGAACATCCTGGCGCTGCGGTTCGCCAACCAGCTCTGGGAACCGATCTGGAACGCCAACTACGTCGACCACGTGCAGATCACCATGGCCGAGGACATCGGTCTCGGCGGCCGGGCCGGCTACTACGACGGGATCGGCGCGGCCCGGGACGTGATCCAGAACCACCTGCTGCAGCTGCTCGCGCTGACCGCGATGGAGGAGCCGATCTCCTTCCGCCCCAAGGCACTGCGCGCCGAGAAGATCAAGATCCTGGAGGCCACCCGGCCGGTCGAGCCGTTCGCCTCCACCACCGCCCGCGGCCAGTACACCGGCGGCTGGCAGGGCGCGCAGAAGGTGCCCGGACTGCTGGAGGAAGAGGGCTTCGCGAAGGACTCCATCACCGAGACCTACGCCGCGATCACGCTCGCCGTGGACACCCGCCGGTGGGCCGGGGTGCCGTTCTACCTGCGCACCGGCAAGCGGCTCGGCCGCCGGGTCACCGAGATCGCCGTGGTGTTCAAACGTGCCCCGCACCTGCCCTTCGACGACACCGCCACCGAGGAGCTCGGCCAGAACGCGCTGGTGGTCCGGGTGCAGCCGGACGAGGGCGTGACCATGCGGTTCGGCTCCAAGGTGCCGGGCAACGCGATGGACATCCGGGACGTGTCGATGGACTTCAGCTACGGCCACGCGTTCACCGAGTCCTCCCCGGAGGCCTACGAGCGGCTGCTGCTCGACTTGCTGCTCGGCGAGCCCTCGCTGTTCCCGAACAGCGAGGAGGTCGAGCTGTCCTGGCAGATCCTCGAGCCGGTGCTGGACCACTGGGAAAAGCACGGCCGGCCGGAGCCCTATCCCGCCGGCACCTGGGGACCCGAATCCGCCGACGAGATGCTCGCCCGCACCGGCCGGCACTGGAGGCGACCGTGAGCGGGAGCGAACCATTCAACACCGTGAGCGGGAGCGAACCATTCAACACAGCGGCCGAGCCGGAGCGAACCGGGAGATACAGTGATCATCGACCTGCCGGCGACGACCACATCGCAGGTGAACAGCAAGCTGGTGCACCTGCGTGAGCAGGGCGGGGTGAACGCGCTCGGCCGAGTGCTCACGCTGGTCATCGTGACCGACGACGACGAGCGCACCGAGGAGATCATCGACGCGGCCAACCAGGCCAGCCGGGAGCACCCGTGCCGGGTGATCGTGGTGGCCAAGGGGGCGAAGAAGGCCTCACCGCGACTGGACGCGCAGATCCGGGTCGGCGGGGACGCCGGGGCCAGCGAGGTGATCGTGCTGCGGCTGTACGGTCCGCTGGCCGACCACGGGGACAGCTGCGTGGTGCCGCTGCTGCTGCCGGACGCGCCGGTGGTGGCCTGGTGGCCGTTCGCCGCACCGTCCGTGCCCGCGGCCGACCCGATCGGCAAGCTCGCCCAGCGGCGGATCACCGACGCGGCGGCCGACCGCAACCCGATCAAGGCGCTGGACGTTCGGGCCAAGTCCTACACCGAGGGCGACTCCGACCTGGCGTGGGCGCGGCTGACCCTGTGGCGGGCGCTGCTGGCCGCGGCACTGGACCTGCCGCCGCATGACAAGATCACCTCGGCGTCGGTGGTCGGCGAGGCCGACTCACCGTCGGCCGACCTGCTGGCCGGCTGGCTCGCGGCCCGGCTGGGCGTGCCGGTCCGGCGCGGCAAGGCCACCGAGGGCGAGGGCGTGGTCTCGGTGGGTCTGCAGCGGCGCTCCGGCGACGTCGAGCTGTACCGGCCGGACGGTCGGATCGGCACGCTCACCCAACCCGATCAGCCACCCCGCCGGGTCGCGCTGGCCCGGCGTCCGGTGGCCGAGTGCATCGCCGAGGAGCTGCGCCGCCTCGACCCGGACGAGACCTACCATTCCGCCTTGCAGGGTCTGAGCAAGGTCACCCGCGGCCGGGTGGTCCAGAAAGTACGAGCGTGAGTGGGCCGGCGGTGTCTGGACTGAGGAGCAGCGCAGGGCGCGAGGAACGAGCGGCCGAGCAGCGCACGAGGGAAGGCACCGCTTCAAGGCCCGCACCCGCGAACGGAGCGAGCCAAAAGGACACAGCATGAGTACTCCCCAGGTCGTGGCCTACGCCAACGCGGAGCTGCTGGCCGCGGCGACGGCGGCGCGGCTGGTCACCCGGCTGGTCGACGCCCAGGCCGCCCGGGGCTCGGCGTCGCTGGTGCTCACCGGCGGCGGCATCGGGATCGCCGTGCTGGAGCAGCTGCGGGCGACGCCGGCGCGGGACGCGATCGACTGGTCGCGGGTGGACCTGTACTGGGGCGACGAGCGGTTCCTGCCGGCCGGGCATCCCGACCGCAACGAGACGCAGGCCCGGGCCGCGCTGCTCGACCACGTGCGGGTGGTGCCGGACCGGGTGCACGTGCTGGAGCCGTCGGACGGCAAGTTCGGCGACGACCCCGAGGCCGCCGCCGACGCCTACGCCGACGTGCTGGCCGGTGCGGCCCGGCCGGAGGATCACGGACCGGTCCCCCGGTTCGACGTGTGCCTGCTGGGGGTGGGCGGCGAAGGGCACACGGCCTCGGTGTTCCCGGCCTCGCCCGCGGTCTACGAAACCGACCGGACGGTGGTCGCGGTGCACGGCTGCCCCAAGCCGCCGCCGACCCGGATCACCATGACGTTGCCGGCCCTGCGCCGGGCCACCGAGGTGTGGCTGATGACGACCGGCCCGACCAAGGCCGCGGCGGTCGCCATGGCCCTCGGCGGCGCCGGCGAGATCCAGGTGCCCGCGGCCGGCGCCCGCGGCCAACGCCGCACCCTCTGGCTCCTCGACCGCGCCGCCGCCGCCAAGGTCCCCGGCGTCTTCTCCCCACCCCTGGCCTGACCCGGCTGTCCGCGCTGTGGTCCGGTTACCGGATCAGGCGGTGCGGCCGGGGAAGTCGATGCCGAGCAGGGTGAGCATGGCGGTGGCTTTGACGGCGGTTTCCTCGAACTCGGCGGCCGGGTCGGAGCCGGCGATGATCGCGCCGCCGGTGCCGAAGGTGGCCGTGCCCGGGCGGACCACCAGGGTGCGGATCACGATGCTCAGATCGGCGGCGCCGGAGAGGGCGAAATAGCCGATGGCACCGGAGTACACGCCGCGCGGAGCGGCCTCGAGGTCGTCGATCAACTCCATGGTGCGGATCTTGGGGGCTCCGGTCATCGACCCGCCAGGGAACGCGGCCCGAACGCAGTCGACCGCGGTGCGACCCGGCGCCAGGGTGGCCCGGATCGTGCTGACCAGCTGGTGCACGGTCGCGTAGGTCTCCACCTCGAAGATCCGGGACACGTGCACCGAGCCGACCTCGGCCACCCGGCCAAGGTCGTTGCGCACCAGGTCGACGATCATCAGGTTCTCCGCGCGGTCCTTCTCGCTGGTGGCGAGGTCTCGGCGCAGCCGGGCGTCCCGCTCCGGGGTGCCGCCGCGCGGACGGGTGCCCTTGATCGGTCGGGACTCCACGGACCCGGCCGCGGACACCGAGAGGAACCGCTCCGGCGAGGTGCTCAACACGGAGAGCTCGCCCAGCCGCAGCAGCGCGCCGAACGGGGCCGGGCTGGCCCGCCGCAGCGACCGGTAGGCCGGCCACGGGTCGATCGACGCGGCCACGCTCACCATGTTGGTCAGGCAGATCTCGTAGGACTCGCCGCGTTCGATGGCGGTCAGGCACTCGTCGATCAGCCTCAGGTAGGACTCGCGGTCGTGCCGCAGCCGTACGTCGCATGCTCCAGCCGGCGGGACCACCGGCTCGGTCATTCCTCGCCCGGCCAGCTCGTGCAGCCGGCCCCGGGTCTGCTCGAGCCAGCACCGCGCGGCCGACTCGTCGCCGGCTGTCAGGGTCAGCAGGTATACCTCGCCGGTGTGATGGTCGAACACCAGCCCGCGGTCGGCGAAGATCAGGACCGCGTCCGGATCGGGCGCGCGGTGTGCCCGCCGGCCCTGACACTGCGCCTTCAGTTCGTAGCCGAGATAACCCACCCAGCCGAGGGTGAACCCGAACGGCAGGTCAGGTGCGTCCACGGCGTGCTCGGCGAGATCCCGGGCGAGCCAGTCGAACAGGCCCGACCGGATCGTCCGCTCCCCCGCCGCCGAGGAGATTCGTACCTGTCCGGACCACACATCGGCCCTGGCCACGCGGGCAAACGGTCCGGCTGCGTCACCCATGACCGAGAACCGCGACAGGCCATTGCCATCCAGCCAGAACGCGTGTTCGGACGCACAATAGAATTGATCAAACACCAGCTCGGCGGGGACGTTGGCGCGGACCCGTTCGACAAGCAGCCGTAGCCGCCGGTTGGTCCGGCCGGACCCCGATTTGCTGTCGCACATTTCACCCGTGCCCGCCGTCCCCTCCGCGCCACCGGCCTGTCTAACTCCATGACGAGCAACTTGGAGGCCGAGCCGTGTCGCAGCCACAGCGTCATCCGGCCCAGCGCAGCCGCACGGCCGCCGACGAGTTGCCGACCAACGGAACCGTCGCGGACCAGGACACGGGAGGGATACCTCTGGTCGCCCATACGCTCACGAACGACAGCATGGCCGATGGCCGCGGCGCGTCCGACAGCTCCCCCGCCGCGACCTCGGTCGTGCAGGACTGGATGACCAGAATCCGGGACAGCCGCGTGGCCAGGGGCATCGCCTCCGATGCCCTGGTGCTCGCGATCGCCGCGCTGGACGTCTGGCTGGTCACCCCCGAGAAGGCGGAGACCTACTCGATCTGGCTGTCCTGGCTCTCCGTCGGGGCCACGCTGCTGCGCCGGCACTTTCCGTTCGTGGCGATGCTGCTGGTCTTCCCCGGCTTCCTGGCCGGCTGGGCCCAGCTCGCCGCGATGATCGTCCTTGGCACGCTGGCCTACCGCTACAAGGTGAGCTGGCAGACCGGCGTCGGCGTCGGGCTGGTCTGGCTCGGCCGGTTCGTGCTCTGGCCGTGGCAGGACTTCCTCGACCGGACCTGGCGGGAGCACGTGCTGGCCGCCATCTACGGCGTGATCGTCGCCGGCATGCCGGTGGCCATCGCGTTGCTGATCTCGGTCCGCCAGGAGCTCTCCGACCGGATCGCCCAACTCGCCGAGAGCCGGGACCGGGAGACGCGGCTGCAGGCCGAGACCGTCCGGTCGGCCGAGCGCGCCCGGCTCGCCCGGGAGATGCACGATCTGGTCTCCCACCAGGTGACGCTGATCGCCATGCAGGCCGGCGCGTTACAGGTTTCGGCCCCGGACGACGAGACCCGGCGGTCGGCCAACACGATCCGGGAGCTGTCCACCCGGACCCTGGAGGAGCTGCGCAACCTGGTCGGCGTGCTGCGTTCGGGTACCGCCGAGGAGGACACCCAGCCCGGCCTCGATGAGCTGGACACGCTGGCCAAGGACTTCGACATCGAGGTCGACCTGGCCATGGACGCGGTGCCCGAACTGCTGCCGGCGCCGGTGTCCAAGGCGGCCTACCGGACCGTTCAGGAAGCGCTCACCAACGTGCGCAAGCACGCCGTCGGGGCGGGTGCCTCGGTGCGGATCGAGGCCCGGAAGGACACCCTCTACGTGGAGGTGGCCAACGACCGGCCGCGCAAGCGCGCCTCCGGCTTACCCTCCGGCGGACACGGGCTGCTCGGCTTACGGGAACGGACCGGCCTGCTCGGCGGCACGTTCCATGCCGGCCCGACCCCGGACGGCGGGTTCCGGGTCGAGGCGACCTACCCCATCGAGCTCAGGGCCTGACCCGACCCGGTCGGTCAGTGGATCATCGGGTGAAGTCTCGGCCCTACCAACGCAACCTCAGGGGCACCGTGACGGCACCCAGCCACCATCGCCCCGTCAACCGCACCACCGGCTGGAACGCGACAACAGCAGTTAATCCCGGAGAGGCGGACTAGCGAGGCGGGCTGCTAGTCCCGCTGCGCGCGCAGCTTGGCGAGGGCTTCGGCCAGGATGGCCTCGCCGTCGGCGTCGGAGCGGCGCTCCTTCACGTACGCCAGGTGCGTCTTGTAGGGCTCGTTGCGCGGGGCGTCCGGCGGGTCCTCCTGGTTGCGGCCGCCGGGCAGGCCGCACCGTGGACAGTCCCAGGACTCCGGCTCCTCCGCGTCCAGCGCGAAGGACGGTCGCGACTCGTGCCCGTTGGCGCACCAGTAGGAGACCCTTCGGCGCGGAGCGGATTCCCCTCGCTCCGACTCGCCCATTGGTCCCGCGCCGACCCGGGTACCCCGGATCGCGTTACCACCGGCCATCGACCTTCACACCCCCACCACGTGGTTCACAGCAGGAATCGTCGCATTGCTGGTTGGACCCCTAGATGACCTTGATCAACAGGCCGAGACCGATCACGCAGATGAGCCAGATCGCGCCGACGAAAAGGGTGGCACGGTCGAGGTTCTTCTCCGCGACGCTCGAGCCCGACAGGCTGGACTGCATCCCACCGCCGAACAGCGAAGAAAGACCGCCACCCCGGCCGCGGTGCAGCAGCACCAGCAGGATCAGCAGGAGGCTGGTGACGATCAAACCGATCTGCAGGGCAAGAACCATCTCATCCTCGCTGTTGGACACAGAAGCCGTAGCAGCCCACAGGTTACCTGGTGGGTTGCGCGTGTTCGACCAACGGGCCGGAATTGGGTCATGGAAGTGGGCCGCCGGCCGCCAGCGCGCACAGCTTGGCGAAGTCCTCGGCGTCCAGGCTGGCCCCGCCGACCAGCGCACCGTCGATGTCGTCCTGGGCGATCAGCTCGGCGATGTTGCTGGACTTCACCGACCCGCCGTAGAGCACCCGCACCCCGTCCGCCACCGGCTGGCCGTACTTGTCGGCAAGCTGGGCGCGCAGCGCTCGGCAGACCTCCTGGGCATCGGCGGGGGTGGCCACCCGGCCGGTGCCGATCGCCCAGACCGGCTCGTAGGCCACCACCACGCCGGACACCTGCTCGGCCTTCAGGCCCTTGAGCGCGGCGATCAGCTGCCCGGTGCAGTGCTCGACGTGGGTGCCCTGCTCGCGCACCTCGATCCGCTCGCCGACGCACAGGATCGGGGTCATGCCGTGCCGCAGGGCGGCCCGCACCTTGGCGGCAACCAGCTCGTCGTCCTCGTGGTGGTGCTCGCGGCGCTCGGAGTGGCCGACCACGACGTAGGTGCAGCCGAGCTTGGCCAGCATCGGCCCGGACACGTCCCCGGTGTAGGCGCCGGAGTCGTGCGCGGAGAGATCCTGGGCGCCATAGCGCAGCAGCAGCTTGTCGCCGTCCACCAGGGTCTGCACGCTGCGGATGTCCGTGAACGGCGGCAGCACGGCCACCTCCACCTTGGCGAAGTACTTCTCCGGCAGCGAGAACGCGAGCTTCTGCACCAGGGCGATGGCCTCGAGGTGATTGAGGTTCATCTTCCAGTTGCCGGCGATCAGCGGCTGCCTGCTCACGACCCCTCCAAGACGCTCACACCGGGAAGCTCCTTGCCCTCCAGGAACTCCAGCGACGCGCCGCCGCCGGTGGAGATGTGCGAGAAGCCGTCATCGGGCAGGCCGAGCTGGCGTACCGCGGCCGCCGAGTCGCCCCCGCCGACCACGCTGAACGCTTCGGAGTCGGCGATGGCCATGGCCACACCCCGGGTCCCCTCGGCGAACGGGGCCAGCTCGAACACGCCCATCGGCCCGTTCCAGAACACCGTGCGGGCGTCGGCGAGGGCCCCGGCGAACGCACGCACCGTGTCCGGGCCGATGTCCAGGCCCTTCCAACCGTCCGGGATCGCGTCCGCGGTGACCACCCGGGTGTTCGCCTCGGCCGAGAAGTCGTCGGCCACCACCACATCGGTGGGCAGCAGGATCTTGCCGCCGGCGTCGCCGAGCAGCCGCTTGCAGGTGTCCACCATGTCCGCCTCGAGCAGCGAGTCGCCCACCCCGTGGCCCTGCGCGGCAAGGAAGGTGAAGCACATGCCGCCGCCGACCAGCAGCCGGTCGACCTTGGGCAGCAGCGCGTCGATCACGGCCAACTTGTCGGAGACCTTGGACCCGCCGAGCACCACGACGTAGGGCCGGTCCGGGTCGCCGGTGAGCCGGCGCAGCACGGTCAGCTCGGCGAGCACCAGATCGCCCGCGTAGGCCGGCAGCCGGTGCGCGATCTCGTACACCGAGGTCTGCTTGCGGTGCACCACACCGAACCCGTCGGACACGAACGCGCCGGACGGCTCGACCAGAGCGGCCAGTTCGTCGGCCAGGTCGGTCCGCTCGGCGGCGTCCTTGCTGGTCTCCCGCGGGTCGAACCGCACGTTCTCCAGCAGCGCCACCGCGCCCGGCGCCAGATCGTCCACTGTGGACCGGGCGGACGGGCCGGTCAGGTCGGCGGCCAGCGGGACCGTGGTGCCGAGCAGTTCGCCCAGCCGGGCGGCCACCGGACGCAGCGAGTACTTCGGATCGGGTGCGCCCTTGGGCCGCCCCAGGTGCGCGGTGACCACCACCCGGGCGCCCGCCTCGGTGAGCTTGCGCAGGGTGGGCAGCGACGCGCGCACCCGGCCGTCGTCGGTGATCCTCGCGCCGTCCAGCGGGACGTTGAGGTCGGCGCGCACCAGCACGCGCCGCCCGTCGACTCCCTCGGCGAGCAGGTCGTCGAGCGTTCTCACAGCGTCACCTCGCAAGCTCGGTAACGCCCAACCCCGCCGCCTCGCAAGCTCAGCGCCGGGGCAGTGCTTGATGGTTCACTCGCACGCTCGCTCACAGCTTCGAACCGACCAGCACGGTCAGGTCGGCCAGGCGGTTGGAGTAGCCCCACTCGTTGTCGTACCAGCCGACCACCTTGACCTGGTTGCCGATCACCTTGGTCAGCGGGGCGTCGTAGATGCAGGAGGCCGGGTCACCGACGATGTCGGCGGAGACGATCGGCTCGTCGCTGTAGCGCAGGATGCCCTTCAGCGGGCCTTCGGCCGCCGCCCGGAACACGCCGTTCACCTCGTCCACCGAGGTCTCCCGGCCGACGGTGACGGTGAGGTCGGTGGCCGAGCCGTCCGACACCGGCACCCGCAGGGCGTAGCCGTCCAGCTTGCCGTTGAGGTCCGGCAGCACCAGGCCGATGGCCTTGGCGGCGCCGGTGGAGGTGGGCACGATGCTCAGCGCCGCCGCCCGGGCCCTGCGCAGGTCCTTGTGCGGCCCGTCCTGCAGGTTCTGGTCCTGTGTGTAGGCGTGGATCGTGGTCATCAGGCCGCGCTCGATGGTGAACTCGTCGTGCAACACCTTGGCCAGCGGGGCGAGGCAGTTGGTGGTGCAGGAGGCGTTGGAGATGATCGCCTGCGAGCCGTCGTAGGCCGTCTCGTTGGCGCCGAGCACGACGGTGAGATCCTCGCCCTTGGCCGGCGCGGAGATGATCACCTTCTGGGCGCCGCCCTCGTCGATGTGCTTGCGGGCGTCCTTGGCGTTGGTGAAGAACCCGGTGGACTCGATGACCACCTCGACGCCGAGGTCCTTCCACGGCAGCTTGCCCGGATCGCGCTCGGCGAAGCCCTTGATCGTGTCGCCGTCGACCTCGATGCCGTCCGCGGTGGCCCGGACATCGTGCGGCAGCTTGCCGAACACGCTGTCGTACTTCAGCAGGTGCGCCATGGTCGGCACGTCGCCGAGGTCGTTGAAGGCGACGATCTCGATGTCCTGACCGCCGGCTTTGACGGCCCGCCAGAAGTTGCGCCCGATACGACCGAAGCCGTTGACCCCTACCCGAACCGTCACGATAAGTCTCCTCGTGCTGTGCCGCTGCCTGGTCCCGCGAATCACCATAGCGGCACGGTGCGCACGGAACCCCGGCGTGTCAGGGAGTCAACTGTATCGAATCAGAGACCCGGCTTCACGAGTGGGAGAAGTGAAACCCGCCCGACCCCCAAAAGCCAGGCGGGTTCCACCGGTTATCCATCCACTTCATCCACTCCCGCTGGCCGAGGTGAGCGGCCCCTCGCCTCGCCACCTCGACCAACGCCCCCCACTAGGACAGGAGTGTGGGACCCCCATCGAGATACAGCCGAGGTACGAAGTTTTCGCCCCGAAGTGCGGAACCGGTGGCCCGAACGGGCGACACAGGTGCTGGAGCCCGGAACTCGGCCGCCGGGGTCGGCAACTCGGGTGCCGGCCGGCGACTCGGGGTGGGGTTGGGGCTCGGTGCGGTCAGACTTCGGCCTCGAGCATTTCGGGGGTGACGGCGGATTCGGTGTCGGGGACACCGAGTTCCTTGGCGCGTTTGTCGGCCATGGCGAGCAGGCGGCGGATGCGGCCGGCGACGGCGTCCTTGGTCATGGGGGGTTCGGAGAGTTGGCCGAGTTCCTCGAGGGATGCTTGGCGGTTGGCCAGGCGGAGTTTGCCGGCGGCGGTGAGGTGGTCGGGGGCGTCGGGGCCGAGGATCTCCATGGCGCGTTGGACGCGGGCGGCGGCGGCGACGGCGGCGCGGGCGGAGCGGCGGAGGTTGGCGTCGTCGAAGTTGGCCAGGCGGTTGGCGGTGGCGCGGACCTCGCGGCGCATGCGGCGTTCCTCCCAGGCCAGGACCGAAGAGTGTGCGCCGAGGCGGGTGAGCATGGCGCTGATCGCGTCGCCGTCGCGGACCACGACCCGGTCGGCGCCGCGGACCTCGCGGGACTTGGCCTGGATGCCCATGCGGCGGGCGGCGCCGACCAGGGCCAGGGCGGCTTCGGGGCCGGGGCAGGTGACCTCGAGGGCGGAGGAGCGACCGGGTTCGGTGAGCGAGCCGTGGGCCAGGAAGGCGCCGCGCCAGGCGGCTTCGGCATCGCAGACGCCGCCGGAGACCACGGGTGCGGGCAGGCCGCGGACCGGGCGGCCGCGCGGATCGAGGAGGCCGGTCTGGCGGGCCAGGCCGTCGCCGTCCTTCACCACGCGCACCACGTAGCGGGTGCCCTTGCGCAGGCCGCCGGGCGAGATCACGTGCACGTCGGACTGGTGACCGAACAGGTCATGGATCTCCTTGCGCAGCCGCCGGGCCGCCGCCCCGGTGTCCAGCTCCGCCTCGACCACCACCCGCCCGCCGACGATGTGCAGCCCCCCGGCGAAGCGCAACAGGGAGGAGACCTCCGCCCGCCGGCAGCAGGTCTTGGACACCGGCAGCCGGCTCAGCTCGTCCTTGACCGCAGCCGTCATCGCCACGACTCCTCCTCTCCCACGCATCCAGCGCACTCCCGCGGACTACATCCCACCACCTACCGACTCCCGGCGCTTGCGTCACGTTCCCCCGACCACCCCCAGGGCCCGGCGAAGGCTGTCCGCGAGGGCGACCGGGTCGTGCCGTTCGGACGACCCGGAGGCCGCCACCCGATCCAGCAGGGTCGTCGCGCCGAGCACGCCGGCCGCGCGTCGCAGCCGGTCCGGTGTGGACACCGAGTCGCCGTCGGCGATCACCGCGTCCACCCGCAGCCGCGGCGCGTGTTCGCGCAGCACCTGCAGGTGCCGCTCCGGCGAGAAGCCCTCGGTTTCGCCCGGCTGGGGGACAAGGTTGAGCACCACGATCCGTTTGGCGGCCGTGTCGACCAGCGCCTCGTGTAACTCGGGCACCAGCAGATGCGGCAACACGCTGGTGAACCACGAACCGGGACCGAGCAGCACCACGTCCGCCGCCCGGACCGCGGCCAGCGCGTCCGGGCAGGCCTTGGGCAGCGTGCCAGGGGCGCCCGCGGCGTGCAGCCGGATCCGCTGCACCTGACCGGGGGTGGTGGCCACCGCGACCTGTCCTCGGATCCGGCGCACCGCCGTGCGGTCCTCGTCAAGGCCGAGCACGTCCGCCTCGATGTCCAGCGGCTCGGTGCACATCGGCAGCACCCGCCCGTGCACGTCGAGCAGCCGGCCCACCTCGTCCAGCACCGCCACCGGATCGCCGAGCACCTCGAGCAGCCCGGCAAGCACCAGGTTCCCCACCGCGTGCCCGGCCAGCGCGCCGGTGCCGCCGAACCGGTGCTCGAACAGCGTGGTCCACAGCGAACCGCCGTCCCCGGCCAGTGCGGCCAGCGCCTTGCGCAGGTCACCCGGCGGCAGCAGGCCGAGCTCCCGGCGCAACCGGCCGGACGAACCGCCGTCGTCGGCGACGGTCACCACGGCGGTCACCTCGTCGGTGATCAACCGCAGCGCCGCGAGCGAGGCGTGCAGTCCCCGGCCGCCACCAAGCGCCACCGCTCGCACCGTCATTCCGCCACCACCTCGCACGCTCGGTGGTGGTCGACCCCGCCGCCGCGCAGGCTCGGCGCCGGGGCGGTGTTCAATGGTTCGCTCGCAAGCTCACTCACGTCCCAGATCCCGGTGCACCACCTTGACCGCCATGCCGTCCTCATCGGACAGCCGGCGGGCCAGCTCCTCGGAGATCGCCACGCTGCGGTGCTTTCCGCCGGTGCACCCGATGGCCAGCGTCAGGTAACGCTTGCCCTCCCGCCGGTAGCCGGCGCCGATCAGCCGGAGCAGCTCGTGGTAGCGGTCCAGGAACTCCTCCGCGCCCTCCTGGCTGAGCACGTAGTTGCGGACGTCGCTGTCCTTGCCGGTGAGGTCCTTCAGCTCCGGGATCCAGAACGGGTTGGGCAGGAACCGCAGGTCCATCACCAGGTCGGCGTCCATCGGGATGCCGTACTTGTAGCCGAACGACAACACCGTCACCCGGGTGCGCGCGCTCGCGTCGGTGCCGAACGCGTCCTCGATCTTGGCCCGCAGCTGGTGCACCGAAAGCGTGCTGGTGTCCAGGATCAGGTCGGCCTCCACGCGCAGCGGCGTGAGCAGCTCCCGCTCCGCCTTGATCCCGTCGATCAGCCGGCCGTCGCCCTGCAGCGGGTGGCCGCGCCGGACCGCCTCGAACCGGCGGACCAGCACGTCGTCGGTGGCCTCCAGGAACAGCACCCTGGGCTTGTAGCCGCGCGCGTCCAGATCCTTGATGATCGCCGCGAGGTCGTCGGTGAACGCCCGGCTGCGCACGTCCATCACCACCGCCACCTTGGTGACCGCGCCGCGGGCCTGCGCACCGAGCTCGACCATCGTGGAGATCAGCTCCGGTGGCAGGTTGTCCACCACGAACCAGCCCAGGTCCTCGAGGCACTTGGCCGCGGTGCTGCGCCCGGCGCCGGACAGCCCGGTCACCACGGCCACCTCGACACCCGAGCTGGGTGTGGCGGGCGCCGCCGTCGAATCCGCTTCCTCGGTCACGTTCTTCTACGTCCCCTCGTCCTGCGTCGGGTCGGTACTGGGTTCTCTCGCGGGCACCGTGGTGAGCGCCGCGTGCACCGCCTGCGCGGTGTGGGCGCCGATGCCCGGCGCCCCGCTGATTTCCTCGAGGCTCGCCTCACGCAGTCGCTTGAGCGAGCCGAAATGCTTCAGCAGGGCGGATTTCCGGGTCTGTCCGAGCCCGGGGATGCCGTCGAGGGCGGACGTGATCATCCGCTTGGACCGGCGCTGGCGGTGGTAGCTGATGGCGAACCGGTGCGCCTCGTCCCGCACCCGCTGCAACAGGTAGAGCGCCTCGCTGGCGCGCGGCAGGATGCACGGCTCGGCCTCGGCGGGTAACCAGACCTCCTCCAGCCGCTTGGCCAGACCGACCACCGCCACGTCGCTGACCCCCAGCTTGACCAGCACGTCCGCGGCCGCGTTGGCCTGCGGGCCGGCGCCGTCCACCACGAGCAGGTTCGGGGCGTAGGCGAACTTGCGCGGCCGGCCGGTCTCCGGGTCGATCCCCGGGTTGGGCCCGGGGTTCGCGGACTCGTTGAGGTAGCGGTAGAACCGCCGGCGGACCACCTCGGCGATCGCGGCCACGTCGCCCTCGCCGGCCGCTTCCTTGACCGCGAACCGGCGGTACTCGGACTTGCGGGCCAGCCCGTCCTCGAACACCACCAGCGAGGCCACCACGTCGCTGCCCTGGATGTGGCTGATGTCCACGCACTCGATCCGCAGTGGCGCGGTGTCCAGCCCGAGCGCGTCCTGCAGCTCCTGCAGCGCGGCCGAGCGCGCGCTCAGGTCACCGGCCCGGCGCAGCTTGTGCTGGGTGAACGCCTCCTTGGCGTTGCGCGCCACGGTCTCCATCAGCGCCTTCTTGTCCCCGCGCTGCGGCACCCGCAGCCGCACCCGGGCACCGCGCAGGCCGCACAGCCACTGCTCGATCGGGCCGGTGTCCTCCGGCAGCTCGGGCACCAGCACCTCGCGCGGCACCCCGCCGCCCTCGGCGCCACTCTCCGCGGCGTACTCCGCCTGGTCGCCGTAGAACTGGGTGAGGAACTGGGTCACCAGGTTCGACGTGTTTCCGGCTGTGTTGTCCACCTCCACCTTGTCGACCACCCAGCCGCGCTGACCGCGGACCCGCCCGCCACGCACGTGGAACACCTGGACCGCGGCCTCAAGGTCGTCCTGGGCGAAGGCCACCACGTCGGCGTCGGTGCCCGAGCCCAGCACCACGGCCTGCTTCTCCATCGCCCGGCGCAGTGCCCCGAGGTCGTCGCGCAGCCGGGCGGCCCGCTCGAACTCCAGCCCGGCCGACGCCGCGTTCATCTCCCGTTCCAACCGGCGCATCATCGTGTCGGTGCGCCCGGCGAGAAAGTCGCAGAAGTCGGTGACGATCGACCGGTGCTCCGCCTCGGACACCCGGCCGACGCACGGCGCCGAGCACTTGCCGATGTAGCCGAGCAGGCACGGACGGCCGATCTGCCCGTGCCGCTTGAACACCCCGGCCGAGCAGGTGCGCGACGGGAACACCCGCAGCAGCAGGTCCAGCGTCTCCCGGATGGCCCAGGCGTGCGCGTACGGACCGAAGTAGCGCACCCCGCGCCGGCGCGGGCCGCGGTAGACGTGCAACCGCGGGAACTCCTCGTTCAGGGTCACGGCGAGCACGGGATAGGACTTGTCGTCCCGGTAGCGGACGTTGAACCGCGGGTCGAACTCCTTGATCCAGTTGTACTCCAGCTGCAACGCCTCGACCTCGGTGGACACCACGGTCCACTCGACGGCGGCGGCCGTGGTGACCATCTGCGCGGTGCGCGGGTGCAGCAGGGCCACGTCGGCGAAGTAGGAGTTCAGCCGGCCGCGCAGGCTCTTGGCCTTGCCGACGTAGATCACCCGGCCGGCGGCGTCCCGGAACTTGTAGACGCCCGGAGCGTCCGGAATGGTCCCGGGAGATGGACGGTAGGTGGACGGATCGGCCACCCACCCAGCCTACGGCGGAGCACCGACGGCGCCGCCGAGGTGGTCAGCCCACCGGCGTGACCGCCGGCACCCGCGCCCGGCTGGACACGCCGATACGCGCGGCGAGCTCGTCGAGGGCCTCGTTCATCAGCCGCTCGTGCCAGACGGTCCGGACGATGTGCGCCTCGACCCGGGCCTGTTGCAGGTCGAGCCAGGCCTTGTGAATGACCCGCTCGAGATCACGATTGGAGACAGGAAGGCGGCGCATCGTCTACCCCCGGGCATGTCCAACAGCCACAACGGTCCCATCCATGGTGGCTGAGGAGAGTGGAGCCGGGCTGGACGGTCGGTCGAGCCGTCCCGCCTACGCTCCCGGGAGTTCAGGACAGCGTCACGTTGCCGCTTGCCACCGACACCGGCACGGTGCTCAGCGGGGCGGTCGCCGGACCCCGCTTGACGTCACCGGTGGCCGCGTCGAACTCGCTGCCGTGGTTGGGACAGGTGATCGTGTCGCCGTCCGGCGGGTCCACGGTGGTGCCCTGGTGGGTGCAGGACGCGTCGTAGGCCTTCACCTCGTCGCCGGACCGGATCAGCAGCAGCTTTCCGCCGCCCGGCTTGTCCACGATCAGCCCACCGCCATCGGGCACGTCGGTCAGCGCGGCCAGCGTGGTGCCGCCACCACCTCCGCCGCCACCGGTGGGGGCTCCCCCGGTCGGCGCGCCGCCACCGCCGCCACCGCCGCTGCCGCCGCCTCCGCTCGAGCCGCTGTCACTGCACGCGGCGGCGAGTGCGCCCGGGGCCAGCAACGCGACGACGAGACCGCACAGCATCTCGCGCCGCGAGCTGGTGGACTCCGGATCTGTGGTGGGCTCGACAGCAGTCACGCAACTCCTCCTAGCGGAATCACCTATGTATGTGCTCGATTACTTAGGCATACACCCAAACGTACGCACCGGCCTGTCCAACGGTTCAGTCCTGACAGCCGAATGACAGCATGACCGGGCCCGTACCCTGCCCCGGTGACCCTTGACGCCGTCTGGACGCGGGCCCTGCTCGCGGCCGGTCTGGTTGCGGTCGCCCTGCTCGGGGCGAGCCTACCGACGCACGCCCTGCCGTCCACCGTGGTCGTGCTGGTGCCCTCGGCGCTGATCCTGGTGCTCGCCGTACGCCGCACGCCGGAGCCGGCGGAGAAGTCCCCGCGGATGCGGCGCGGCGTGCTGCTCTGGTCGCTGCTGGCGCTGGCCGGGCTGGCCTGGGAGGCCTATGCGTTCGTCCGGCAGCCGGACTGGAGCCGGGCGGACCCGGCCAACCCGACCCTGTCCACCCTGCTGGACCCGGTGCTCGAGCAGGGACCGCTGCGGATCGCCGGGTGGCTGTTGTGGCTGTGGGCCGGCTGGCGGCTGGTGACCCGATGAGCGAGCTTGCGAGCGAATCATGACCGACCGCACGGTGATCATCATCGGCTTCGTCGTGGTGCTGACCGCAACGGTGGCCGCGGTGCTGCTGTCCCACCTGCGCCGGGACCGGGTGGCCACGCTGGCCGAGACGGTCGCCCAGCTGACCAGGACCCGGGCCGCGAAGATCGTCGCCGTGCTGGTCTGGGCCTGGCTCGGCTGGCACTTCCTGGCCCGGTGAGCGCAGTCAGGTCGCGTCGCGGTGCAGCCGGCGCAGGGTGCGCATGGCGGCGACGGCGCGCTCGCCGTCCATAGCCTGGATCGCCAGCACCGGCACGTACTCGTCGGCCGGCAGCTCAAGGCGGGCCCACCGGGCGCCGTCCGGGAAGGCCACGTGCCGCACCTGGTCCCAGTTGAACCGGCGCGCGCCCAGCATGTTGCGCACCTCGATGCCGGTGCGGTCGGCCCGGACCCGTGGCCAGGTCGGCCACAGTGCGGCCGCGGCCAGCGCCAGGCCGATGCCGATCATGGCCACCTGGTCGGAGGTGTGGAAGTTGACCCCGGTGTCGCCTCGCTTGAGCAGCACCGCGACCACGACGAACGCCCCGAACAACAGCCCCGCCGCGATCCCGGCGACCAGCCGGACCCGGCGCGGCCGGACCTCCAGGATCACTTCCGTGGTCATCGGAATCCCAGCGCGTTCCCGGGCCGGCGCAGGTCCCGTAACACCAGCGCGGACTCGATCGCGGCCAGGCACGCTTCGAAGCCCTTGTCCTCGGCCGCGCCCGGCAGCCCGCACCGGTCCAGCGCCTGCTGCTCGTCCTCGACGGTCAGTACGCCGTTGCCCACCGGCGTGGCCTCGTCCAGCGACACCCGGGTCAGGCCCGCGGTCACCGAGTCGCACACGTACTCGAAGTGCGGCGTGCCACCGCGGATCACCACGCCGAGCGCGACCACCGCGTCGTGTCCCCTGGCCAGTTCCTGGCAGACCACCGGCAGCTCGATCGCGCCGGCCACCCGCACCACGGTCGGCTCGGCGATGCCCGCCCGCTTCGCCGCGGCCAGCGCCCGGTCCAGCAGCGTGCCGGTGATCTCGGCGTGCCAGCGGGTGGCGGCGATGCCGAGCGTGAGGCCCGAGCCGTCCGGCACCTCCGGCTCCGGCCTACCGGTTCCACTCATTTGCCCGCTCCGTCGTACTGGTCCAGGTCGGACAGCTCGTGCCCCATGCGGTCCCGCTTGGTGCGCAGGTAGCGCAGGTTCTCCGGGTTGGGCCGGATCGGCAGCGGCACCCGGTCGAGCACCATGAGCCCGTAGCCGTCCAGGCCGACCCGCTTGGCCGGGTTGTTGGTGAGCAGCCGCATCGACTTCACCCCGAGGTCGACCAGGATCTGCGCGCCCTGGCCGTAGTCCCGGGCGTCGGCCGGCACGCCGAGCGCCAGGTTCGCGTCCACCGTGTCCATGCCGTCGGTGTCCTGGAGCTGGTAGGCCTGCAGCTTGTGGATCAGGCCGATCCCCCGGCCCTCGTGCCCGCGCATGTACAGCACCACGCCTCGCCCCTCGGCGGCGACGGCCATCAGCGCGGCGTCCAGCTGCGGCCCGCAGTCGCAGCGCAGCGAGCCGAACACGTCGCCGGTCAGGCACTCCGAGTGCACCCGGACCAGCACGTCCTCGCCGTCCGCCAACTCGCCGTAGACCAGCGCGATGTGCTCGATGCCGTCCAGCACGCTGTCGTAGCCGACGCCCCGGAACGCGCCGTACTGGGTCGGTATCCGGGCCTCGCCGACCCGGACCACCTGCTTCTCCGTGCGCCGCCGGTACATGATCAGGTCGGCGATCGAGATCAGCGCCAGGTCGTGCTCGGCGGCGAACACCTCCAGTTCGTCCCGCCGGGCCATGTCCCCCTCGTCCTTCTGGGACACGATCTCGCACAGCACGCCGGCCGGGCGCAGGCCGGCCATCCGGGCCAGGTCCACCGCCGCCTCGGTGTGCCCGGGCCGGCGCAACACGCCGCCTTCCTTGGCACGCAACGGAACCACGTGACCGGGCCGGGTGAAGTCGGTGGGCTTGGCGTCCGGGTCGGCGAGCAGCCGGATGGTGTGCGCCCGGTCGGCGGCCGAGATGCCGGTGCTCACGCCCTCCCGGGCGTCCACGGTGACCGTGTACGCGGTGCCCCTGCGGTCCTGGTTGGTGTGGTACATCGGCGGCAGGTCGAGCCGGTCGCAGTCCGGCTCGGTCAGCGGCACGCAGATGTAGCCGGACGTGTAGCGCACCATGAACGCGACCAGTTCCGGCGTCGCCTTCTCGGCGGCGAAGATCAGATCGCCCTCGTTCTCCCGGTCCTCGTCGTCGACCACGACGACGGGCCGGCCGCTCGCGATGTCGGCGACCGCCCGGGCGATCGCGTCGAAATCAGGCACCTGTGGCCTCCTCGTCGGGGATATTCTCCCTCTCCCCGGCATCCCGACGCTGTGTGACGTGTGGCATGGCCAGCTTTTCCACGTACTTGGCGAGCACGTCCACCTCGAGGTTGACCGGATCGCCCGGTTGCTTGCGGCCGAGGGTGGTCAGCTCGAGGGTGGTCGGGATCAGTGCGACGGAGAATCCCTCGGTGTCCACGTCCACCACGGTCAGCGACGCGCCGTCCACCGTGATCGAGCCCTTCTCCACGATGTAGCGGGTCAGCTGGGCCGGCGCGCCGAACCGGGTCAGTCCGTTCTCGTCCCGGGAGCGCAGCACCCCGGTGCCGTCCACGTGGCCCTGCACGATGTGCCCGCCGAGCCGCTGGCCGAGCGCGGCCGCCCGCTCCAGGTTCACCCGGTCACCGACCTGCACCTTGTCCAGGCTGGAGCGACGCAGGGTCTCGTGCACCACGTCGACGGTGAACGCGCCACCGGCCGTGGCCTCGACCACGGTCAGGCACACCCCGTTGACCGAGATCGAGTCGCCCGGCCGGGCATCCGATGTGACCAGCGGGCCCTGCACGGTCAGCCGGGCCGCGTTGGGCAGCGCCTCGACCGCCGTGATCTCCCCGAGTTCCTCGACGATCCCGGTGAACACCGTGTCCCCCTCCTTCAGCTCCGCCCGGATGCTCCGGCCGCCAGCCGCCGCAGTTGCGCCACCGTCTTCGCCGGGTCCGGCGCACCGTAGACCGCCGACCCGGCGACGAAGCAGTCCACTCCGGCCTCGGCAGCCCGCTCGATGGTCTCCTCGTTGATCCCGCCGTCGATCTCGACCAGCACGGTGAGCTCGCCGCTGTCCACCAGCCGGCGGGCGGCGCGCACCTTCTCCAGGACGTCCGGGATGAACCGCTGGCCGCCGAAGCCGGGCTCGACCGACATCACCAGCAGCGTGTCGTAGTGCCGCAGCAGCTCGACGTAGGGCTCCAGCGGGGTGTTCGGCTTCACCGACAGGCCGGCGAGCGCCCCCGCGGCGCGCAGGTCCTTCGCGATCTTGACCGGGTCCTCGGCCGCCTCAACGTGCACGGTCACGTTGTGCACCCCGGCCTCGGCGTAGCGCACCGCCCAGGTGTCCGGGTCGTCGATCATCAGGTGGCAGTCCAACGGGATGTCGGTGACCTTGCGCAGGGCCTCGACGACCGGAAGGCCGATGGTGAGGTTGGGCACGAAGTGCGCGTCCATCACGTCGACATGCAGCCAGTCGGCCCCGCGCACGGCCGCGACCTCGTCGGCGAGCCGGGCGAAGTCCGCGGACAGGATGCTCGGCGCGATCATCGGTCCGTCACTCACACCGTCGAGCTTATTCGCTCGGCTCACCCGAACCGCTCGAACGTTGCGGTGATGCCGGCTCGACTCGCGCCGTCGGCGAGCAGAAGGTGAAGTAGCACCCGGGCCTTGTACGGGTCGAGGAAACCGGACGGGATCAAGCCGCGGCCGATCAGGTCCAGCTCCGAGCCCGGATACGAGTAGGTGTGGGTGAGCATCGCCCCGGCTCCGGCGCGGGAGGCCAGCACCACCGGGATGCGCGCGGCGAGCGCTGTGACGTCCGGCACCACGCCTTCCGGCACGTGGCCGGCGCCCACTCCGGCCAGCACCAGGCCGTCGAAGCCGTCGCCGACCCGGCGCAGCAGCTCGCCGTCGTCACCGAGCGCCATCGGGACCACGCCCACCCGGATCCGGGTCAGGCCGGCGCCGATCGGCAGACAGTGCCGCGGGCCCGGCGTGGTGAGCAGCCGGGGCACGCCCTCCACGACCAGGCCGAGCGGGCCGAACCCGGGCGAGACGAACGCGCCGGTGCTCGCCGTGTGGGTCTTGCGGACCAGCCGGGCGGCGTGCACCTCGTCGGAGAACACGACCAGCGCGCCGAGGCCGCGCGCGGCGGGGCTGGCCGCCACCTGGATCGCGGCCAGCAGGTTGGCCGGGCCGTCCGGACCGGCCAGGCTCGGGTGGCGCATCGCGCCGGTCACCACGACCGGCTCCGGCCCGGGCACCGTGAGGTCGAGGAAGTACGCCACCTCCTCGAGGGTGTCGGTGCCCTGGGTGACCACCACGCCGCCGGCTCCGGCCGCGATCTGCTCGGCGATCGCGGCGGTCAGCCCGGCCAGGTGCGCGAAGGTGATCGACGGGCTGGGCAGCGACCACAGGGAGTGGGTGGTGATCTCCACGCCGAGGTCGGCCAGGCCCGGGACGACGGCGAGGACGTCGGCGGCGGTCAGCGTGGGCACCACCCCGCCACCGCCGTCCGGCGTCATCGCGATCGTGCCGCCCATGGCGATCACCGCCACCTTCACGGCAACTCCAGCAGATCCAGCAACGGCTCCCAGGGTGCGTCGGCCGGACCGTCGTCGACGAGCACGCCGGCCGCGCGCAGGGTGGCCAGGTGGCCGGGGAAGGCCGGGTGGTGGCGCTGGTTGTCGTCGGCCTGCGGGCGGACCACCATCGGCAGCCGGGCGCCGAGCGCCTCGCCGAGCGCGGTGAGCGCCTGGTTGTCGGCGATCCCCACGGCCAGTTTGGCCAGCGAGTTGGCGGTGGCCGGGACGAACAGGAACGCGTCCGGCATCGGGTAGGGCTTGGGCTCGGTGGGCAGCCGCGAGGTGCTGCGCACCGGCAGCTCGGTGAGCGTCTGGAGCCGGTCCAGCTCCCCGGCCGCGGCCAGCCAGTGCGCCGCCGTCGGCGTGACGGTGATCGCCAGCCGCCAGCCCCGGCGGGCTGCGGGCCCGGCCAGCTCGAGCCGCAGCCGGTCGGTCATCCCCCAGCCGGCCGAGGCGACCAGCCCGAGCGTCGCGGTCACCGTTGGAGCAACGCGCAGAACATCGCGTCCGTGCCGTGCCGATGCGGCCACAGCTGCGCGTACGGGCCGTCGCCGAGACCGGGCAGGTCCGGCAGGAACTCCCGGACGTCCAGCGGGGTCACCCCGGTCCGGCGGATCACGTCGGACACCACGCCGACGGTCTCGGCCAGGTGCGGCGAGCACACCACGTAGGCCACCACGCCGCCGGGCCGCACCAGTTCTACGGCCGCGCCGAGCAGCTCGCGCTGCAACCGGGTCAGCTCGCCCACGTCGGAGGGCTGGCGCCGCCAGCGCGCCTCCGGCCGGCGGCGCAACGCACCGAGGCCGGTGCACGGGGCGTCGACCAGCACCCGGTCGAAGCCGCCGGGCAGCCCGCTGTCCCGGCCGTCCGCGACGTGCACGGTGACCGGCAGGCCGTCGGTGGCCTGCTCGACCAGCTTGGCCCGGTGCGGCGTCTTGTCCACCGCGTCCACCGTGCCGCCGTTGATCGCGGCCAGCGCGCCGAGCAGCGCGGCCTTGCCGCCCGGCCCGGCGCACAGGTCCAGCCAGCGCAGGTCCGGCCCGGCCAGCTCGGGGCGGGTCAGCGCGAGCGCGCACAGCTGGCTGCCCTCGTCCTGCACCGCGGCCAGCCGTTCGCGGACCGGGCCGAGCTGGCCCGGATCCCCCGCTCCCGGCTCCAGCCGGACCCCGTAGGGCGAGTAGGGCGCCTCCTCGCCGCCGGTCATCGCGGCCAGCTCCTCGGCGCTCACCTCGCCGGGCCGGGCCACCAGGTGCACGGCCGGCCGCTCGTTGTCCGCGGTCAGCGCGGCGGCGAGTTCTTCCCCGGTGTCGCCGAGCGCGTCGGCGAACGCCCGGGCCACCCAGCGCGGGTGCGCGGTGCGCACGGCCAGGTTGCCGACCGGGTCCTGTTCGGGATCCGGGGCGAGCTGGCGGATCCAGGTCTCCTCGTCCTGTTCGGACACCTTGCGCAGCACCGCGTTGGCGAACCCGGCGACCCGGGAGCCCAGCTCGGCGCGCACCAGGTCCACTGTGGACCCGACCGCGGCGTGTGGCGGAATCCTGGTGCGCAGCAGCTGATAGCAACCCAGCCGCAGCGCGTCCAGCAGCTGAGGCTCCACTTTGGACAGCGGGCGGTCGATGCATTCGCCGAGCACCTGGTCCAGCAGGCCGGACATGCGGCACGCGCCATAGGCCAGCTCGGTGGCCAGGGCCGCGTCCCGGCCGGTGATCCGCCGCTCCCGCAACAGCTGCGGCAGCAGCAGGTTCGCGTAGGCGTCCCGGTGCCGGACCGCGCGCAGCGTGTCCAGTGCCGCCTGGCGGGCCGGGTCGTCGGCCGGCGGCCGGCGCGGCTGGTCCGCGCGCCGCGGCGGATGCGGTCCGCGCGGCCGGGACGGCCGCGCGGAGCGGCGGCCGGCCTCGCTCATGTCAACCTCTCCCCCGGCTCGATCCGCACGCCGCGGGCCCAGTCCGTGGCCGGCATGCGCTTCTTGGCCTGAGCCTGCACCTCGCCCAGCCGCACCGGCCCGGTCGCGGTGCCGACCAGCACCTGCCGGCGCTCCACCCGCAGCTCGCCGGGACCCAGTCGCTCGGCGTCGGCCTGCGCCACCGGACCGAGCTTGATCCGCTCGTCGCGGAAACCGGCCCAGGCGCCGGGATCCGGGGTCATCGCCCGGACCAGCCGGTCCACCGCCAGCGCCGGCAGGGCGAAGTCCACCCGCGCGTCCTCCACGGTGACCTTCGGCGCGTAGCTCGCCCCGTCCGGGATCTGCTCCTTCGGTTCCAGCAGGCCGCCCTCCACACCGTCCACAGTGGACAGGAGCAGATCGGCGCCGGCATCGGCGAGGCGGTCCAACAGATCACCCGCGGTGTCACCGGGCCGGATCGGCTCGGTGAGCACCCCGAACACCGGCCCGGCGTCCAACTCCTTGACGATCCGGAACGTGCTCGCCCCGGTGATCTCGTCGCCGGCCCGCACCGCCGCCTGCACCGGCGCCGCGCCCCGCCAGGCCGGCAGCACCGAGAAGTGCAGGTTGATCCAGCCGTGCGGCGGGATGTCCAGCGCCGCCTGCGGCAACAGCGCGCCGTAGGCCACCACCGGGCAGCAGTCCGGGGCCAGTTCGCGCAGCCGGTCCAGGAACGCCGGGTCGGACGCCTTACGCGGGGTGAGCACCTCGATGCCGTGCTCGTCGGCCAGCGCGGCCACCGGCGAGCGGACCACGTGCCGACCCCGGCCGGCCTGCGCGTCCGGGCGAGTGACCACGGCAAGCACCTCGTGCCGGCCGGAGTCCAGAAACGCCCGCAACGACGGCAGCGCCGGCGCCGGCGTCCCGGCGAACACCACCCGCATCAGGATCTGCCCACCGTCTCCCCGCCGAACAACGGGTGCGGGCTCTCCTTGATCGTCGGCAGGGTGCCGTCGAACCAGTCGGCCGCCCGGATCGCCTTCATCGCCGCCTTGCGGGTCTCGGCGTCGAGCCGGTCGACGAACAGCACCCCGTCCAGGTGGTCGGTCTCGTGCTGGATGCACCGGGCCAGCATGTCGCTGCCGCGCACCTCGATCGGCTCGCCGTGCATGTCCCAGCCGCGGGCCACCACGTCGCGGTGCCGCCGGCAGTCCCAGTACATGCCGGGAATGGACAGGCAGCCCTCCTCGCCGTCCTGGTACTCCTCGCCGAGCGCCGTCCAGGTCGGATTGACCAGGTGGCCGGCGGCGCCGTCGCAGTGGTAGGTGAACACCCGCAGGCCCACGCCCAGCTGCGGGGCGGCCAGGCCGGCTCCGCCCTGCGACTCCATCGTTTCCCACAGGTCCCGGACCAGGATGGCCAGTTCCTTGTCGAAGTCGACCACCTCGGCCGCCGGGGTACGCAGGACCGGGTCCCCGAAAAGCCGGATCGGTTGAACGGTCACGGAACTCCCTCGAATCGCAGTGGATCGGCGCCCAGTCTAGGCACCGCCCGGCCGAGATCGCCGCAACAGTCACGGCGCAGCGGGCACATCCAGGTATGAGAACCTCGACGGATCCAACTGGGAGTGCGAATGCCGGCCCAGCCTGACACCGTGCCCGCCGCAACCAGCGACGGCACGCTGTGGACCCGCGCGGCGGGCGGCGACCGGTCCGCGTTCACGGAGCTGTTCGAGCGGCACGCCGAGGCGGTGTGGAACCACGCCTACCGGTTGACCGGGTCGTGGAGCCGCGCCGAGGACCTCGCCTCCGCCACGTTCCTCACCGCGTGGCGGCGGCGGGGCTCGGTGACGCTGGTCCGGGACAGCGCGCTGCCCTGGCTGTACGCGGTGGCCGCCAACCTGGCCCGCACCGAGTACCGCAGCAGCACCCGGTTCCTGCGCGCGGTGCGCAGACTGCCGGCGCCTGACGCGGTCACCGACCATGCCGACGCCGTGGCCGACCGGATCGACGACGAGAACCGGCTGCGCGCCGTGCTGGCCGCGATCCGCACCCTGCCCAAGGCCGAGCGGCAGGCCGTCGAGCTGTGCCTGCTCGGCGAGCTGAGCACGGCCGACGCCGCGGAACTGCTCGGCGTGGCCGAGGTCAGCATCCGCTCCCGAATCTCCCGGGCCCGGGCCCGGCTGCGCACCCAGTTGGAGGACACGCCATGACCGACCTCGACGAGTCGACCCTGCCCCCGCGCCGCCCGCTGCCCGACGAGGTGCGCGACCGGATGCGCGTCACCGTGCTGGCCGGCGGGCGCCCGGCACACTTCCGGCCGAACCGGACCCGCCGGCCACTCGCCGTGGCCGCGAGCGTGATCGCACTCATGGCCGGCGCCGCGGTTGCCGTACAGACCGTGACCGGCCCAGACGAGATCACCGGGGACCAGCCCCCACCGCTGGACCGGGCCACCGCCGACGCCAACCTGGACCGGTGCTGGCGGGCGCTGGCCGACAAGCAGCGCACGGTGCCCGGCCGCGACACCTGGATGCCGGTGCTCATGGTCGCGAACCGCGGTATCACGGTGACCGCCGCTCGGGCTGCGGGCAAGCCGCTGTTCTGCGAGACCACCGGCACCACGGCCACGGTCTCGGACCCGAACGCGGTCCCGCACCCCATCGAAGACACCGGGACCGCCGCCATGCTGGTCGGCAGCGCCGGCTCGGTCAGCGGCGTCGTCGATCCGGAGTGGCGGCAGCTGGCACTGGAAGTCAAGACGGAAGGCCCCGGTAAGCCGGTCGCGCTCACCGGAACCGTGATCAAGGACGGGCTGTTCGTCGGCTTCGCCCCAATGACCTTGGGCCGCCCCACCGATCGGATTCGCGCCCTGCGGGAGGTGCCAGGGCGGCCGAGCCCGGAGTATCCCTGGCAGGACCTCCCGGCAGCGCCGGACCCGCTCGTGCCGAACGCGGTGGACGCCGTGCCGCCCCCGGTCGACCGAACCGCCGAGATGGCCGAGGTGTTCGACGACTGCAAGAGGGGGTCCAACGGGTCGTTGGACTGGACCGGCTGGGAGCCGGTGGCCATCGCCGGCACCGCACCCAACCGAACCCTGCTGCTGAGGTCCGGTCTGCGGATCATGAAATGCACCATCCATCCCTCCAGCTGGGACGGTTACGACGGCCCGGGCTACACGTACGGGCCGTGGCCGCACGGCACCATCGCGCCGGCCGAGCCACTGTCGTACGTCACGTGGGAGTCGGTCGGCCCCGAGCAGGCGGTATTCGGCCTGCTCCGGTCGGACGTTGCGACGATGGAGCTGATCGGACCCGGCGGTTTCCCGATCAATGTGCCGATCGAGGGGGGATATTTCACCGTGACCTTCCCGACGTTCGGCATCTACGGGCCGGAGCTGACTGTGGTGCTCAGAAACGGCTCGGGCACCGAGGTTCACCGCGGGCCGCTGCCCGTCATGGCCGACACCATGACTAGATGAGCTCGAGCGGATCGAGCTGGACCCGGAGCGGGTCCAGCTCCTTCCGCGCGGTGCGGACGGCCTGGGTGGCGGCGAGGGCGGCGGCCAGGGCCCGGCCGTCCGGGCGGGCCACCCGGAGCAGGGCGCGCTCGCGTTCCGGGTCACCGGCCTGGTGGTCACCGCCGAGCGGGACCGGGCCGAGGATCTCGCCGGAGGTGGGGAGCGACAGCTCGTCCAGGAACGCGGCGACCGCATTGGGCGGGCCGTCCACGGTGGCCATCCGCACGGCCGGCGGGAAGCCCAGCTCGGTGCGGGCGGCCAGCTCCTGCGCCGCGTGCCAGGCCGGGTCCCAGCGCACCAGGGCCTGCACCGGGGCCAGCGCCGACTCGGCCAGTACCACCACCCGGCCCCCGGCGGCACCGGGGCGGACCAGCGCGGCCGCCGCCATCCAGCGGCGCAGCGCCTCCTCCGCGGCGCGCAGGTCGGCCCGGCCGAGCAGGGCCCAGCCGTCCAGCAGCAGCGCGGCACCGTAGCCGCCGGCGGCCACCGGCTCCGCGCCGGGTGTGGCCACCACCAGCGCCGCCTTTCCGTCCACTTCGGACAGGACGTGGCTGGCGCCGGAGGTGAGCACCGGGACATCCGGAAACGACCGGCCCAGTTCCTCGGCGGTGCGCCGGGCGCCGACCAGCACCGCCCGCAGCCGCCGGGAGCCGCATTCGGTACACCGGAAGGTGGCGTCCGGGGCCCCGCACCAGCGGCAGTACGGGGGGCTGGGCATTCCGCCGGACTCGCCGCCGCGCAGCGCCAGCGGGCCGGCGCAGCGGCGGCACCTGGCCGGCGCACGGCAGGTCTGGCAGGACAGCGCCGGGACGTAGCCGGCCCTGGGCACCTGCACCAGCACCGGCGTCCCGGCGGCCAGCGCGCCGCGGGCCGCGTCGAACGCCACCGACGGGATCCGGGCCGCTCGCGCCGCCGGGTCCCTGGCCAGTTGGGAGTCGTGCTCGCCGATCGCGGTGACCCTCGGCGCGGCGTCCCGGACCGTGTCCCGAGCGGCGACGATCTCCGGCGCCCAACCCGAGTCGACCAGCAGCTGCGCCTCCGCGGTGCGGGCGAACCCGCCGACCAGCATCGCCGCGCCGGACAGGTGGGCCCGCTGCACCAGCACGTCGCGCACGTGCGGATACGGCGAGCGCGGCTCGGCGTGCAGGTCGTCCCCGTCGTCCCAGACCGCGAACACCCCGGGCCGCACCAGCGGGGCGAACGCGGTCGCCCGGGTGCCCACGACGATCCGGGCGGCACCGCGCAGCGCGGCCAGCCAGCGCCGGTACCGCTGGGCCGGGCCCAGGTCCGCGGACAGCGCGACCACCGCCGGCTCGCCGGCCAGCGCCACGCACGCCGCGTGCAGCCTTGCCACGTCCCGGTGGTCCGGAACCACCAGCAGCGCGCCCCGGCCGGTTGCCGCCGCGGTGGCCGCCACCTCGGCCAACCGGGCCGGCCAGTCCTCGTCGGGCAGCGCCTGCCACACCGCCTGCGCCCGGCGGCCCTCGCGCAGCGCGTCCAGGAACGCGGATCCGCGCGGGTAGCGCCGCCAGCCGTCCGCGGCGGGGGGGTCCGGCGCCGGGGGCGGTTCGGCCGGCGGCTCGGCCTCGACCCGGGCGTGCCGGGGCGGCACGGCCAGCCGCAACACGTCGATCATGGTGCCGCCGTACCGGTCGGCCACCGCCCGGGCCAGCGTGGCGATCTCCGGTGCGAGCACCGGCTCGGCCGACACCACCCGGTCCAGGAACTCCAGCCGCCCGGTGTGCTCGGACTCCTCGACCCGGTCCAGCAGGAACCCGTCGACGCGCTGTCCGGCGAACCGCACGCGCACCCGGCAGCCGGGCACCGCGGTGGCATCGAGCTGCTCCGGCACCAGGTAGTCGAACGGCCGGTCCAGGTGGGCGAGCGGCACGTCCACCTGCACGCGCGCGACCGGCAGCGTCGCCGCGGGTTTCCGCTCGCCCTTCACGACGCCGCCTCCGCGGGAGAGAGCACGTCGGCGGTCACGACGCCGGTCTACCAGAACGACCCGTCAGACATCCGGCTCGGTGGTGTAGTACGCCGCGTACATGGCCGCCAGCTCGGACCGCTGGGCGCCGCTGGACTCCTCCCGGATCTTGCGGTTCAGTCCGACCGGGAACCCCTGCCGGATCAGCCGGCGCTCCGAGGCGTCCTCGATGAAGGCCAGCGAGAAGAACAGCCCGACCGACACCCCGGTCACGACCATCCAGATCCGCAGGGTCAGCGGGATCGGCAGCAGCAACAGCAACAGCCACACGGAGTGCTGCACCATCGCCCGGCACAGGTGCCGGAGCACCCAGGTCGGGGCGGTCAGGTCGTAGAGCACCCACTCGCGGTACTCGTCGGGCAGCCGGCCACCGACCGCGTACCACAGCCAGCGGATCGGACCTGGGCGACTGCGCCCCATCTCTGCGACTCTACTGCCGGCGATCGACGCGGACCGGCCGAGCGGAAAGCCGCGCCGGTTGCCAACGGCGCGGCTTTCCGTGGCGGTTCAGGCGCCCGCGGCGCTCTTCAGCGCGTCGGCGCGGTCGATGCGCTCCCACGGCAGGTCCAGGTCCGGCCGGCCGAAGTGCCCGTAGGCCGCGGTCTGCGCGTAGATCGGACGCAGCAGGTCCAGGTCGCGGATGATCGCGGCCGGGCGCAGGTCGAACACCTGGGTGATCGCCTGCTGGATCTTGCTCGGATCCACGGTCTCGGTGCCGAACGTCTCCACGAACAGGCCGACCGGGGCGGCCTTGCCGATCGCGTAGGCCACCTGCACCTCAACCCGCGAGGCCAGGCCGGCGGCCACGGTGTTCTTGGCCACCCAGCGCATCGCGTAGGCCGCCGAGCGGTCCACCTTCGACGGGTCCTTGCCGGAGAACGCGCCGCCGCCGTGCCGGGCCATCCCGCCGTAGGTGTCCACGATGATCTTGCGACCGGTCAGCCCGGCGTCGCCCATCGGACCGCCGATGACGAACCGGCCGGTCGGGTTGACCAGCAGCCGGACGTTGGTCGTGTCCAGCTCCAGCTCGGCCAGCTCCGGGGCCATGACCTGCTCGCGGATGTCCACGCCGAGCAGCCGGTCCAGGTCGATGCCGTCGGCGTGCTGGCTGGACACCACCACGGTGTCCAGGCGCACCGCCTGGTCGCCGGCGTACTCGATGGTCACCTGGGTCTTGCCGTCCGGCCGCAGGTAGGGCAGCACACCGTTCTTGCGGGCGTTGGTCAGTCGCCGGGACAGCCGGTGGGCCAGCGCGATCGGCAGCGGCATCAGCTCGGGCGTGTCGGTGCACGCGTAGCCGAACATCAGGCCCTGGTCGCCCGCACCCTGCCGGGCGATCTCATCTTCGGCCAGCTCCACCCGGGACTCGTAGGCGGTGTCCACGCCCTGCGCGATGTCCGGGGACTGCGCGCCGATCGCGATGTTCACCCCGCACGAGTTGCCGTCGAAACCCTTCGCCGAGGAGTCGTAGCCGATCTTGAGAATGACATCGCGCACGATGGTCGGGATGTCGGCCCAGGCTTCGGTGGTCACCTCGCCGGCGACGTGAACCTGGCCCGTGGTGACCATGGTCTCCACGGCGACTCGGGAGCGGGGGTCCTTGGCGAGCAGAGCGTCCAGGATGGAGTCGCTGATGGCATCGCAGATCTTGTCCGGATGGCCCTCGGTCACCGACTCTGAAGTGAACAATCTGGACGTCACGACAGCAAACCTACCTAACTTCGTTTGAGTACCGCTGGACCTGCGGAACAGCTGGTGACAACCCCTATTGCAGCTCACCGTTGAGCAGACCGACCACCGCGTCCCACACCTCGGACGACAGTTGGGCCTTCGAGCCGAGTGCTATCGGCCGTTCGGTCCCGTCCGTGGATAGTAGCCACCCGGCGTTATCTTCTGTCTCGAAGGCTTTCCCCTCGCCGACAGCGTTCACCACCAGTAGGTCGCAGCCCTTGGCCCGGTGTTTCACCCGGGCATGTTCCAGCACGTCAGCGGACGTGTCCCCGGTCTCAGCGGCGAATCCGACGATGACCTGGCCGGGGGTGCGGGCGGCCACCAGCTCGACCAGGATGTCGGGGTTGCGGGTGAGCGCCAGTGGGTCCGGGTCCCGCCCGGTTTTCTTGATCTTGTGCTCGGCCCGGTGCGCCGGCCGGAAGTCGGCGACGGCCGCGGCCATCACGATCACGTCCGCGTTCGCCGCGCTCTTGTGCATCGCCTGGCGCAGCTCCTCGGCGGTGCTCACCCGCACCACCTCGGCACCGGCCGGATCGGGCAGCGCGGCGGTGTTCGCGGCGACCAGCGTCACGGTCGCGCCGCGGGCCACCGCGGTCCGGGCCAGCGCCCAGCCCTGCTTGCCGGACGAGCGGTTGCCCAGGTAGCGGACCGGGTCCAGCGGCTCCCGGGTGCCGCCGGCCGAGATCACCACCCGCCGGCCGGCCAGGTCCCTTGGCAGCGCGTCGGCCCGGGCGAGCAGCAGCCGGGCCAGGTCGACGATCTCGACGGGGTCGGCCAGCCGCCCCTTGCCGGTGTCCACGCCGGTGAGCCGTCCGCTGGCCGGCTCGGTGACCACCACCCCGCGGCGGCGCAGCGTGGCCACGTTGTCCTGGGTGGCCGGGTGCTCCCACATCTCGGTGTGCATGGCCGGCACCATCAGCACCGGGCACCGGGCGGTGAGCAGCGTGTTGGTGAGCAGATCGTCGGCCAGCCCGTGCGCGGCCTTGGCCAGCAGGTCGGCGGTGGCCGGGACGACCAGCACCAGGTCGGCGGCCTGCCCGATCCGCACGTGCGGGACCGCGGGCACGTCGGCGAACACGCCGGTCTGCACCGGGTTTCCGGACAGCGCCTCGAAGGTGGCGGCGCCGACGAACCGCAGCGCGGCCTCGGTGGGGACGACGCGGACAGCGTGGCCCGACTCGGTCAACCCACGCAGGACCTCGCAGGCCTTGTAGGCGGCGATTCCGCCCCCCACGCCCAGAACCACGGCGGGGCGGGCCGCCGGCGACATCAGGCCGTCACTCGCCCTCGGTGTGCTCGAGCAGGCCGGAGTGGATCTCGCGCAGCGCGATGGACAGCGGCTTCTCCCGCGGGCCGGGCTCGACCAGCGGCCCGACGTACTCGAGCAGACCCTCGCCGAGCTGCGCGTAGTAGTCGTTGATCTGGCGCGCCCGCTTGGCGGCGTAGATCACCAACGCGTACTTCGAGCTGACCTTGTCGAGCAGGTCGTCGATCGGCGGGTTGGTAATGCCCTCGAGGGTGTGCCCGGTCGGGTCACCCAGTGCGCCCAGCTCGGTGGGGGTGATCACTCGCAACGCTCCAGCTTATGTGGGGGGATCAGCTGTCAACAAGGTTAGCAAGTCCTGGGCGGCGGTCCGGACGTCGGTGTTCACCACGACCTCGTCGAACTCGTCCTGCGCGGCGATCTCCTCCTTGGCCGTGCGCAGCCGCCGGTCCACCACCTCGGGTGGTTCGGTGCCCCGGCCGGTCAGCCGCTCGACCAGGTGGTCCCAGCTCGGCGGGGCGAGAAACACCAGCAGCGCCTCCGGCGCGGCCAGTCGCAACGCGCGCGCACCCTGGAGATCCACCTCGACCAGCGCCGGGAGACCGGCGGTCAGCCGGTGCTCGATCGGCGCCCTCGGGGTGCCGGAGCGGTGGATGCCGCCGTGGATGTTCGCCCACTCCAGCAGCTCGCCCGCCGCGACCATGCGGTCGAACTCGGCCGGACTGACGAAGTGGTAGTCCCGGCCGTCGACCTCGCCGGGGCGTTGCTCCCGGGTGGTCACCGAGACGCTGAACCACAGTTCGGGATGCAGCGCGCGCAACTCGTGCACCACGCTGCTCTTACCTACACCAGAGGGGCCGGCCAAGACGACGAGCCGGCCCCGCTGCTGCGCACGATTCACTCGCCGCCAAACTCCGCGAGCAACGCCTTGCGCTGACGGTCGCCGAGACCGCGAAGGCGACGGCTAGGAGCGATCTCAAGCCGCTCGATGATCTGCTGGGCGCGCACCTTGCCGACGCCCGGGAGGGCTTCCAGCAGGGCGGTGACCTTCATCTTGCCCAGGACCTCATCGTTGTCAGCCTTGGCCAGCACGTCCTTGAGGGTGGTGCCGCCTCGCTTCAGGCGCTCCTTGAGCTCTGCCCGGGCGCGTCGGGCGGCAGCCGCCTTCTCCAGCGCTGCGGCCCGCTGCTCCTCGGTCAGCTGGGGAAGGGCCACGATTTCCTCCGTGGGGGTGATCTCTATGGGTGGATCGGTGCAGCGACGTTACCGACCTTGGATAGTCCAGGACAACGCGGGTCCCGATAGTGCGTTCCGTAACCCTCGCCTCCCAAAAGGTAACTCTATGTGCCGATTCTGCTTCGACCTGCACGAATGAGTGATACCCGGTTAATCAAACTCAAAGCATGGCCGCGAGGGAATCCCGAACATTGAGCACGGCTGACCGCAATGCGTCCGGATCCGGACCATGTCGCAGCACCGCCCGGGACGTCGAGGCCAACACCTGGGGCAGGTTCGCGCCGAACGCCGCGCGCAGATCGGCCACGGTGCCGCCCTGGCTGCCGAACCCGGGCGCCAGGATCGGCCCGCGCAGCTCGGACAGGTCCAGGCCGGTGGCGCCGAGGTTGGCCCCGACCACCACCCCGACCCCGCGCGCCGCCGCCGCGTCGACCACCGCCTGCGCGACCGTCCGGCCATCCGGCCCGGCGGCGTGCTGCACCTGTGCCCCCTCCGGGTTGGACGTCCTGGCCAGCACGAACACCCCGCGCCCGGTCCGCTCGGCCAGCTCGATGGCCGGGTCGAGCGAGCCGAACCCCAGGTAGGGCGAGAGGGTGACCGCGTCGCCGGCCAGCGGCGAGGAGTCGCCGAGGTAGGCCGCCGCGTAGGCCGCCATGGTCGACCCGATGTCCCCGCGCTTGACGTCCACCAGGACCAGCGCGCCGGCGGCCTGTGCCGCCGCGATCACCCGCTCCAGCACCGCCACCCCCGGCGAGCCGAACGCCTCGAAGAACGCCGACTGCGGCTTGACCACGGCGACCTCGCCGGCCACCGCGGTCACCGCGGTCAGCGCGAACCGCTCCAGCCCGCCCGGGTCGACCGGCAGCCCCCAGGCGGTCAGCAGCTCCGGGTGCGGGTCGATGCCCACACACAGCGGCCCGCGCCCGGCCACCGCCGCGCCCAGCCGGTCGTCGAACGGGGTCACCGGCGGGTCCGCAGGGCGGCCTGCAGCTCCTGCAGCGACTCGACCCCGATGTCCTGGCTGATCAGCGCCTCGATGCCGTGCACGGCGGCGGCGGCGCCCTGCACCGTGGTCACGCACGGGATGTCCCGATACACCGCGGCGGTGCGGATCTCGTAGCCGTCCAGCCGGGGCCCGTGGTTGCCGTACGGGGTGTTGATCACCATCTGGACCTCGCCGTTCTTGATCAGATCCACGATGTTGCCCGGCCCCTCGAAGTGCTTGCGCACCACCGTGCACGGGATCCCGTTGCGGCGCAGGACCTGGGCCGTCCCGGCGGTGGCCAGCACCTCGAAGCCCAGGTCGGCCAGGCGCTTGACCGGGAACACCATCGCCCGCTTGTCCCGGTTGGCCACCGAGACGAACACCTTGCCGCAGGTCGGCAGCGAGCCGTACGCGGCCGACTGCGACTTGGCGAACGCCTTGCCGAACGAGACGTCGATGCCCATCACCTCGCCGGTGGACTTCATCTCCGGGCCGAGCAGCGAGTCCACCCCGTGCCCCTCCGGGGTGCGGAACCGGTGGAACGGCAGCACGGCCTCCTTCACCGCGATCGGCGCGTCCGGCGGCAGGTCGCCCCCGTCGCCGTGCGCCGGCAGCAGGCCCTCCTCGCGCAGCTCGCTGATGGTCGCGCCGAGCATGATCCGCGCGGCCGCCTTGGCCAGCGGCACCGCGGTCGCCTTGGACACGAACGGCACCGTGCGCGACGCCCTCGGGTTGGCCTCGAGCACGTAGAGCACGTCGTCCTTGAGCGCGTACTGGACGTTGAGCAGCCCGCGCACCCCGATGCCCCGGGCGATGGCCTCGGTGGACCGGCGGATGACGTCCATGTCGGACCGGCCGAGCGTGATCGGCGGCAGCGCGCAGGAGGAGTCGCCGGAGTGGATACCGGCCTCCTCGATGTGCTCCATCACTCCGCCGATGACCACCTCGACGCCGTCGTGCAGGGCGTCCACGTCGATCTCGACCGCGTCGTCCAGGAACCGGTCGACCAGGACCGGGTGCTCCGGGGAGACCTCGGTGGCCCGCTTGATGTAGCCGGCAAGGGACATCTCGTCGTAGACGATCTCCATGCCGCGCCCGCCGAGCACGTAGGACGGGCGGACCAGGACCGGGTAGCCGATCTCGTCGGCGATCCGCTTGGCCCCGGCGAACGAGGTGGCCGTGCCGTACCGGGGCGCGGGCAGGCCGGCCTGGGTGAGCAACTCGCCGAACGCGCCGCGGTCCTCGGCCAGGTGGATCGCCTCCGGCGGGGTGCCAACCACCGGCACCCCGGCCTCGGCGAGGCGCCGGGCCAGCCCGAGCGGCGTCTGCCCACCCAGCTGCACGATCACCCCGGCGACGGTGCCGGACTGCCGCTCGGCGTGCACCACCTCCAGCACGTCCTCGAAGGTGAGCGGCTCGAAGTAGAGCCGGTCGGCGGTGTCGTAGTCGGTGGACACCGTCTCCGGGTTGCAGTTGATCATCACGGTCTCGAACCCGGCCGCCCGCAGCGCCATCGCGGCGTGCACGCACGAGTAGTCGAACTCGATCCCCTGGCCGATCCGGTTCGGACCGGAGCCAAGGATCAACACCTTGGGCCGGTCGCGCTGCTCGGCCACCTCGGACTCGGCGTCCGGGTCCAGCTCGTAGGCCGAGTAGTGGTACGGGGTGCGGGCGGCGAACTCGGCGGCACAGGTGTCCACGGTCTTGAACACCGGCCGGATGCCCAGCCGGTGCCGCAGCGTGCGCACCCCGTCCTCGCCGGCCAGCTCCGGGCGCAGCGCCGCCACCTGCCGGTCGGACAGGCCCGCGCGCTTGGCCACCCGCAGCATCCGACCGTCCAGCACCGGCTCCGCGATCACCTCCTCGCGCAACTCCACCAGCGCGGCGATCTGGTCGACGAACCACGGATCGATTCCGGACGCCTCGGCCACCTCGGCCACGCTCGCGCCCAGCCGCAGCGCCCGCTCCACCGTGTACAGCCGGCCGTCGTGCGGGATGCGCAGCGCGTCCACACAGGACTCGCGGTCGACGCCGGCCGGGTCCGGCCTGGTCCAGAACCCGCTGTCCTTGGTCTCCATCGACCGCAGCGCCTTGCCAAGCGCCTCAACGAAGTTGCGGCCGATCGACATCGCCTCGCCGACACTTTTCATGGTCGTGGTCAGCGTCGGGTCCGCACCCGGAAACTTCTCGAAGGCGAACCGCGGCACCTTCACCACGACGTAGTCCAGCGTCGGCTCGAAGCACGCCGGGGTCTCGCCGGTGATGTCGTTGCGGATCTCGTCCAATGTGTACCCGATGGCCAGCTTGGCGGCGATCTTGGCGATCGGGAAGCCGGTCGCCTTGGAGGCCAACGCCGAGGACCGGGACACCCGGGGGTTCATCTCGATCACCACCAGCCGGCCGGTGCGCGGGTGCACGGCGAACTGGATGTTGCACCCGCCGGTGTCCACCCCGACCTCGCGCAGCACCGCGATCCCCACGTCGCGCATGTGCTGGTACTCCCGGTCGGTCAGGGTCATCGCCGGCGCCACGGTCACCGAGTCCCCGGTGTGCACGCCCATCGGATCGACGTTCTCGATCGAGCAGACCACCACCACGTTGTCGTGCTGGTCGCGCATCAGCTCGAGCTCGAACTCCTTCCAGCCGAGCACGCTCTCCTCGATCAGCACCTCGGTCACCGGGCTCTCGACCAACCCGGCCGCGGCCAGCCGCTCCAACTCGTCGTCGGTGTGCGCCATCCCCGAGCCGAGGCCGCCCATCGTGAACGACGGCCGGATCACCACCGGCAGCCCGAGCTCCTTGACCGCGGACCGGACCTGCTCCATCGACCGGCACACGGCGCTGCGCGGCACCTCCGCGCCGACCGCCCGCACGATGTCCTTGAACCGTTGCCGGTCCTCACCGCGCTGGATGGCCTCGATGTCCGCGCCGATCAACTCGACGTCGTACTTGTCCAACACCCCGCGCTCGTGCAGCGCGACCGCGGTGTTCAGCGCGGTCTGCCCGCCGAGCGTGGCCAGCAGCGCGTCCGGTCGCTCCCGGGCGATCACCTTCTCCACGAAGTCAGGGGTGATCGGCTCGATGTAGGTGGCGTCGGCGAACTCCGGGTCGGTCATGATCGTCGCCGGGTTGGAGTTGACCAGCGTGACCCGCAGCCCCTCCGCGCGCAGCACCCGGCAGGCCTGCGTGCCCGAGTAGTCGAACTCGCACGCCTGCCCGATCACGATCGGCCCGGAACCGATCACCAGCACGTGCCGGATGTCGGTGCGCCTAGGCATCCCGCGACCCCCGCTCCATCAGCCCCAGGAACTCGTCGAACAGCAGCGCGGCATCGTGCGGTCCGGCCGCCGCCTCCGGGTGGTACTGCACTCCGAAGGCCGGCACCTCGAGGGCCCGAACGCCCTCCACGCACCCGTCGTTGGGGCAGTAGTGGCTCACCGTCGCCGGGCCGAACGGGGTGTCGAACCGCTCCCCCGCCTCGCCCTCAAGCGCGAACCCGTGGTTCTGCGCGGTGATCGCCACCCGGCCGGTGGCCGTGTCGATCACCGGGATGTTGATCCCGCGGTGCCCGTAGCGCAGCTTGTAGGTGCCCCGGCCGAGCGCGCGGCCGAGGACCTGGTTGCCGAAGCAGATCCCGAACAGCGGGATCCGCCGCTCCAGCACCGATTTCGTCAGCGCCACCGCGTGGTCCATCGCCGCCGGGTCGCCCGGTCCGTTGGACAGGAACACCCCGTCCGGCTCGACCGCGAGCAGCTCGTCGGCGGTGGCCGAGGCGGGCAGCACGTGCGTCTCGATGCCGCGCGCGGCCAGCATCCGCGGGGTGTTCGACTTGATGCCGAGGTCGAGCGCGGCCACCCGGAACCGGACGGTGCCGACCGCCGGGACCACGTACGGCCGGGCCGTGCTGACCTCGCCGGCCAGGTCCGCGCCGAGCATCGGCGGGCCGCCGCGCACCTGGTCCACCAACGTGTCCACATCGGCGAATGCGGAGCCGGAGAACACCCCGGCGCGCATCGCCCCGCGTTCCCGGATGTGCCGGGTCAGCGACCGGGTGTCCACCCCGGCGACGCCGACCACGCCCTGCCGGGCCAGTTCGTCCGGCAGCGAGCGCCGGGACCGCCAGTTGGACGGCACCCTGGCCGGGTCCCGCACCACGTAGCCGGCCACCCAGATCCGGCCCGACTCGTCGTCCTCGTCGTTCCAGCCGGTGTTGCCGATCTGCGGGGCCGTGGCCACCACGATCTGCCGGTGGTAGGACGGGTCGGTCAGGGTCTCCTGGTAGCCGGTCATCCCGGTGCAGAAGACCACCTCGCCGAGCGTGCTGCCGGTGGCCCCGAACGCCTCGCCGCGGAACACCCGGCCGTCCTCGAGCACCAGCGCCGCAGGAATCCGAACGGTCATGAGAGCACCTTCCCGTCGTGCGCGGTGATCCGACCACGCAGCAGCGTGGTGACCACCCGGCCGGGCAGCCGCATGCCCTCGTACGGAGTGTTGCCGGCGATGCTGGCCAGCTCGACGCCGCGCACCGTCCAGCTCGCGTCCGGATCGACCAGGGTCAGCGTGGCCGGTTCGCCGGGCTCGAGCGGGCGGCCGTGGTCGGGCAGCCCGGCGATCTCGGCCGGCCGCTCGCTCATCACCCTGGCCACCCCGCGCCAGTCCAGCAGGCCCGGCCGGACCATGGTTTCCACCACCACCGACAGCGCGGTCTGCAGGCCGAGCATGCCGGGCCGGGCCGCCGACCACTCACAGTCCTTGTCCTGCGGCGCGTGCGGGGCGTGGTCGGTGGCCACGCAGTCCAGCACGCCCTCGGCCAGCGCCGCGCGCAGCGCCTTGGTGTCGGACAGTGCCCGCAGCGGCGGGTTGACCTTGTTCACCGGGTCGAACGTGGTCAGCCGGTCCTCGTCGAGCAGCAGGTGGTGCGGGGTCACCTCGGCGGACACGCCGATCCCCTGGCCCTTGGCCCAGCGCAGGATCTCGGCCGCCCCCGCGGTGGACACGTGGCAGACGTGCAGCCGGGCCGCGGTGGCCCGGGCCAGCAGGCAGTCCCTGGCCACGATCGCCTCCTCGGCCACCGCCGGCCAGCCGGCCAGGCCCAGCCGGGCGGCCAGCTCGCCGTCGTGCGCCTGGGCACCCTCGGTCATCCTCGGCTCTTCCGCGTGCTGGGCGATCACCGCGTCCAGCGCGGTGCAGTACTCCATCGCCCGGCGCATCAGCAGCGGGTCGGCCACGCAGTGCCCGTCGTCGGAGAACATCCGCACGCCGGCCGCGGACCGGGCCATCGTGCCCAGCTCGGCGAGCCGCTCGCCGGCCAGGCCGACGGTGACCGCGCCCACCGGGTGCACGTCGACAAGGCCCACCTCGCGACCGCGCCGCCACACGTGCTCGACCACCACGGCGTTGTCGGCCACCGGGTCGGTGTTGGCCATGGCGAACACGGCGGTGTAGCCGCCGAGCGCCGCGGCCGCCGAGCCGGTGGCGATCGTCTCGGCGTCCTCCCGGCCCGGCTCCCGCAGGTGGGTGTGCAGGTCGACGAACCCGGGCAGGGCGACCAGCCCACCCGCGTCGATCACCTCGGCCCCGGTCGCGTCCAGGCCCGCGCCGAGCCCGGCGATCAGGCCGTCGCGGACCAGCAGGTCCACCGGGTCGCCCGCGCCGTAGGGCCGGACCCCGCGCAGCAGCACCGTCACGGCTTCGCCTCCTCGTGCGCGAGCAGGTGGTAGAGCACGGCCATGCGCACGTGCACGCCGTTGGCGACCTGCTGGGTGATGGCCGCGGCCGGGGAGTCGGCCACGGCGGCGGCGATCTCCATGCCGCGCAGCATCGGACCCGGGTGCAGCACCACCGCGTGCTCGGGCAGCAACCGCATTCGGGCCTCGGTCAAGCCGTAGCCGATCGAGTACTCGCGCGCGGACGGGAAGAAGCCGCCGTGCATCCGCTCGGCCTGCACCCGCAGCATCATCACCGCGTCCACGCTGGGCAACTCGGCGTCCAGCTCATGACTGACCGCGACCTTGACCCCGTCCAGCCAGCGCCGCAGCCCGGCCGGCACCAGCGTCGGCGGGGCGACCAGCACCACCTCGGCGCCGAGCGTACGCAGCAGGTGCAGGTTCGAACGCGCCACCCGGCTGTGCAGCACGTCGCCGACGATCGCCACCCGGCGCTCGGCGATGCCGCCCAGCCGTTCGCGCAGCGTCGCGGCGTCCAGCAGCGCCTGGGTCGGGTGCTCGTGCGTGCCGTCGCCGGCGTTGATCACCACGGTCCTGGTCTCGGCGAGCCAGCCGGCCAGCCGGTGTGCCGCGCCGGAGGCCGGATGTCGGATGATCACGCAGTCGGCGCCGGCCGCGGCCAGCGTGAGCGCGGTGTCCCGCAGCGACTCACCCTTGTCGACCGACGAGCCGCCGGCCGAGACGTTGATCACGTCCGCGCTCATCCACTTCCCGGCGATCTCGAACGAGACCCTGGTGCGGGTGGAGTTCTCGTAGAACATCGTCACGACGGTGCGGCCGCGCAGCGTGGGCAGCTTGCGCACCTCCCGGCCGAGCAGCGTGCGCTTGAGATTGTCCGCGGTGTCCAGCACGGCGGTGGCCGTGTCGGCATCCAGCCCCTCGGTCGACAGCAGATGTTTCATGCCGGCACCTCGCAGGCTCGGTGCCGTCCAATCCGCCGCCTCGCAGGCTCGGCGGCGGGACTGTGCCCAATGGCTCGCTCGCAAGCTCGCTCGCTCATGCGGAAACCTCGCTCGGTCGGCGCAGCAGCACGGCATCCTGGCCGTCGATCTCCTCGATCAGCACCGCGATGTCCTCGTCCCGGGCGGTCGGCACGTTCTTGCCGACGTAGTCCGCCCGGATCGGCAACTCGCGGTGGCCGCGGTCGATCAGCGCGGCGAGTTGGACCGCGCGCGGCCGGCCGACGTCGCGCAGCGCGTCCAGGGCGGCCCGGACGGTGCGGCCGGAGAACAGCACGTCGTCGACCAGGATCACCAGCGCCTCGTCGATCCCGGTGTCCGGCACGGCGGTGGCCAGCAGCGGCCGGGTCGGCCCGCGCCGCAGGTCGTCGCGGTAGAGCGTGACGTCCAGCACGCCGGTGGGCAGTCGCGCCCCGCTGAACTCGGCGACCAGCGCGGCCAGCCGGACGGCCAGCGGCGCTCCCCGGGTCGGGATACCGAGCAGGACTACTCCCGGTGGGCCGGTCGACTCGACACCGATGGCCGTCTTCTCGATGATCTGATGGGCCATTCGGGCGACGGTGCGCGCGACATCTCCGGGTCCGAGTAGCTGACGCTGCCCGGCCGGGTCCGTCGCGCCACGTGTGCGCGGCGCCACGGTCTGCCTCCTTCCCCGCCTCACGGGACGGGTCGTTAAAGGATGCTCTCCCTACCCCACCTGGGGTTTCACCGAGCCTATCAAGCCGGATCCGGTCCGGCCGGCAGGGCGCGGCGCGTCGGATTCGTTATCTGCGGACGCCGGATCAACTTGACCTGGTGACAACTCTGGGTAACCATTACTCTGCGTGTTGATCTGAGGCTAACCCGCGGCAGTCCCACAGAGCCGGCCGTCGGGGCGAACGATTGGAGAATCGCCACATGGGCGACTACGCCAAGGCCCTTGGAGGCAAACTGCGGGGCATCCGCCAGCAGCAGGGTTTGTCCCTGCACGGGGTGGAGCAGAAGTCGGGCGGCCGGTGGAAGGCGGTCGTCGTCGGGTCCTACGAGCGCGGCGACCGCGCGGTGACCGTGCAGAAGCTGGCCGAGCTGGCCGACTTCTACGGGGTGCCGGTGATGGAGCTGCTTCCGGAGGGCCGGGTTCCGTCCGGCGCCGAGCCGGCGACCAAGATCGTCATCAACCTGGAACGGCTGCAGCAGCTGCCGGCCGAGAAGGTCGGCCCGCTGGCCCGCTACGCCGCCACCATCCAGAGCCAGCGCGGCGACTACAACGGCAAGGTGCTCTCCATCCGCACCGAGGACCTGCGCTCGCTGGCGATCATCTACGACATGACTCCTGGCGAGCTGACCGAGCAGCTGATCGACTGGGGTGTCCTGCCGCCGGAGGCGCGCCCGTCCAAGGAGGACTGAGCCCACGACGAAGGGGCCCTTCGCCGGATGGCGAAGGGCCCCTGTTCCACTTCCGACTCAGACCGGGCGACCGGCCCGAGCGATGAACGAACGCCAAGCGTCCGGGCGGACCCAGAACGCGCCCCCAGCCGGGTTCTTGGAGTCCCGCACGCCGACCGCCGCCGTGCCGAAGCGGACCTCGACACACGTGTCGTTGCCCGCAACGCTCGCGGTGCTCTTGAACCAACCGGTGCTGTCCCGGTGCGCAGGTTGTTGATCTTTCACGCGCACAGGCTAACTCGCCGAGCCGACCTGTGCCAGCAGAGTGGCGATCATGGCCCGGGACTCGTCCGGGGGCATGGCGAGATCCCGCACTCGAGCGAACGCCCGGGCCAGCCGTTCCGTGTCATCCGGATCGTCCAGATAAGTGGACGGTCCATACGCGACCGGAAGAAAGCCGATCGGGTGCTGCTGGGCTCCGAGCCGCAGCAGGATCAGGCCGGCGCTCGGAGCCGGGTTGTGCGAGGCGGTCGAGGACAACACCTGGATGCTGACATTGGGCCATTCGTCCAGCAGGGACAGCAGGTGCTCGAGTTGCCGGCCCATCGTCCGCGGGTCGCCCACCTCGGTGCGCAGCGCGTCGTCGGTGATCACGAACCGCATGATCTTGGCCGGCCGGGCCTGCAGGATGGTCCGCTGGCGTTCCAGGTGGAAGGTCACCCAGTTACGCCGCTGCTCCCAGGACGGCCCCCACCAGATCCCCTCGGTGTCCGCGACGATCGCCTCGAAGTACTCCGGGATCTGCAGCAGGCCGGGGATCACGCCACGCTCGTACCAGTCGATCTCGGCGGCCATCGACTGCAGGTCGATGATCCGCTCGAAGACGGTGGGCAGCAGGTCGGTGTAGGGCCGGCGGGTGGGCCGCTTGCGCGCT
Source organism: Actinophytocola sp. (assembly GCF_035762905.1). Lineage (GTDB taxonomy): Bacteria > Actinomycetota > Actinomycetes > Mycobacteriales > Pseudonocardiaceae > DASYTH01. The sequence continues at coordinate 138,453 of NZ_DASUCC010000095.1, forward strand.
TCGGCGCCCAGCGCCAGCAGCCCGGACTTCTTGCTCGGGTCGGCGCCGAGGAAGTCCAGCAGCCGGGCCAGTTCCTCGGCGGTGAGCGTGCCCTTGCCGTCCAGCACGTTGATCAGCCGGGCCCGGCTCTTGCCGATCGCCGCCGCGGTCTCGTCCAGGGTCTTCTTCGACTCGGCGCGCAGCCGCTTGAGTGCTTCGCCGAGGAACAGGCGGGGCACGGTGAGCACACCGGCAGCCATCTCGTCCTCCAAGGATGCGACCTTGGGTGGATACCGTATCCGCTCGCGACCGGATACAGCATCGTTTCAGGGCCGCTGGCTACAGCGTGGCGCGCAACCGGTCGGCGATCGTGGCGATGCGACCCAGCACGCCGTTGACGAACCGCGGCGAATCGTCGGTGGACAACGACTTGGCCAGCGCCACCGCCTCGTCGATGGCCACCGGATCCGGCACGTCGGAGACCCAGAGCAGCTCGTAGAGCCCTAACCGGAGCACCGCGAGGTCGACCGCGGGCATCCGGCTCAGCGTCCAGCCCTCGGAGTGCTCGGTGAGCAGCTCGTCGATCCGGTCGCGATGCGCGGCGACGCCCTCGACCAGGCTGACCGTGTAGTCGTTGATCGGCGGCGCGTCCGGTTCCGCGGTGCGCTCACCGAGCAGCGCGACCGGGTCCGCGCCGCGCAGTTGGGCGGCATAGAGCACGTCGACCGCGCGCTTGCGAGCCTTGCTTCGCGCCCCCACCGCACTCAGCCGCTGACGCGGCCGAGGTAGCGCCCGTCGCGGGTGTCCACCTTGACCTTCTCGCCGGTGGACAGGAACAGCGGCACCTGGATCTCCGCGCCGGTCTCCAGCGTGGCCGGCTTCGTGCCACCGGTGGACCGGTCACCCTGCAGGCCCGGGTCGGTGTGCTTGATCACCAGCTCGACCGAGGTGGGCAGCTCGATGAACAGCGGCGCGCCCTCGTGCGTGGCCACCATCGCGGTCTGGTTCTCCAGCATCCACTTGGCCGCGTCCCCGACCGTCTCGGCCGAGATGTGGATCTGCTCGTAGGTCTCGCCGTCCATGAACACGAACTCCGAGCCGTCGGAGTACAGGTAGGTCATCTCCCGCCGGTCGACGGTCGCCGTGTCCACCTTCACCCCGGCGTTGAACGTCTTGTCGACGACCTTGCCGGACAGCACGTGCTTGAGCTTCGTGCGCACGAAGGCCGGGCCCTTGCCGGGCTTGACGTGCTGGAACTCGACGACCGACCAGAGCTGTCCCTCGAGGTTCAGCACGAGGCCGTTCTTCAGGTCGTTGGTGGAAGCCACGGAAAGGTCTCTCCTGTACTACACGACAATGAGCTGCTTGGTGGTCAGCGTCAGCAGTTCGGGATCGTCGTCCCGCACGACGAGGGTGTCCTCGATCCGGACACCGCCCTTCCCGGACAGATACACACCCGGTTCCACGGTGACTGCCATACCGGCCGCGATCCTACCTTGACCGGTCTTGGCCAGACTCGGCGCCTCGTGGATCTCCAGCCCGACACCGTGGCCGAGGCCGTGCAGGAAATGCTCGCCGTGCCCGGCGTCCTCGATCACCTTTCGGGCCGCGGCATCCACCTCGCTGGTGGCCGTCCCGACCCGCAGCGCCGCCCGGCCGGCCGCCTGCGCGGCGGCGACCAGGTCGTACAGCTCACGCTGCCAGCCGGCCGGCTCGCCGAGCACGACGGTCCTGGTCATGTCCGAGTGGTAGCCGTCGACCAGGGCCCCGAAGTCCAGCTTGACCAGGTCCCCCGGCCGCAGCATCGCGTCGGTCGGCCGGTGGTGCGGCACCGCGGAGTTGGCCCCGGTGGCCACGATCGACTCGAACGACGGGCCGGCCGCGCCGTGATCCAGCATCCGGTTCTCCAGGTCCCTGGCCACCTCGCGCTCGGTGCGGCCGGGTGCCAGGCCGCCGTGGTCGATCAGCCCGGCCAGCGCCCGGTCCGCGGCGGCGCACGCCATCCGCAGCGCCTCCACCTCGGTGTCGTCCTTGATCAGCCGAAGCCGTTCGACCCGGCCCGGGGTGCGGACCAGCTCGACCTTCGCGCCCGCGGCCGAGGCCAGCTCGTCGAGCTGCTCCACGGTCACGTGCTGGCTCTCGTAACCGGTCCGGGCGACGCCGCGCTCGCCGGCCAGTGCGGCGACCGCGATGGTGCTCTGCCGCTCGATGAGTCGTTCCAGGTCCGGCACCTGCCGCTCGGACTGGGTCAGGTAGCGGCCGTCGGTGCAGAACACCGTGCGGCGCTCGTCCTCGGCGTGCACCAGCAGGGCGGCGTTGGATCCGGTGAACCCGGTGAGGTACCGGATGTTGAGCAGGTCGACGACGAGCAAAGCGTCCACGTCGTGCTCGCGCAGGTGGGCGCGGAGCGCGTCGCGGCGCCGGCCGTGGATCTCAGGCATGCGGTCAGCCTATGAGGTCGGTGCGGCCTAGGCTGGTGCGATGCGAACCTGGCTGCTCCGGGGCGGTGTCCTCGCCGTGCTGCACGCCGCGGCGCAGGTGGCCGTGGCCGCGTTCACCGCTCGCAACCCGACAGCACAGACCACGATCGCCGCCATCGTGCTCGCCGTGCTGGTCGGGGTGGCGGCGGTGTGGGGTGCCCTGGACCGGTGGCGCGGCCTGGATCGGCCGGAGGTCACCTGGCTGATCGCCGCGCTGGTGGCCGGTTGGGGAGCGGGCGTGCTGTCCGTGATCGGACGGGCGGCGTTCGTCGACCAGACCGGCGCCAGTGAACTGGGCAGCGCGCTGACCGGCGGGGCCGCCTTCACCGCCCTGCTGGTGTTCGTTCCGGCCGTCGCCGGCCTCCTCGCCGGCCGGTGGATCACTGCGCCGCCGCTCCGGGATTAACTGTTCCGCCGCTCCGGGTTTTACTGCTGTTGTTGCGTTCCAGCGGGAGTGCGGTTGGCGGGGTGATTGTGGCTGGGTTGCGTCACGGTCCCCTGAGGTTGCGTTGGTTGGGCCGAGACTTTGTCTCGATGATCCGCTGTGATCAGGGCCTGACTTGGATCCTTGGACGGAGGGTGGTTTCGATCGGTCGGGCCGGGTCGGGGTGGCGGCGCGGGTGCGGCGGTGGGGGCGGGATTTCGTCACGGAGCGCCATGCCGCTGTCGGGCGGCGCTTTGCCGGTCAACCGGGGTGGTTGTCCGCCAGCCAGCGCAGGGCCAGTGGATAACCCTGGATGCCCAATCCCACGATGACGCCGGTCGCCACCGCCGAGATGTAGCTGTGGTGCCGGAACTCCTCGCGGTTGTGCACGTTCGAGATGTGCACCTCGACCAGCGGCGCGGTCAACGCGGCACACGCATCGCGCACCGCGATCGAGTAGTGCGTCCACGCCCCCGCGTTCAGCACCACCGCGACCCCGTCATCCGCCGCCTGGTGCAGCCACTCGAGCATCTCCCCCTCGTGGTTGGTCTGCCGGACCTCCACCTCGATCCCCAGCTCCCGTCCCGCCTTCTCGCACAGCGCGACGAGGTCGGCATAGGTGTCGCTGCCGTAGATCACCGGCTCCCGCGAACCCAACCTCGCCAGGTTGGGTCCGTTGAGCACCAACACGTTCACCGGCTTCCCTCCCTCCCGGCTCCGCCGTCGTCCGGCGCGGCTCCGTCGGCTCCGGTCCCGTCCGCGGCGACCGCCGTGTACGCGGCGGCGAGCAGTTCCGGGGTCGGACCTTCGAGGCGCCCGGGTTTGGCCAGCGCGTCCAACACGACGAACCGCAGCACGCCGAACCGGGTCTTCTTGTCGGTGAACATGATCTCGACAAGTTCGGGCAGGGCGTCGGCCTGGTAGCGGGTGGGCAGCCCGATCGACTCGAGCGCCGACCGGTGCCGGTCGGCCGTGGCGTCGTCCAGCCGGCCGGTCAGCCGGGCCAGCTCGGCGGCGAACACCAGACCGACGCTCACCGCGGCGCCGTGCCGCCACCGGTAGTCCTCGCGCCGCTCGATCGCGTGGCCCAAGGTGTGGCCGTAGTTGAGGATCTCGCGCAGGTTCGACTCGCGCAGGTCCGCCGCCACCACGTCCGCCTTGATCTGGATGGTCCGCTGGACCAACTCGGCGAGCACGTCCCCGGCGGGGTCGAGCGCCGCCACCGGGTCCGCCTCCACCAACTCGAGGATCCGGGGATCGGCGATGAACCCGCCCTTGATCACCTCGGCCATGCCGGCGACCAGTTCGGGCCGGGGCAGCGTCAGCAGCGTGTCCAGATCGACCAGCACGGCGGCCGGTTCGTGGAACACACCGACCAGGTTCTTGCCCGCCTCGGTGTTGATCCCGGTCTTGCCGCCGATCGCGGCGTCCACCATGCCGAGCAGCGTGGTGGGCACGTTGACCAGCCGAACCCCGCGCAACCAGGTGCCGGCCACGAACCCACCGAGGTCGGTGGTCGCACCGCCGCCAACGGCCACGATGGAACCCAGCCGGTCGAGACCGATCCGGCCGAGCACCTCCCAGCAGAACCCGGCGACCGAGAGCGCCTTGCCGTCCTCGGCATCCGGGATCTCGATCCGGTGCGCGTCGACCCCGGCCCCCACCAGGTCGTCGCGGAGGGTCTCCGCCACGCCGGCCAGGGTCGGCTGATGGATGATCGCCACCCGGGAGGACTCGCGCACGGTGTCGATCAGCTCGGCGCGCAGGCCGCGCCCGACGACGACGTCGTACGGCCGGTCGGTGGCCGCGTGAATCCGCACCGGCTGCACCCGTCACGCTCCCGCGGTTGATCTCTGTGCCGTCTGGGTCAACCCTCCCACAGCACGTGCGGCTCCAATGCCCCGGCGCCACGCACCGCGGCGAGCAGCTCCGCCTGGTCCCCGACCGCCGCACGCACCCCCTTGTGCATCTTGCCCGATGGCGTCACGTACACGGACACCGTGCGCCCCGAGATCCGCTGCCGCCAGGTGCCGGCCACCTCGCCGTCCACCAGCAGCACCCCGGGACTCACCTGCGCCCGCCAGACCCGCTTGGCCACCTCTCGGTCGGGCACCACGAACTCCCGGTTGCCGAGCAGGTAGGGATCGCGGGGCGCAAGCAGCACCGCCACCGGTGGCGCCGGCGCGTCCCCGACCGCATCCGCTTCCGCCCGGTCCATCAGATACGAACCCCCGTCGATCTCCACCCGGGCCGCACGGTCGACGATCTCCGCCCAACCGTGCGGCTTCGGCACCGACTTCCCCGACACGCTTCCGGCGACCACCCATCCGGCGGCGTCGCCGACCCGCAGCGGTCCGGCGTAGCGCAGGAAGTCCCGCAACAGCGGGCTTTCCGCCGTTCCCGCCGGCCCGGTGCTTCGCTTCCTGCCCCGCGGCGCGTCCGGCTCCGGGCGGAAGACCAGCTTGCGGTCACCGCGCTCGAGCTCGAGGCCGGCAAGCAGCGTGCCGAGCCGAAACAGGTTCTCGATCACATGGTCGGCCTGGCATCCCTCGCACCACGGCCGGGCCGGCGCCGGGAGCAACGGGCTGATCACCGCGGACAGTTCCCCCTTGCTCGCCCGCTTTCCCGGGAACCGCTCACGCAGCAACGTGACCACCAGGTCCAGCACCCCGAGCGGGTCGACCCCGGAGTCGAGGAACGCCGGCCCATGGCCACCGAGCCACAGCAGCAGATCCTCGGCCCGCCGCGGCCGCAGCACTGCCCGCAGCGCGGGCAGATCCCGCCGCCGGTGCACATGGGGTGCGCCCCGGATGCTCAGCACCCGAACCAACTCCGGATCCTCGTCGGTCCGAACCGCACCCGACCGCACCGCGAGAGCCTGACCGGCCGAACCCGACGGCGTGTCCTGGATGCCGATGTCCAGGACACCAACCTCGGTAGCCCGCCCGAGGCCGGCGTGCAGGCCCTGCGTGTTGGCCCGGTGCGCGACCACCGCCTGACGGCTCAGCGCCTTCATGCGACCTTGTCTATCAAGTACGACCGACAGGTACTGCCGGTCGGGGTCGCCCGATCAGGCATCGCCGACCAGGCCGCCCGTCAGACCACCGGTCAGGCACCGCCACCAGACCGCCCCTTCGGACCGCCCGGTCAGGCGCCGCCAACCAGGCCGAGCCCGGCGAGCGCCTCCTTCGCGATCTGTTTCGGCGACCTGCCGTCCGTGGTCACCTCGACGGTCGCGACCGCTCGGTAGAGCGGCAGCCGGGCCTCGAGCAACTCTCGGAACCGGGCCCGCGGGTTCACTCCGGCCAACAGCGGCCGGGCCGAGGACAACCCGGTACGACGCACCCCTTCGGCCAGACCGACGTGGAGGAACACCACGGAGTGCCCGGTCAGCAGTTCGCGGGTGCGCGGGGACAACACGGCTCCGCCGCCGAGGGCGAGCACCCCCGGATGCTCACCCAGCGCGGTGCGCACCGCGCGCTCCTCCTCGGCCCGGAACACCGCCTCCCCGTCGTCGGTGAAGATCGCGCTGATGGTCTTGCCCACGCGCCGCTCAACGTCGGCATCGGTGTCCCGGAACGACACGCCGAGCGCGTCGGCCAGGGCGCGGCCCACCGTCGTCTTCCCCGAGCCGGGCGGGCCGACCAGCACGACCACCGGTCCGTGCGCCATCACGCGCGGAGGATATCCGGCGGGTCGTCCGCCCGCCGAGCCAACCGCAGCCAGTCGGCCCGCAGCAGTTCGTACTCGACCTCCCCGTGCTCCGCTCCGTCGATCGGGTCGTCCCAGGTGCGGTGGAAGGTCCGCACCAGCCGCAGTCCGGCCTTCTCCATCACCCGCCGCGAGGCCGTGTTGACCGCCATCGTCTCGGCCCACACCCGGCGCAGCCCGAGTTCGGTGAACGCCCGACGGATCAGCGCACGCGCTCCCTCGGTGGCGTAACCCCTTCCCCACGCCGAAGCGCGCAACCGGTAGCCGAGTTCGGCCTGGGCCGCCGCCGCGTCGTCGCCCGACACCCGCAGCTCGAACCAGCCGAGGAACCGCCCGGTCGACCGTTCGGCGGCCGCCCAGGTGCCGCATCCCGGCACCCGCTGGTAGTCGGCCAGGATGCCCGGCAGTACCTCGCTCTCGATCTTCTCGCGTGGTGTCGGCCGGCCACCGGTGAGGTAGCGCATCACGCGCGGATCCCCGTCGAGATCGACCAGACTGTCCACATCGGCCTCGGTGAACCGTCGCAGCACCAGCCGTTCCGTCTCCAGAACGACCTCGCCAACGGTCACCACCGCTCCTGCAGCGACGTGACATAGCCATCGGCGTTGCGCCGGGTCTCCCCGAGCGAGTCACCGCCGAACTTCTCCAGCGCGGCGTCCGCGAGTATCAAGGCCACCACCGACTCCAGCACCACCCCGGCGCGCGGCACGGCACAGACGTCGGAGCGCTGGTGGATCGCGACCGCCGGCTCTCCCGTTCGGACGTCCACTGTCGACAGTGCACGTGGGACGGTGGAGATCGGCTTCATCGCCACCCGGACCCGCAGTGGTTCCCCGTTGGTGATCCCCCCCTCCAGGCCGCCCGCCCGGTTGGTCCGCCGGCTGACCCCGCTGGCGTTGTCGGCCCGGTCGATCTCGTCGTGGGCCTGGCTTCCCCAGCGCCGGGCCGTGGTGAAGCCGTCGCCGATCTCCACGCCCTTCATGGCCTGTACACCCATCAGCGCGCCGGCCAGCCGGGCGTCGAGCCTGCGGTCCCAGTGCACGTGCGAGCCCAGGCCCGGGGGCAGACCGTAGGCGATCACCTCGATCACCCCGCCGACCGTGTCTCCGGCCGCCTTCACCGCTTCCACCTCGGCGACCATCGCCTCGGTGGCCGCCGGGTCGAACGCCCGAACCGGGCTCTCGTCGATCGCGGCAAGGTCCTGCGGCCGCGGCGGCTCGCCCTCCGCAGCGGTCACCGAACCGATCGACACCACGTGGCTGATCACCTCGACGCCGAGCACCTGCCGCAGGAAGCCGCGGGCGACGGTGCCCAGGACGGTCCGTGCTGCGGTCTCCCGCGCGCTGGCCCGCTCGAGAACCGGCCGGGCCTCGTCGAAGCCGTACTTCTGCATCCCGGGCAGGTCGGCATGGCCGGGACGGGGCCGGGTGAGCGGCTCGTTGCGGCTCAGGCTGGCCAGCTCGGCCGGATCCACCGGGTCGGCGGCCATGACCTTCTCCCACTTGGGCCACTCGGCGTTCTCGATCCGGATGGCGATCGGCCCACCCTGGGTCACGCCGTGCCGGATCCCGCCGAGAAACTCGACCTTGTCGGTCTCGAACCCCATTCGAGGGCTCCGGCCGAAGCCGAGCCGGCGGCGGGCGAGCTGCTGGTCCAATTCGGCACTGGTGATCGTTACTCCCGCCACCATCCCCTCGAGGACGGCGACAAGTGCGGGTCCGTGTGACTCTCCGGCGGTCAGCCAACGCAGCACCCCGTGATCCTGTCACGACCCACCTGCCATGGTGAGAGCCGTTCCCGGGAACAGCGTGATCAGACAGGTCGCCGCGAGCATCCCCGGCCCGTGCGGGATGCCATTCCACCAGGACGCGGCGATCTGGCGGGGAGCAACCAGGCGTAAGACCACCGTGCAACAGGCGGCCAGTCCAGCGGCGAACACGAGCGCCGGCCAGCCGACCGCACCGAGGACGCCACCCAGGCTGCCGGCGAGCTTCACGTCTCCGGCCCCGAGTGCCTTCGGCCGCAGCAGGTGCACGGCCGCGTGCACGGTGAAGAACGTCATGGCGCCGATCGCGGCACCGACCGCCAGCGGCCAGCCGCCGCCGAACCCGGCGGCCGTGCCGAGCACGATCGCGGCCACCGGATAGGCGGGCAGGGTGAGCGCGTCGGGCAGCCGCCGGTGCCGAAGGTCGGTGGCGGTGAGCAGCACCGCGAACCAGATCAACAGCAGCGGCACCGGAAGCCACCAGGACGGCAGCCGGCCACCGGCGAACCGCCAGCCGAGGACGCCCCACAACACGGCGACGGCGGCCTCGCACCATCCGCTGTGGACGGACGCGCCCCGGCGCAGCCGGCCGAGCAGCCAGCGGCCAAGGGCACCGGCAAGGCCGCCGGCGCCGGCGAAGGTCAGGGTCGTTGCGATGTCGTTCATGCCTCCACGCTTCGCCCGCGCGAGTGGGATGGCAAGGAGATGTCCGTACGAATGGACCGTTCGTGCGGACTCGACCGGGTTTTCGGCTCCGGTTGTCGGACCGCCGTGCCAGAGTGTCCTCATCGGACGGCCATGGCGGACGACCGCGGCGGCACCGCGGTGGCCGGCAGCTAGGTGACGGAAGGAGGTGGGCAGGCGCGGGCGAGGATCTCGCCGATGACGCCGGACTTGGCGTCGGCGTAGTGCTGGACGTACTTCCAGGAGCGCCGGGCGAGCTCGAGCTTCGTGGCGGCGTAGAGATCACGGTCGGCTGCGTTGGCGCGTAGCCATTCGCGGAAGGTGAGCATGCGATCGATTTCCGGGCCGCCGGTGGCGGTGGCGAAGACATGCAGGTTGACGTCGCGGTCGCCGCCCTGGTCACGGCGGCGGTAGAACAGGCGGTGTTCGTACCACTCGGGTTCACGGGCACGCAGGACATAACCCGCTCGTTCCAGCGCCGGGACGTAGGTGGGCTCGGCGGTGGTGTCGGCGACGACGAGGACGATGTCGATCACCGGTTTGGCGGGGAGGCCGGGTACCGATGTCGAGCCGGTGTGCTCGATCCGGAGGGCACGGGAACCGAGGGCGGCGCGGATCCTGGCCTCTTCGGTGGCATACCAGCTCGGCCACTCGGGGTTGTACCGCTCGAGGACCACCCGCACCGCATACGGCTCCAACTCACCGAGGATGGCACCCCGGATCTCGTCGTCGCGTTCGCCGGCCGGGTCCAACGGCAGCTCGAGCAGATCACCGGTCGCGGAACGCAGTGCCACGCGCATCGCCTCGCGCGGAGCGGCCCGGCCGGTGAACCGCTCGACCTGGGTGAATGCCTGATGTAGCAACATGTCCAGGCCGGTCGCGATCCGGCCGTCGCGGTGTTGCACGGCGGTAGCCAGAGCGGTCGGCCATGGGTGGTAGATCACATCGAGCACGCAGCCGGCCCGCGCCAGACTGTCCGCATCGGACTCGACGGCGGATGCCGGCGTGGTGTTCACCAGCACCGCGGCACCGGCGGCGAGCGCGGCGAAATCGGCTTCGGACCAGCGCACGATGTCGATCGGGAGCCCCAGCCGGTCGGCGCAGGCCCGTGCCGGGCCGGTGCGACCTGGGTCGAGCGCCACGACCGCCACCTGCCGCACGCCCAGCTCGGCGAGTCCGGCAAGCGCGGCGCAGGCGGTGCCGCCCGCACCGAGGACCACGGCCGTCGCATCCGGCACCGGGGTGTATCCGACCGCGCGGAGCGCCCCGGTCACCCCGTCGACGTCCGTGCAGTCCGCCTGCCAGTCGCCAGAACCCTTGTGCACCAAGGTGTTCGCCGCCCCGACGGCGGTGGCCCGGTCGGTCGCCCCTGCCGCCACCCGGAGCGCCGCCTGCTTGCCGGGCATGGTGACGGACAGTCCGGTCCACTCCGGCCCGAGCGACGCCACCAGGTCAGGCAGTCCGGCCGCGTCCCGCTCGATCCGGTCGTAGGTCCACCCGTCCAGGCCGAGCGCCTGGTAAGCGGCCTCATGCAGCACCGGCGAGAGCGAATGCGCCACCGGGGAGCCGACGACCGCCGCCCGCTTCGGCTCAGTAGGCACCGTTGGCCTGGGCCTGCTCAACATTCTGCTCATGCTGCTGGATGTTCTCGGCGAAGCACGACGTGCCGTCCTTCTGGCACCGCACGAAGTACAGCCACGGACCTTCCGCGGGCTTGGCCGCCGCCTCGATCGCCGTCTGGCTCGGGGCGGCGATCGGACCTGGCGGCAGGCCCTTGCGCGAATAGGTGTTGTACGGGCCGGCCTGTTCCCGGTCCTCGGCCCTGGTCCGGATGTCCGGCCGGTCCAGCACGTAGTTGACCGTCGAGTCGTACTGCAGCTGGATGTCGCTTGCCAGCCGGTTGTAGGTCACCCGCGACACTTTGGTGAAGTCCTTCTCGATGGCCTCCCGCTCGATCAGGGACGCCATGGTCAACACCTGGTACGGGGTGAAGCCGGTGTCTTCGGCGATCTTCGGCAGGCCGAACGCCTGAAGTCGGGTGGCCGACTCGGTGACCACCTTCTGCCAGAGCTCCTGGGCCGTGGAGCCGGGCCGGACGTCGTACACGCCCGGCATGATCAGGCCTTCGAGCCGGCGCTGTGGCTCCAGCGCGCTGGCCACCGGCACCGCCCATTCGGGCACCCCGAGCGCGGCGAGGTCCCCGGTCCGTGCGACCTCGACCAGCTCCTCCACCGGCACACACGTGCTCTTGCCGTTGAGCTCCGCGCACGAGGCGGTGGCCAGGCGCTGGATGATGCCGGGCTCGACGCTCTGGTCCTGCTTGATGATGTTCTCCAGCTGCCAGCCGCCGCGGATCTCCAGCTGGCCCTTCCGGGACTCCGGGTTGAGGATCTGAGCGATCGCGTCCTGTCCGGAGACCTTCGTCTTCATGACGTAGAACCCCGGCTGGATGCCGAGCACCTTCTGGTTGCCCTCCGCGGCCTTCACGAACGCCTTGGTGCTCGCGACCACGCCGCCCTCGTGCAGCTGGCTGGCGATGACCCCGGTGGACGCGCCGTCCGGGATCTCGACCACCACGTCCTGCTCCCCCGGACCGGCGTAGTCGTCGTACCCGCCGAAGTCGATGCCGATGATCTGGGTGAGGCCGTACCACACGCCGCCGCCGATCAGGGCGAGGACGACCAGCACGCTCAGCCAGATCCCGACCTTCCGGCCGGCGCTGCGCCGCGGCTTGCGGCGCCGGCGGGTCGGCTGGTGTCGGCTCCGGTCAGTACGTCGTTCATCGAACAGGCCGAGCTCGTCAGTCACCACTTCGCCTCCGCAGCAGGGCTGCCCGCGCGTCCAGCCAGGCCTGCAGTATCTCGACGGCCGCGGCCTGGTCGACGACCGCGCGCTGTCGCTTGCCTCGGACCCCTCGCTGGCTGAGCATTCGCGATGCGCTCACCGTGGTCAACCGTTCGTCGGCGAGCCGCACCGGAACTGGATCGATTCTGGTCCTCAACTCCGCCGCATAGGCCGACGCCGCCTCGGCGGCGGCACCGTGGCGCGCCGAAAGTGTCGTTGGTAAACCCACTACGACTTCGACCACCTCGTATTCGGCAACGAGTTCGGCCAGCCGGTCGACGTCACTCGACCGTTGGTCGCGAGACAGCGTAACCAGCGGCGTGGCGAGCACCGGACCCGGATCGCTCAGCGCGACCCCCACCCGGACCGACCCGACGTCCACGGCCAGGCGCCGGCCAGGTCCGGGATCCTGCTCGCCCGGCCGGTCCGGGCCGGCCTGGGTCATGCCCGCGGCCCGAGCGGGCGCGGGCCCGGCCTTGTTCGGGGCCGGGCCCAGACCGCTCCGGCCGGGCGGAGGGCCCTGGCCACGCCGGGGGGTGTGGCCGGAGGGTGGGGGGTCATGACGTGCCGAGGGCGGTGCGGAGCAGGGTGATGGCGGCGCCGACACCGGCGGGGTTGGTGCCGCCGCCCTGGGCCAGGTCGGGCTTGCCGCCGCCGCGGGCCTCGATCGCGGGGGCGAAGGCCGGGACCAGTTTGCCGGCGGCCACACCCCGGTCGCGAGCCGCGGCGGTGGTGGCCACCACGAAGTTGACCTTGGGGCCGTCCGTCGAGAACAGCGCGACGACGCCGGGGCGGGCGCCGAGGCGGTTGCGGACCTCGGAGGCGAGGGTGCGCAGGTCGTTGCCGGAGACGGCGTCCGGCGCCGCCAACGCCACCAGGGAGATGCCGCCGACGTCCTCGGCCTGGTCGGCGAGGGTGCCGGCGGACGAGAGCAGCTGGGCGGCGCGGAGGTGGCCGAGTTCCTTCTCGGCGACCCGCAGCTTCTCCACGATCGCGTTGATGCGTTCGGGGAGCTCCTCGGGGCGCGCCTTGAACTGCTCGGCGAGTTGGGCCACGAGGACGTGCTCGCGGGCCAGGAACCGGAACGCGTCCAGCCCGACCAGGGCTTCGACCCGACGCACGCCGGCGCCGATGGAGGCTTCGGAGAGCAGCTTGACCACGCCGATCTCGCCGGACCGGTGCACGTGGGTGCCGCCGCACAGCTCCTTGGAGTACTCGCCGATGCTGATCACCCGGACCTTGTCGCCGTACTTCTCGCCGAAGAAGGCGATGGCACCGGACTTGCGGGCCTCGTCGAGCGTGGTGATCTCGGCGCGGACGTCGTAGTCGTGCAGCAGGACGTCGTTCACCTCGTCCTCGACGTCGGTCAGCACGCTCGGCGGGACGGCACCACCGGGCGAGGTGAAGTCGAACCGCAGCCGGCCCGGCGCGTTGAGCGAGCCGGCCTGGGCGGCCTGGGTGCCAAGGGCCTTGCGCATGCCGGCGTGCACCAGGTGGGTGGCCGAGTGGGCGCGGGACACCGCCCGGCGCCGGGTGGCGTCGACCCGGGCGTGCACGGTCTCGTCCAGGGTGACCTCGCCGGTGAGCACGACGCCGCGGTGCACGTTCAACCCCGCCACCGGGGACTGCACGTCGCGGACCTCGATCTCGACGGCCGACCCGACGATCCGCCCGGTGTCGGCCTGCTGGCCGCCGCCCTCGGCGTAGAACGGCGTGCGGTCCAGCACGATCTCCACCTCGGTGCCGGCACCGGCGGCGGGGGCGGGCTCGCCGTCGACCAGCAGCCCGACCACCCGGCCCTCCGCGGTCAGCTCCCGGTAGCCGAGGAAGTCGGTGGTGCCGTGCGTGTCCAGGATCGAGCGGTACCCGCCGCCGCCCGCGTGGCCGACCTTGCGCTCTTCGGCGTGCTTCCTGGACCGCGCGCGCTGCTCGGCCATCAGCCGGCGGAAGCCCGCCTCGTCCACCGTGAGGCCCTGCTCGGCCGCCATCTCCAGGGTCAGGTCGATCGGGAAACCGTAGGTGTCGTGCAGCTGGAACGCCTTGTCCCCGGGCAACACCTCGCCGCCGCGCTGCTTGGTCTCCGACGCGGCCAGGTCGAAGATCCGCGACCCGCTGGACAGCGTGGCGAGGAACGACTCCTCCTCGTTGCGCACCACCGCGTCGATCCGGGCGAAGTCGGTGGCCAGCTCCGGGTAGAACGGGCTCATCGTGTCCCGCACGACCGCCGCGAACTCGCCGAGCACGGGCTCCTGCACGCCCATCAGGCGCACCGACCGGACGATCCGGCGCAGCAACCGGCGCAGCACGTAGCCGCGCGCCTCGTTGCCCGGGCTGACCCCGTCGCCGATCAGCAGCACGCCGCTGCGGGCGTGGTCGGCGATCACCCGGAACCGGACGTCGTCGGCGCGGTCCGCGCCGTAGCGCCGGCCGGACATCTCCTCCGCCTTGACGATCACCGGCCGGACCAGGTCGGTCTCGTAGACGTTCTCAACGCCCTGGAGCAGGGTGGCCACCCGCTCGATGCCGAGGCCGGTGTCGATGTTCTTCTTCGGCAGCTCGCCGAGTACCGGGTGCCCCTTCTTGGGACTGCCCTCACCCCGGACGTCCTGCATGAACACCAGGTTCCAGATCTCCAGGAACCGGTCCTCGTCCACCACCGGGCCGCCCTCGCGACCGTAGGCCGGGCCCCGGTCCACGTAGATCTCCGAGCACGGTCCGCCAGGCCCGGGCACCCCCATGTCCCAGTAGTTGTCCTCGGCGCCGCGCCGCTGGATCCGCTCCTCCGGCAGCCCGGAAATCTTCCGCCACAACGCGAACGCCTCGTCGTCGTCGTGGTAGACGGTGGCCCACAGGCGTTCCGGGTCGAATCCGTAGCCGCCGTCGGCCGGGCTGCCGGTGATCAGGTTCCAGGCGTGCTCGATCGCGCCCTCCTTGAAGTAGTCGCCGAACGAGAAGTTTCCGGCCATCTGGAAGAACGTGGCGTGCCGGGTGGTCTTGCCGACCTCTTCGATGTCGCCGGTGCGCACACATTTCTGGATGCTGGTCGCGCGCGGGTAAGGCGGCGGTTCCTCGCCGAGGAAATACGGCTTGAACTGCACCATTCCGGCGTTGACGAACAACAGGTTGGGATCGTTGAGAATGAGCGAGGCGCTGGGCACCTCGGTATGGCCGTTGTTCCTGAAGTAGCTCAGGAACCGGTTGCTGATGTCGTGGGTCTGCACGGTGTGTCCTCTGTGGTCTCAATTCGGTCCGACAGGGCTGCGGCAGGCGAACGGCGGGCGCCAGATGGCGCGTGGTCTCAGCCGTTCGCCCGGCGAGCTCGCGCGTCAGCGGCGTGCGCGCCCAGCGCGCGGTGAGCCAACGGGCTCACCCCGGACCGCTGCTCGACCATCTCGGACAACTCCTCTTCCCGCTCGGCCATCCCGGCACGGATGTCCGCGCCGAAGGCGCCGACGGCACCGGCCAACTCGCGCATCGCCTCGCCGAGGTTGGCGGCGATGCCGGCCGGGCTGGCCGCCCGGGCGGCCCGGCTGGCCTTACGACTCAACGCTACGCCGGCCGCCATGCCCACCCCAAGCCAAAAAAGCCGGCGCATCAGCCGGCCCTCCCCCGCCGGGCCAGCCGGGCGTGCCGGCCATCGGTCACGGCCTTGGCCTTGCGCCGGGCCTTTAACGCGCGGTTGACGCCGTAGGAGAAGGCCGCGACCTTGACCAGCGGACCGCCGAGGGTGGCGGTGAACACCGAGGTGAGCGCGGAGACGTTGCCGGTGACGGCCTGGGTGTTGGCCGTGATCCCGTCGACCCGCTCGAGCTGGGTGTTCAGGTGGTTGATCGTGGTGTTCGCCCCGGTGAACAGCGGGTCGCTGTTCACCCGGAGGTTGTGCAGGGCGAGCGTGGCTTCGTCCAGGGTGCGGCACAGTTTGATCAACACGATCACCATGACCACGGACAGCAGCAGGAACACCGCGGTGGCGATCAGCGCAACCCATTCGCCTGGTGACACGAGCCCTCCTCGCCGCTGAACTGCCTGATCGGGCGTCAGGTTACCGCGCCGCCTATTCGGTCGCGTCCTGCCCGCGCACCACGCGCCGCAGCCGGGGCAGCCGCTCGGCGACGGCGCGCTCGGCACCGCGCTGGGTTGGCTGGTAGTAGTCCCGGCCGACCAGCTCGTCCGGCGGGTACTGCTGCGCGAGCACGCCGTCCGGCACGTCGTGCGGATACCGGTAGCCGGTGGCGTTGCCCAGCTTCTTGGCGCCGGCGTAGTGCCCGTCGCGCAGGTGCGCCGGCACCGACCCGATCGCGCCGCCGCGCACGTCGGCCATGGCCGCGGAGATCGCCGTGGTGACCGCGTTGGACTTGGGCGCGGTGGCGATGTGCACGGTCGCCTGGGCGAGGTTGAGCGTGCACTCGGGCAGGCCGATCAGCTGCACCGCCTGGGCGGCGGCGACGGCCACCTGCAACGCCGTCGGGTCGGCCATGCCGACCTCCTCGCTGGCCTGGATCACCAGCCGCCGGGCGATGAACCGCGGGTCCTCCCCCGCCTCGATCATCCTGGCCAGGTAGTGCAGCGCGGCGTCCACGTCGGATCCGCGCAGCGACTTGATGAACGCGCTGATCACGTCGTAGTGCTGGTCGCCCTGCCGGTCGTACCGGACCGCCGCCTTGTCCACAGTGGACTCGACGATGGCCAGGCCGATCTCCGGCTGACCCGTGGCGACGGCCGAGTCGGCGGCGGCCTCGAGCGCGGTGAGCGCCCGCCGGGCGTCGCCGCCGGCCAGCCGGACGATGTGGTCCTCGGCGTCGGCGGCCAGCCCCACGGCGCCGGCCAGCCCGCGCTCGTCGGTCAGAGCGCGCCGGACCAGGGTGCGCACGTCCTCGTCGCCGAGCGGGCGCAACTGCAGCACCAGCGAGCGGGACAGCAGCGGGGAGACCACGGAGAAGAACGGGTTCTCGGTGGTGGCGGCGATCAGCAGCACGATGCGGTCCTCGACCGCGCCGAGCAGGGCGTCCTGCTGGGTCCGGGAGAACCGGTGCACCTCGTCGATGAACAGCACGGTCGGCTCGCCGGAATGGGTCAGCCGGCGGCGCGCCTCGTCGATGACCGCGCGGACCTCCTTGACCCCGGCCGACACCGCGGACAGCGCCGCGAACCGCCGGCCGATCGCCCGGGAAACCAGCATCGCCAGGGTGGTCTTGCCGGTCCCGGGCGGCCCGTAGAGCAGCACCGACGCCGGGGCAGCGCCCTCGACCAGCCGGCGCAGCGGCGTGCCCGGACCGAGCAGGTGGTCCTGGCCGAGCACCTCGTCCAGCGACCGCGGCCGCATGCGCACGGCCAGCGGCGTGTTCGCGGTGATCCGCGCGTCGCGCTGCGCCAACCCGTCGGACGGCGTGTCGAACAGGTCGAGGTCCAGGCCATCCTCCACGGTGGCGAACGCTACTCGCCGGGACCGACGATCAACGAAACGCGGGGTAGAGCGGCAGCAGGTGCTCACCGTCGAGCCGGGACTCCAGCGCCCGCACCACGATCCCGGCGTGCTCGGCAACCGGGTCGGCGCCACAGGCC
Source organism: Actinophytocola sp. (assembly GCF_035762905.1). Lineage (GTDB taxonomy): Bacteria > Actinomycetota > Actinomycetes > Mycobacteriales > Pseudonocardiaceae > DASYTH01. Next base: position 155,902 of record NZ_DASUCC010000095.1, read on the forward strand.
GCGGCGTAGCGGGCCAGCCGGCGCCAGCGCGCGGCCAGCACCCTGGACCGGTCCGGCGTCTCGATCGACTTGGCCGCGTGCGGGCAACCCTCCAGCTCCGGGTTGGTCAGCAGCTGCCAGGTGGTGTACCAGACCCAGAACATCTGCGCGTCCAGCAGCCGGGGCAGCAGCACGGTGTCGTCGGTCAGGTCCGGCCACACCCCGCGCACCTCGGCCCGCCAACCGGCGAGCATCGCGTCGGTCATCCCGGTCGGCAGGCCGAACGCGCACCAGCACACCGGGAACGGCACCCGCAGGTAGGCCGCGTCGAACAGGACGTTGCGCACGCAGCCGCCCTCGAAGTCCAGGAACCGCACGCCCCGGCTGGTGATCAGGTTGTTGTCCGGGCAGGAGTCGGCCGGGCTGCATGCCCGGTGGTGCTCGACACCGAGCAGTTCCCTGGCGCGCGCGGCGCATTCCCGGGCGGCCGTCGAGGTGGCCACGCCGAACCGGGTCTCGAGCAGGTCGGGCAGCTCGGCGAGCGCGGTGGGCCCGTCCGCGGCCAGCGGATCCTTCGCGCCGAGCCGGCCGAGCCGCCGCTGCAGCGCGTCGAAGTCGGCCTCCCGCCCGGCGGTGGTGGCGTGCAGCCGGCCGAGGGAGTGCGCCCAGGACAGCAGCGCCCGCTCGGCCGCCCTGGCGTCAGTGCCCATCAGCTTGCCGGCCAGGGTCGGCGCCAGACCGAGATCCTCCATGACCAGCAGCCGGCTGTCCCCGGAGTGCGCGAACAGCTCCGGGCACACCCGGTCCTCGGTGGCCAGCGAGGTGTAGAGCTGGTAGCTGACCGCCTCGCGCACGAAGCTGTCGCTCGGCCCGCCGTCCGGCGGCGGCACGTACCGCTTCAGCACCAGGCTGCGCGGCAGCGCGAACGGGCTGGACGCGACCTTCACCCGCAGCACGATCGACCGCTCACTGCCACCGAGGTCCACCGGCTCGGGCGCCAGCGTGATCCGCGCCCCGAAACGCTTGCTGAGCAGCGACTCCGCCGCCAGCACGGTTGCCACGATCTCCGCGTCATTGTGGATGGTCGGCGGGTCGGCGGCGAGGTCCACACTCATCGCCTCCGACCCTACTCGCGCGGAACCGCCCCGGCCCGATGTCAACGACGGTAATCGTGTCAACCGATTCAGTACGACACTGTTTCAGCCCTTGGGCAGCGGACGCTTCACCTCGGCCGCGTGCCAGGTTCCCCGGCGCAGCAACAACACCAGCACCGCGGCGAGCACGATGCCGATCAGGTTCACGGCCAGCTGCGTGACCGACCCGAGAAACTTCGCCCACTCGCCGAAGATCAGGGCCAGCGGCGCGTAGCCGGCGGCCGGAACCGTGGTGACCGAGATGAACACGCCGACAAGGGCCGCCGACTTCGCCGAGGTCAGCGACAGCATCCCGGCGGCACCCGCGAGCAGCGCCACGATCAGCGAGAACCAGCCCACCTGGTAGACGAAGTCGATCTGGTGATCGGCTCCGAACACCGCCGCGGCGTCGAACAGTCCGACCAGATGACCGAGCCACGTGGCCACCGCCGTGATCGTCATCGCCAGCGGGAACCCGACCGCAAGCGCCAGGCCACCGCGCCGGACCAGATCCCCGCGGCGCAGCACCAGACCGACGGCGATCGCGGCCAGCGGCCCGAACTCGGGGCCGACCACCATCGCGCCGACGATCGTGATCGGCGAGTTGGTGATCGCGCCGACCGCGGCCAGCAGGCAGGCGATGGCCAGGAATGCCAGGAACGTGCCGTTGAGCCGGGACTCCTCGCCGGTCTTGGCCAACAATTCCTGCCACACCACGGCGTCGGCCGGGTCGCCGGGTGCCCTGATTCCGGCCACGTCCGCCGCGTCGGACAGCGCGGTGTCGATCTGTTCCAGCGTGATGCCGCCGGTGTGATCGACGCCGACCGCGCACAGCGCCGCGATCAGGCCGTCGACGGCCTCCCTGGCCACATCGGCCTCGACGAGGTCGCCGGACGGTTGCACGCCGGCGTCGCGCAGCAGCACCACGTGGGTGGCGCCGGGTGCGGCGCGCAGGATCGACAGCACGTCCTCGGTGCTCCCGGCCGGGGAGATCACCCGCAGGTGCAGCACGGCTCAGTGCGCCGCGGGCGCCGGCTTGGCGTCGACGCCGGCCTCCCGGCGCTGTTCGGCGGTGATCGGCGCGGGGGCGCCGGTGAGCGGGTCGTAGCCGCCACCCGACTTGGGGAAGGCGATCACGTCCCGGATGGAGTCGCTGCCGGCGAGCAGCATCACGGTCCGGTCCCAGCCGATGGCCACCCCGCCGTGCGGCGGCGGTCCGTATTTGAGCGCCTCGAGCAGGAAGCCGAACTTCTCCCTGGCCTCCTCCGGCGGGATGCCCATCACGGCGAGCACCCGCTCCTGCACGTCGGCCCGGTGGATCCGGATGGACCCGCCGCCAAGCTCGTTGCCGTTGCAGACGATGTCGTAGGCGTAGGCCAGCGCGTTGCCCGGGTCGTCCTCGAACCGGTCCAGCCAGTCCGGCGTCGGCGCGGTGAACGCGTGGTGCACCGCGGTCCACCGGCCGCCACCGACCGCGACGTCGCCGTGACTGCGGGCGGCCTCGGCCTCCTCGAACAGCGGGGCGTCCACCACCCAGACGAACGCCCAGGCCGACTCGTCGATCAGCCCGCAGCGCCGGCCGATCTCCAGCCGCGCGGCGCCGAGCAACGCCCGGGCCTCGGACACCGGGCCGGCGGCGAAGAAGATGCAGTCACCCGGCTCGGCACCGGCCGCCTTGGCCAGGCCGTCCCGTTCGGCCTCGGAGAGGTTCTTGGCGACCGGTCCGCCGAGCGTGCCGTCCTCACCGACCAGCACGTAGGCCAGCCCCTTGCCGCCGCGCTGGCGAGCCCAGTCCTGCCAGGCGTCGAGTTGTTTGCGCGGCTGGCCGGCCCCGCCCGGCATCACCACCGAGCCGACGTAGGGCGCCCGGAACACCCGGAACGGGCTGTCCGCGAAGTACTCGGTCAGGTCGGTGAGCTCGGTGGCCAGCCGCAGGTCCGGCTTGTCGGTGCCGTACCGGGCCATCGACTCGGCATAGGTGATCCGCGGGATCGGCTGCGGAACCTCGTAGCCGGCCAGCTCGCGCCACAGCGCCGCCATGATGCGTTCGGTCAGCGCGATCACGTCGTCCTGGTCGACGAAGCTCATCTCGATGTCGAGCTGGGTGAACTCGGGCTGCCGGTCGGCCCGGAAGTCCTCGTCCCGGTAACAGCGGGCGATCTGGTAGTACCGCTCCAACCCGCCGACCATGAGCAGCTGCTTGAACAGCTGGGGCGACTGCGGCAGCGCGTACCAGGAGCCGGGCCGAAGCCGGGCGGGCACCACGAAGTCGCGGGCGCCCTCCGGCGTGGACCGGGTCAGCGTCGGGGTCTCGACCTCGACGAAGTTCTCCCGGTGCAACAGCTCGCGGGCGATCCGGTTGGCCTCGCTGCGCATCCGGATGGCCCGCGCCTGGCTGGCCCGGCGCAGGTCGAGATAGCGGTGCCGCAGCCGCACCTCCTCGCCGACGGTCAGATGCTCGTCGACCGGGAACGGCAGCGGGGCGGCCTCGCTGAGCACGTCGAGCCCGGTGGCCAGCAGCTCGATCTCGCCGGTGGCCAGCTCCGGGTTCTCGTTGCCGGCCGGCCGGCGGCCGACCTCCCCGGTCACCCGCACGCAGAACTCGGCGCGCAGGTGGTGGGCCCGCTCGGCCATCTCGCCCTCGCGGAAGACCACCTGCGAGACACCGGAGGCGTCCCGGAGATCCACGAAGATGACCCCACCGTGATCGCGCCGGTGCGCCACCCAGCCGCTCAGCGTCACGGTCTGCCCGACGTGCTCGGCCCGGAGCGTTCCGGCCTCGTGGGTGCGGATCACCGGTGGCCTCTCTACATGTTCGTGGATGGTGGACCCCTCACGATGAGGCTAGCCAACCCCCCGCCCCGCGAGTCCACCAGGTTAGGTGTCCGATAACCGAACGTAGCTAACTGTTTACGGCCAGATTTAACGTGAACGCTACCCATCGCCCTGCTCACGTCGTACTGTGCTACCACGGCGTAAGGAATCAGGGGAGATCCAATGGGTAGCGGTATCACCCGCGAGCCAGTTCGAGAGCTTCACACAAACAGCACCTTGCAGCGTGCAATTGTTAGTGAACAACCGGACTCCCTGGTCGCGGATGCATTTCCAACAGCTTTACGTGCGGCAATCCAGGCAAGCGGGCTCAGTCTGGATCGCATCCAGTATCGATTGCGTTCGCGCGGCGTGTCGGTGAGCGTCACCGCCCTGAGCTATTGGCAGTCCGGCCGGCGCCGTCCCGAGCGCGCGGAGTCCCTCGCGGCCCTCGGCCATCTGGAATCCGTGCTCGGCGTGGCGCCCGGATCGCTGATGGCGCTGCTCGGACCGCCCCGGCCGCGCGGGCGGGCCAACCGGGAGTCCAACCGGCTGCCGATCGAGTCGCTGTGGACCAACAGCGAGCAGGTTTCCCGGTTGCTCAAACGGATCGACTTCACCACCGAGGCGGCGCTCACCAAGATCAGCCAGCAGGACGTGATGGAGCTGGCCGCCGACCAGGGCGAGAAGCGGATCAACGTGCGGCAGGTGCTGCGCGCCGAGCGGGACGGCGCCGAGCGCACGATCATGGTCTACGACCTCGAGCGGGTCGGCCGCCCGTTCCCGACGGTGAGCGCGGCACACGGCTGCACGATCGGCCGGGTGGCGCACGATCCGGCCGCCGGGATCATGGCCGCGGAGATCCTGCTCGAGGCGCCGCTGCACCGCGCCGAGACGGTGATCCTGGACTACGCGCTCACCCACCCCGGACCGCCCTACTCGCGCGGCGACGACAGCTACTGCCGCAAGTTCACCACGCCGGTCCGTGAGTTCGTGCTCGAGCTGCGGTTCGACCCGCGGATGCTGCCCCGCTACTGCGAGCAGTACACCACCGACCCGGACAACCAGATCACCAGCCGCCGGCGAGTCGAGATCAACGCCGACGGACACGGCCACGCGGTCGCCCTCGACTTCGGGCCGGGCATCTTCTGCGTGCGCTGGGAATGGCCGGACGGCCGCCAGATCACCATCTAGCCTGTTCCTGGATCACGGTGTGCAGCCTTGGCCCGACCAACGGGCGAAGTCGATGAGCCGCCGGGCGTCCACCCGGTCGAGCACCGGCCCGCCGGGATTCTTGGTGTCCCGCACCAGCCGGTAGGTGTGCGCGATCTCGACGCAGTTCGACTCGCCGCCAGACCTGCTGGACTTCTTGAACCGCAAGGGTTCCCCGTGCATCTCGGTTCAGCTCCCCATGATCAGTCTTTCTACCAGACTCTCGATTTTATCCCGGCTTTCCTGCTCTCCCAGGGCGATCCGGTCCAGCCGCGACCTGGCCGCGACGTAGGCGGCGGTCTCCTTGTCGAACAGGAACGTGGCCGACCGCAGGTGCTCGAGGTGAACCACCGGCCCGGTGTGCTCGAAGTCCATCAGGTACCAGCTGCCCAGCGTGAACGACGTCGGCGCGTCGACGATCCGGACGGTCACCCCTTCCCGGGTGGAGACCCGGATCAGGTGGCGTAGCTGGCGGACGAACTCGTCCGTGCCGCAGAGCCGGTTGCACAGTGCCGCGACACCGACGAACGCGGTGTAGTCGACCTCGCGGCGGGCCAGCAGTTCCTGGCGCTGCATCCGGGCGCCGAGCCGCGGGTTGACGTCGTTGTCCGCCACGCCCCAGTCGCGCATGATCGCGATCGAGTACTCCTTGGTCTGCAACAGACCGGGCACCACGCCAGGGCTCCAGTCGGTCAGCCGGGTGGCCTCGTGCTCGTAGGAGGCCAGCGCGCCGAGCGAGTTGGTCAGCCCGGCCGGCGGGCGGTCCCACCAGCCGAGCGCGACCGGTTCCCTGGCCCTGGCCAGCAGCGCGTCGCGCCGTTGCGAGGACAGTTCGTAGATGACCGCGAGGCCCTGGATGGCCTCGGGCGAGATGTGCCGCTGACCGCGTTCGAGTCGACTCAAGGTGGACACGTTCCAGTGGATGGCACCGGCGACGTCGGCGAGACTTTTGCCCGCCTGTTCCCGCAGCACGCGCAGTTCCGCGCCCAGTGCCCTGTCCCGCGGTGTTCCTGGCCGGTGTTTGCCGCCCATCGCTCCCCTCCGAGTCCGTATCGCCGTTTGACGCCTCTGCGAGTCAGACCCGCAGATGCGGCCGGCGATGACGAAAACGGATGAAGTTGTCCCAAACCGCGTCCTTTGCGGGCGGTCAGGACACCGTGCGCCACCAGTGCTCTGCACGGGGGAGGTCGTCCAGATCGAGCGGCTCGCCCGGCCGGGGCACGACGACCCGGGCCCCTTCGGCGGCGGCGGCCGCGAGCAGCCGCTCGACCGGTTCGTCCCAGGAGTGCAGGGCCAGGTTGAAGGTCGCCCAGTGCACCGGAACCAGCACGCCACCGCCCACCGCGAGATGGGTGGCAAGGCCCTCCTCGGGCGTCATGTGGATGTCCGGCCAGTACGGCGAATAGGCGCCGATCTGCACCAGCGTCAGGTCGAACGGGCCGTGCCCGGCGCCGATCTTGGCGTAGTCGTCGAAGAACCCGGAGTCGCCGGTGTAGAAGACCCGCCGGTCCCGGCCGGCGACCACCCAGGACGCCCACAGCGTGCTGTTCTCCCCCGGCCGGCGGCGCCCGGAGAAGTGCCGCGCGGCGGTGGCGACCAGCTCGACCCCGCCGACCGTCGCGCGCTCCTCCCAGTCCAGCTCGACGATCCGGGCCGGCGGCACGCCCCAGCGTTCCAGGTGCGCGCCCACGCCGAGCGGGACCACGAACGGCACCGGCCCGGCCGCCGCCAGGCTTCGGATCGTGCGCATGTCCAGGTGGTCGTAGTGGTCGTGGGAGATCACCACCGCGTCCAGCGCGGGCAGCACGTCCAGCGGGACGGGCATCGGGTGCAGCCGGCGCGGGCCGACCGCCTGGGACGGCGAGACCCGCTCGCTCCACACCGGGTCGAACAGCACCCGGGTGCCGTCCAGCTCGACCAGCACCGACGCGTGGCCGAACCAGGTGGCGCGCAGACCGCCGGCCGACGCCGCGGCCAGGTCGGACGTGGACGGGACGACCAGCGGCACCGCGGAGCGCGGCCGGCGGCGCACCCGGTCCCGGGCCATCTCGCGCAGGATGCCGGGCCCGCTCGAGGCCGGCGCGATGCTCGCCGGAACCTCGTTGTGGAACACGCCGTCGCGAAACCGCGGCGACTGGCGCATCCGCTCGAGGCGCGCACCGGTCGCCTGGCCGCCGAGCGACGCCGGTACCTCCCACACCGCGCGGGCCAGCGCGGCGGCGGCGCCGACCGGGACGAGCAGGGCGGAGCGTCGAACGGCAATGGGCATCCGGGGCACGGGCACATCCTCTCCGGCGTCGATCAACACGCGGCTTGCCTGCGTATACCCCAATGTTGCCCGGCCACGCTGAGGCCCGGCTGAGAAGTATCGGGTGGGCCGAGACTTTGTCTCGGTGATCCACTGTGACAGGCCTTACAGCAGGGCTAGTTGCTCCTGTTGGACCGGGACATCGGTGGGTGCGCCGGCGGGGAGGCTGCCGGCCGGCCAGCCTTCGGCGTCCGGGCCCGCCTCGTGGGTGCTGTCCCGAGTGGGCGCGGGCGGGCCGAGGCCGTGCCGGCGCAGCAGCGGCTGGACGCGGGCGGCGAGCCAGCGCCGGTAGTCGCGGCCGGCGGTGCGGCGGTGGCCGTAGATCTCGCGGTAGGACGGCACCAGGTCGGGGTGCTCGCGGCCGAGCCAGCCGGCGAACCACTCCCGGGCACCGGGGCGCAGGTGCAGCGGCAGCACGGTCACCCCGGTGGCCCCGGCCTCGGCGATGGCCGAGAACAGCGCGTCGAGCGCCTCGATCGAGTCGGTCAGCCGGGGCAACACCGGCGCCACGAACACCCCGCACGGCAGCCCGGCCTCGCGTACCCGGCGGACCAGCTCCAGCCGGGCCTGCGGGCTCGCGGTGCCCGGCTCGAGCGAGCGCTGCAGGTCCCGGTCCACCAGCGCGATCGACACGCCGATCCCCACCGACACGTCGGCGGCCGCGGCGGCGAGCAGCGGGAGGTCCCGGGACAGCACGGTGCCCTTGGTGAGGATGGAGAACGGGGTGCCGCTGTCGGCAAGCGCCCGGATGATGCCGGGCATCAGGGCGTAGCGGCCCTCGGCCCGCTGGTACGGGTCGGTGTTGGTGCCCATGGCCACGTGCTCGCGGGTCCACCGCGGCGAGCGCAGCTGCGCGGCCAGCACCTCGGGCGCGTTCACCTTCACCACGATCTGGTTGTCGAAGTCGGTGCCGGAGTCGAGGTCGAGGTAGGTGTGCGAGTGCCGGGCGTAGCAGTTGTGGCTGATCACGCCGTTGGCGATGAAGTCCCCGGTGCCGGTGGTGATGTCGAACAGCGGCAGCTCGAGACCGAGCGGTTCGACCGCGACGACGTCGAGCCGGGCGCCGGACTTGACCGCGGTCCCGTCCAGGTTCCGGTGTTCGAGCACCGCCGGGTCGACCGTGTGGAAGAACCGCAGCCGCCCGGGCAGCCCGCCGAGCAGCCGCACCCAGGGCAGCTCCTCGGTCCACCGGGACTTCTCCACCACGCAGGCGAAGCCAAGGCCGCGCAGCGCGGTCTCGGTGAGCCGGGTCAGCTCGGCGGTGCCGGTGGCGATCCGGGCGATGCCCCGGGCGCCGGTGCCGCGCGCGTCGAACACCCCGGCCAGCAGGCCCTTGGACCACTCCGCACCGGCCGGCCGCGGCACCTCGAGCAGCCGGTCGGAGGCGACGTCCAGCTCGGCGAGGTAGGTCCGGGCCCTGGCCAGCGCCGCAGGCGCCCGGCCGCCGCCGCGGATCAGCCCGCACAGGTAGCCCAGCCGGTACTCGGTGAGCTGTTTGGGCGGCGCGGCGAACGCCCCGGTGCCGACCAGCTTGTTGCCGGTGGTCAGGTGCGGCCTGCGGTCCGGCCCGCGCATGGCGCCGGTGACGTGCTTCCAGCCGCGTTCGGTGAGGAACCGGTGGTCGCCGCTGGCGATCAGCGTGGTGCCGTCCGCGAGCGAGACCCGGTAGGCCGGCTTGACCGTCGACCAGTGGTCCAGCACCACGGTGGGCACGTAGCGCCGGTAGTTGCCGCGCCGTTCGGTGCCGTAGATCCGGTCACCGGGCCGCAGCTCGGCCAGCGGTCGGGTGCGCCCGTCGGCGAGCAGGATCGGGGTGTCGCCGGCCAGGCAGTAGCGGCAGCCGTGCGAGCACCCCCGGTACGGGTTGACCGACCAGTTGAACGGCATCGACGAGGCGGGCACCTTGTTGAGCACCGACTTCGCCCGAACCTCGTGGAAGACCATCCCGGCGAACTCCGGGGTCCGTACGCTGCGCACCAGGCCGGGCAGGCCCGGGAGGACCTGCTCGTCGACTCCGGTCAGCTGGCTGTCCCATCGCACGGCCCATAGTCGAACACATGTTCGACGCCGAGTCAACGGGCGGCGGGCGGCAGCTCCTCGGGGTCGCCGGCCGGCCAGCGCAGCGGGTCCGGCCCGAGCGAGCGCAGCGCCTCGACCTGCAGCCGGCACCACGGCGAGACCTCCCGTTCGCCGGCAAGCACGGCACCGGCGAACGGCTCCCAGGCCACCCACTCCAGCGCGCCCACCTCGGCCGGCTCCGGCCGCGGCTGGTCCCGGGTGACCGCCCGGAACACCGGGCACAGCTCGTTCTCCACCACCCCGCTGGCCATCGTCGCCCGGTACCGGAACGCCGGCAGGAGCAGGTCCAATTCAGCGGCCGGCAGGCCGAGCTCGTCGTGCAGCCGGCGGACCACCGCGTCCGCGACCGGCTCGCCGGGCGCCGGGTGCCCGCAGCAGCTGTTGGTCCAGACCCCCGGCCAGGTTCGCTTGGTGTCCGCCCGGCGGGTCAGCAGCAGCGCTCCGCCCCGATCGAAGACGTAACAGGAAAACGCCAGGTGCAATGGCGTGTCCCGGTCGTGCACGGTGGCCTTGTCCGCCACCCCGACCGCTTGTCCGCGCTCGTCGAGCAGGACGACCTGCTCCATCGCAACGGCCTCCTCCGACCCTCGCCCACCCCAACTCATCCGATTGAAGCACGGTTCGCGCGAACCGCGTTACTCCGCCGATGTCCATTTGCGACGGTCGATCCAAAAAATTCGCGAAGCCGGCATCGGCAATTGGCGGACCGTAAATCCGGGAAATGGTCGATTCCACGAAACCCGGATGCCTTTTTTCGCAGCTGACCGGCGGCCGGCCGGCAACCGGCCGAGCCGGTTTGTAGGGTGCACCCCATGCGCGAGACCGACACCCAGCCGATACCCCGGGTGCGGGACGACCGGCAAATGGGCCATGGCCACCACCACGGCCCGCCGCCGCCCGCCTCCGGCCGGGTGCGCCGGCTGCTGGCCGTCCTGCTCGCGCCGTTCGCCCTGGCCGCCCTTGCCGGCACCGTGCTGCTGTTCCCCACCGGGGACGCCCCCGCGCCGGCCGGTTCCCAGCCGGTGCACGGCGACGTCACCGCCGCCCGGTCCGGGTCGTGCGGCGGCGAGGTCCAGGTGACCGCGCCGCCGGCCGCGGGCGAGTGCCTGACCGTCACGGTGCGGATGACCGACGGACCGGCCCCGGACCGCGAGGTGAGCCTGGTCGTGCCGATCGAGCCGAGCACGCCGCGGTTCAGCCCGGGCGATGCGGTGGTGCTCGCCTACGCCGGCGGTGACCCGCTGGCGGGCCAGTCCTACCAGTTGGTGGATTTCCAGCGGGACCTGCCGCTGGTGCTGCTCGCCGTGCTGTTCGCCGGCGCCGTGCTGCTGCTCGGCCGGTGGCAGGGGGCCAAGTCGCTGCTCGCGCTCGGGCTGAGCTTCCTGGTCCTGGTGCTGTTCGTGCTGCCGGCGATCATCGCCGGGGAGAACCCGCTGCTGGTCGCCTCCGCCGGCGCCGGCGTGATCATGTTCGCGGTGCTGTACCTCACCCACGGTCTGTCCGCCCGGACCTCGACGGCGGTGCTCGGCACCATGATCAGCCTGGCCCTGATCGGCGGGCTGAGCGCGCTGTTCTCCGCGCTGACCGCGCTGACCGGGCTGGACGACGAGACCGCAACGCTGATCGGCACGCTCGGACACGGGATCGACGCGCGCGGGCTGCTGCTGGCCGGCATCGTGATCGGCGCGCTCGGCGTGCTCGACGACGTCACGGTCACTCAAACCAGCGCGGTGTGGGAGCTCCGCGCGGCCAACCCGACGTTCGGCGCCCGGCAGCTGTACGCCTCGGCGACCCGGATCGGCCGCGCGCACGTGTCCGCCGCGGTGAACACGCTCGTGATGGCCTACGCCGGTGCGGCACTGCCGGTGCTGCTTTACACCTCGATCTCCGGGGTGGGGCTGGGCGGAATCCTGACCACCGAGTCGATCGCGCAGGAGATCGTTCGGACTCTGGTCGGCAGCATCGGTCTGGTCGCCGCGGTGCCCATTACCACCGCGGTTGCCGCCATTGTGGCCGTACAGGAGCTACCATCCCCGATCAATGACGGAATCCCGCGCCGGTGACGAACTGTTCCTGATCTCCATGCTCAGGAACCCGGTCGCGACCCTGGACTCAGCACTGCGCACCGGCGCCGCCATCGTGCCGGCCGTGCTCGACGCCCTGCGCGCGGTACCCCGGCTGGCCGACGCCATGGAGAAGCTCACGCCCGCGCTGCAAGCCGCGCAGGGTTCGCTGGACCGGATCGACCGGCTGGTCACCTTCGTCGGCCAGGAGGTGCCGGAAACCCAGCTGCAGCTTGAGGAACTGCGCAAGCAGCTGATCGCGGCCACCGCCGTCAACCGGGCGCTCAACGAGTCGGTCCGGCTGCTGTCCCGGGGATTGTCCGCGATGCAGGGCGCCACCGACTTATTCGGCCGCGTCCTCGGCCCGCGCAAAGCCCCCTGAGATCAATCAAGGCTTGCCACGAAGCGGGTGACGGCCTCGGTCTTCAGCCGCTGCGCCAGGCGGCCGGACGGGGCGAGGGAGGCCAGCCGGTAGAGCGGGCGCTCGGCCGGCGGATCGCCCTTGGCCTCCGCGCGCAGTTGGGCGACCAGCAGCTCGGAGAACACCAGCGCGCTGGTGTTCTCGCTGCCGGCCAGCGCGTCGGCGAGCCGGCGCAGCATCAGGATGCCGAGCTCGCGGCCGCCGGTGCCGGAGTACATCGCGATCGGCAGGTTGATCGTCTTGCCCCCGGCGCCGAGCAGCAGGCCGATCGTCCTGGTGCCGCGCACGTCGGTGACCACCAGCTCGATCCGCTCCACCTGACGCAGGTCCACCCGCTTGCGACCGATCGTCTTGGCCACCAGCGTGCTGCCCTCCAGCCACAGTTCCCGGCGACCGGACACCCAGGCCAGCCCGATCAGCAACAGCACCACGACGGCCGCCGTGACCAGACCCGCGACCCGCCCGGCGATCAGCCCGATCACCCCGCCGACCGCTGCGCCGAGCACCATGGCCACCGCGAGCCCCACGGCGCGCTGCCGGCGCCCCGTGCCCGGCTCGGTCACGTTGATCGGAATCCGCTCCGGCCCCGGCTGTCCCGTCACAGGCCCCGCCGCCCCGGCAGCGGCTGACCCGGCTCGGCCAGGTCGAGCAGGAACGGGTTGCTGACCCGCTCCCGGCCGATCGTCGTGCTCGGACCGTGGCCGGGCAGCACGACGGTGTCGTCCGGCTGGGTCAACAGCTTGGTACGCAAGGTTTCCATCATCGTTCGGGAGTCGCCGCCGGGCAGGTCGGTCCGGCCGATGGAACCGGCGAACAGGGTGTCACCGGCGAACAGCAGCCGGCCGCCCTCGTCCAGCTCGCTGCGGAAGACGACCGAGCCGCGGGTATGGCCCGGGGTGTGGTCCACGGTGACCGACAATCCGGCCAGGTCGAGCACCGCGCCGTCGGCCAACTCGCGCACCTCGGCCGGCTCACGCATCTCCAGCCGGCCGCCGAAGAACTCGGTGGCCTGCGCGCTGAGTCCCTTGAGCGGGTCGGTGAGCATCGCCCGGTCCTCCGGGTGGATCCAGGCCGGGATGTCGTTCCCGTCGCACACCGGGGTCACCGCGTAGACGTGGTCGAAATGGCCGTGGGTGAGCAGCACCGCAACCGGGGACAGCCGGTGCTTGGCCAACGCCTCCCGGATCGGCTCCTCGGCGTCCTGACCGGGGTCGACGATCAGGCACGGCTCCCCCTCCCCGGCCGCGATCAGGTAGCAGTTGGCCTGAAACGCGCCGGTAGGAAAGCCGACGACGAGCACCGCGGAACCTCCAACGACAACGGAATGGTGTTGACCAGCCTAGTGGCAGTGGACCTCCACACTCTCCTTACCTGGTGTCCCCATAGACTGCCGCCTTGCCAGGTGGACTTTTTGGGGTCAGTCAGGGAGGACGTCGGTGCCGACCAACGAGCAGCGCCGCCAGACCGCCAAGCGCAAGCTGGAGCGCCAGCTTGCCCGACGGGCGGAACGGGCCAAGCGACGGCGGATCATCGGTGTCGCGGTCACCGTCGTGTCCGTGATCGCGGCGGTCGGGCTCGTCTACTGGCTGGTCAACCTCGGCGACGGCGAGCCACCGGCCGCGGACGCGAACCCGAGCGAGACCGCTCCGCCCGAGGGGACTCCGGAGACACCGACCTCGATCCCCAGCGAGATGGCGCCCAAACCGGCCCGCCCGAACCCGCTGGCGGCCACGGTCAACTGCGAGTACCCGGCCGGCACCGAGCCGGCGGCCAAGCCGGCCACCCCGCCGAACGGCCAGAACATCTCGGCACAGGGCACGGTTCCGGCCACGATCTCGATGTCCGGCAACGACCTCAAGGCCACGCTGGACCGGTCGCTCGCGCCGTGCACCGTGAACAGCTTCGTCAGCCTGGCCGGCCAGGGCTACTTCAACGAGACGCCGTGCCACCGGTTGACCGTGACCGGTCTGCAGGTGCTGCAGTGCGGTGACCCATCCGGTCAGGGCAACGGCGGCCCCGGCTACACCTTCGCCGACGAGGTGTACCCCGAGCTGAAGTACGGCCGCGGCATCCTGGCCATGGCCAACTCCGGCCCGAACACCAACGGCAGCCAGTTCTTCATCGTCTACGGCAACGCCGAGCTGCCGCCGAACTACACCGTGTTCGGCACCCTGGACGAGGAGAGCATCAAGAAGGTGGACGAGATCGCCAAGGCCGGCACCATCGCCACCCAGCCCGGCTCCGGCGACGGCAAGCCGGCCAACACGGTGACCATCAGCAAGGTCACGGTCGAGGGCTGACCGGGCCGGCGGTGACCTCGGCTCAGGAGGCCGAGGTCACCCGGTACACGTCGTAGACGCCCTCGACGCTGCGCACCGCCTTGAGGACGTGGCCGAGGTGCTTCGGGTCGCCCATCTCGAAGGCGAACCGGCTGACCGCCACCCGGTCCCGGGAGGTGGTCACCGACGCGGACAGGATGTTGACCCGCTCGTCGGCCAGCACCTTGGTCACGTCGGAGAGCAGCCGGTGCCGGTCCAGCGCCTCGACCTGGATGGCCACCAGGAACACCGACGAGTCTGACGGCGCCCACTCCACGTCCACCAGCCGCTCCGGCTCGCTCATCAGGTCCTGGGCGTTGGTGCAGTCGGTGCGGTGCACGCTCACCCCGCCGCCCCGGGTGACGAAGCCGAGGATGTCGTCGCCCGGCACCGGGGTGCAGCACCGCGCCAGCTTGACCCAGACGTCGCTGGCGTCCTTGACCACCACGCCGGCGTCCCCGGTCGGCCGGCGCCGGGTGATCGTGGACGGCGTGGACCGCTCGGCCAACTCGTCCTCGGCGTGCTCGACGCCGCCGAGCAGCGCCACCAGCCGCTGCACCACCTGCCGGGCGGATGCCTGGCCCTCCCCCACCGCGGCGTAGAGCGCGCTCACCTCCGGGTAACGCAGCTCGCGGGCCAGCGCGGTCACCGAGTCCACCGACACCAGCCGCTGCATGGGCAGCCCGACCCGGCGCACCTCCTTGGCGATCGCCTCCTGGCCCTTCTCGATCGCCTCTTCCTTGCGCTCCTTGGCAAACCACTGCTTGATCTTGGCGCGGGCCCGGGGCGACCCGACGAAGCCCAGCCAGTCCCGGCTCGGCCCGGCGCCCTCGGCCTTGGAGGTGAAGATCTCGACGACGTCACCGTTCTCCAGGCTGCGCTCCAGCGCCACCAGCCGGGAGTTCACCCTGGCGCCGATGCACCGGTGCCCGACCTCGGTGTGCACGGCGTAGGCGAAGTCCACCGGGGTCGACCCGGCCGGCAGCGTGTACACGTCGCCCTTGGGCGAGAAGACGAAGATCTCCTTGGTCTGCAGGTCGAACCGGAGCTGCTCGAGGAACTCGCCCGGGTCGGCGGCCTCCCGCTGCCAGTCCAGCAGCTGGCGCATCCAGGCCATCTCGTCGATCTCGACGGCCTTGCCGTCGTGCGTGCCGCGGGTCTCCTTGTACCGCCAGTGCGCGGCGATGCCGTACTCGGCGGTGCTGTGCATGTCGTGCGTGCGGATCTGCACCTCGAGCGGTTTGCCGTCCGGTCCGATCACCGTGGTGTGCAGGGACTGGTACACCCCGAACCGGGGCTGGGCGATGTAGTCCTTGAACCGGCCGGGCATCGGCTGCCACAGCGCGTGCACCACGCCCATCGCGGCGTAGCAGTCCCGCACGTCCTCGACCAGGATGCGCACGCCGACCAGATCGTGAATGTCGTCGAACTCCCGGCCGCGGACGATCATCTTCTGGTTGATCGAGTAGTAGTGCTTAGGCCGGCCCTCCACCTTGGCGGTGATCCGTGCGGCCTCCAGCTGCGCGGTCAGCTCGTCGGTCACCTTGTGCAGGTAGGTGTCCCGGGACGGCGCCCGGTTGGCCACCAGCCGGACGATCTCGTCGTACTTCTTGGGCTGCAGGATCGCGAAGGCGAGGTCCTCCAGCTCCCACTTGACCGTGGCCATGCCCAGCCGGTGCGCGAGCGGGGCGAGCACCTCCAGCGTCTCGCGCGCCTTCTTGGCCTGCTTCTCCGGCGGCAGGAAGCGCATCGTGCGCATGTTGTGCAGCCGGTCGGCCAGCTTGATCACCAGCACCCGGGGGTCCTCGGCCATGGCGATCACCATCTTGCGGATGGTCTCCGCCTCCGCGGTCGGCCCGAGCTTGACCTTGTCCAGCTTGGT
This sequence comes from Actinophytocola sp., assembly GCF_035762905.1. GTDB lineage: Bacteria > Actinomycetota > Actinomycetes > Mycobacteriales > Pseudonocardiaceae > DASYTH01. The sequence goes on from NZ_DASUCC010000095.1 coordinate 172,108, forward strand.
GACCCCGTCGACCAGCCTGCTGACCTCCTGGCCGAAGTCCTCGCGCAGCCGCTCGAGCGAGTACGCGGTGTCCTCAACGGTGTCGTGCAGCAACGCGGCGACCAGCGTGGTGGTGTCCATGCCCAGCTCGGCCAGGATCGTGGCGACCGCGAGCGGGTGGGTGATGTACGGGTCGCCGGACTTGCGCCGCTGGTCGCGGTGCATCTCCTCGGCCACGTCGTAGGCGTGCTGGAGCAGGGCGAGGTCGGCCTTGGGGTGCAACTCCCGGTGCACCGCGGCCAGCGGCTCGAGCACCTGCTTGACCGGGGCGGAGCGCTGCGCGGTGATCCGGCGGGCCAGGCGGGAGCGGACCCGGCGGGTCGCCGACGGCGGGCGCGGGACGGCCTGGGCCTGCGTCCCCTCGGGGGCGGCGTCCGCCTCCAGATCTTGGCTCATAGCACCTACCGCTCAGTCACCCTAAAAATCGAGGATAACCGCGAGGCCCCCGGTAATCCGCGCTCAGGGGACCAACGACACGCTCAACGCACGGCTCAGAGCGTTCGAAGCGCATGCACCGACCGCCCGGCGAGCCTGCCCCGACCACCCAGCGCACCGATCTCCAGCACCACACAGACCCCGGTGACCACGCCGCCGGCCCGCTCGACCAGTTCGCAGGCCGCCGCCGCGGTGCCGCCGGTGGCCAGTACGTCGTCCACGACCAGCACGCCCCGGCCCGGCTCGACCACCCCGGCCGGGATCTCCAGCACGGCCGAGCCGTACTCCAGCCGGTACTCCAACCGGTGCCCGACCACCGGCAGCTTGCCGGCCTTGCGCACCGGCAGCACGCCGTAGCCGTTGGCGGCGGCGAACGCCGCGCCGAACAGGAACCCGCGCGCCTCGACCGCGGCCACCAGACCGGTGCCGGTCCGGTCGTGCGCCTCGGCGAAGCCGGCCACCACCGCGGTCATGGCGTCCGGGTCGGCCAGCATCGGGGTCAGGTCCCAGAACAGCACGCCGGGCTCCGGGAAGTCCGGAACCGACCTCGCCAGATCCAGGGCACGGTCGAGCGCGGCCGGGCCCGGCATCCGCCGGCTACCGCCGCTTCTTGCCGGTCGGCCGGGACGGCCGCGCGCCGGCCGCCTTGCCCGCCGGCCGGCCGCGCTTGGCGTCGGCCGCCTTCGGGTTGCGCGCCGGCACGCTGGACGCCGCGGCCATGGCCTTCTCCTGGCGTAGCTCGGATTCGAGGGTCTCGTCGTCGGACAGGTCCACCGCGATCGGCTCGCCGGTGACCGCAACGGCCGCCTCGCGCTCGGCCGCCTTGCGGGCCAGGTTCTCCCGGCGGTTGCGCACCCGGGCCGCCTGCTGCTGGAACCGCGGATCGCGCATCTTGAGGTCCACCAGCAGCGGCGTGGCCAGGAAGATCGACGACATGGCGCCGATGGTCATACCGGTGAGCTGCACCAGCGCCAGGTCCTTGAGCGTGCCGACGCCGAGCAGGCCGACGCCGACCACCATCAGGCCGACCACCGGGAGCAGCGCGATCAGCGAGGTGTTGATCGAGCGCATCAGCGTCTGGTTGAGCGCCAGGTTGGCCGCCTCGCCGTAGGTCCGCCTGGTCAGGCCGAGCAGACCGCGGGTGTTCTCCTTGACCTTGTCGAACACCACCACCGTGTCGTACAGCGAGAAACCGAGGATGGTCAGCAGGCCGATCACCGTCGCCGGGGTGACCTCGAAGCCGACCAGCGAGTAGAGGCCGGAGGTGATCACGACGTCGTGGATCAGCGCGGTCAGCGCGGCGACGGCCATCCAGCGCTCGAAGTACATCGCCAGGAAGATCGTCACCAGCACCAGGAACACGCCGAGGGCGATCAGCGCCTGCCGGGAGATCTCGCCGCCCCAGGAGCCGCTGACCGCGCTGTCACTGATCACGTCCGAACCGGTGTCGCCGTCGGCCGCGATCGGGTTCAGCTGCTCGACCAGCGCCTGGTTGACCCGGACGACGTCGCCGACGTTGAGCGCCTCGGACTTCACCTGGATCGAGGTGGTCTCCCCGGTGCCGACCAGCTGCACCGACGCCGGATCCCGGCCGAGCGTCTCGCTGAACACGTCGGTGACCTGCTCGGTCGTGATCGGTCCGGCGGCGTTCCTGGCCGGCAGCTGCAGCTTGGTCCCGCCCTCGAACTCGATGCCGAGGTGGAACCCGCGGAAGATGATCGAACCGATGCAGATCAGCATCAGCACACCGAACATCACGTACCAGCGCTTGCGCTTGCCGACGATGTCGAACGCACCGGTGCCGGTGTAGAGCCTGGTGAAGAACGGCGTGCGGGTGCTCGTCGGCTTCTTGGTCGGTGCCTCGGTCACGTCACGCCCCCTTTTCGGCGGTGCTGAGGGCTGCCCGGTTCGCGGCGGCCATCCGCTGCATGGCACCCAGCCCGGAGAGCCGCGGGCCGGACAGGAACTTGGACTTCGACGCGTACACGACCAGCGGGTGGGTCACCAGGAACACCACGATCAGGTCGAGCACGGTGGACATGCCCAGGGTGAAGGCGAAGCCCTTCACCTGACCGACGGCCAGGAGGTAGAGCACTGCGGCGGCGAGGAAGCTCACCGCGTCCGCGGACAGAATCGTGCGCCGGGCCCGGATCCAGGCGCGCGGTACCGCGGACCGGAACGTGCGGCCCTCGCGTATCTCGTCCTTCAACCGTTCGAAGAAGATGATGAACGAGTCCGCGGTGATACCGATCGCCACGATGAAACCGGCGATGCCGGCCAGGTCCAGGGTGAACCCGATCCACCGGCCGAGCAGCACCAGGATCGCGTACACGATCACCCCGGACAGCGCCAGCGACAGGATGGTCAGCACGCCGAGCGCCCGGTAGTAGAACAGGCAGTAGACGAACACCAGGGCCAGGCCGATCGCGCCGGCGATCAGGCCGGCGGCCAGCGACGCAAGGCCCAGCGTCGCGGACACCGTCTCGGCCTCGGACGCCTCGAAGGACAGCGGCAGCGAGCCGTACTTCAGCACGTTGGCCAGGTCCCGGGACTCGGTCTGGGAGAAGCCGCCCGCGCCGCCGGTGATTCGGGTGCTGCCGCCGACGATCGGCTCCTGGATGGTCGGCGCCGACACCACCTCGGTGTCCAGCACGAACGCGGCCTGCTTCTGGACGTTCTTGGTGGTGTAGTCGCCCCAGACCCGGCCGCCGGTGGCCTTGAAGTCGAGGGTCACGACGTAGCCGACGCCCTGGTCGTCGACCTGGGAGTTGGCGTTGGCGATCTCGGTGCCGTCCAGGAACGACGGGCCGAGCACGTAGGCGACCGGCTGCTCGCGGTCGCAGGTCACCAGCGGCTTGGTCGGGTCGTCGTTACCGACCAGCGGATCCTGGTGGTTGGGCGAGCAGTCCAGCGTGGCGACGGCCGCCTGCTGGGCTTCCGGGATCGCCTGCCGCGAGCCGTCCGTGGCGGGGGCGAGGAACTCGTTCTGCCGGCACGCCTTGGCCTCGGTGATCAGCGTGGCGGTCTCGACCGAAGAGTCCCGCTTGGCCGCCACGTCGGCGGTGTGCGTGTCGAGGTCGGTCTTGTACTTCTGGCAGGCGGTGATCGGGTCGGTCGGCTCGGTGGCCGGTGGCGTGGCCGGCGGCGTGCTCGGCGCGGTGCTGGGGGTGTCGCTGCCCGGGGCCGGGGTGGTGGTGCCTGGCTGGGCGGCGGCGGCCGGGGCCGGGCGGCCCTGCGGAGCCGGCGAGCTTGGCGGGTTCGCGGCGCTGGCCGGGGCCGACGGCGGCGCGCTCGACGAGGGCGGCGGCTGCTGCTCCTGCTGCGGCTGCACCTGGGTGGACGTGATCACCTCGCGGAAGTGCAGCCGCGCGGTCTGACCGAGGGTCTTGGCCTGGTCGCCGCCGCTGCCCGGCACCGTGATCACGATCTGGTTACCGTCCAGGACGACCTCGGCGCCGCTCACCCCGATGCCGTTGACCCGGGTCTCGATGAGCGAGCGGGCCTGGTCGAGCGACTCCTTGCTCGGGTCCTGCCCGGTCTCGGTGCGCGCGGTGAGCACCACCCGGGTGCCGCCCTGCAGGTCGATGCCCAGCTTGGGCTTCGCCTGGTGGTCACCCGTGGCGAACACCAGCGTGTAGAGGAGAACCACGATGAACACGAAGAACGCGAGATAACGCGCTGGGCGAATCTGCCCGGCCGGTGGTGCCACGGTCGGTTGCTCTCCTCAACTTGCTCGGACCCTCGACATGCGCTCGACACTGCGCCCGCACCCCGACGAGCACAGGCGGGTGCGGGCGCAGCGTACAGGCCACGACGTAAGCCCAGTGTCACCCGGGCACGCCGCTACGTACTCGTCAGCTCTGCTGCTTGGTGGGCTTGGCCTCGGCCTCGGCGACCGGCTCCTCGACGAACTCCTCCTCGTCGAGGACCTCTTCGTCGTCGAGGTCCTCCTCGATGCCGCTGTCCACGACCTTCTCCCGGATCGCCGCGCGCAGCCAGGTGGTTTCGACTCCCGGCGCGATCTCGATCTCGATCGTCGAGTCGTCGGAGACGTCGATGACGGTTCCGTACAGGCCGGACGTGGTCATGACCCGGTCACCGACGTTCAGCGAACTCTGAAGCTCCTGCTGCTGCTGCATGGCCCTGCGCTGACGCCGGCTCATGAAATACATCATCAGGCCGAGCATCCCGAAGAGCAGAAGCAAGGGAAGCAGTTCCATTTTTCTCCATCCGGCGGACGTCACCGGGAGGTGGTACGTCCGTTTTGTTCTGAAGTTTTCACCGACGAGTGTGCCAGTTGCTACTCGTCGATGTGCGCGGGGTCACGCTCGTCGAACAGGCTGGGTGGCGCCTGACCGGCCGCGTCCCGAGGGACCGGCAGGCCCACATGTTTCCACGCCGCGGCGGTCGCCACCCTCCCCCGTGGGGTCCTGGCGAGCATGCCCGCCCGGACAAGGTACGGCTCGCACACCTCTTCCACGGTAGCCGGCTCCTCGCCAACCGCAACGGCCAACGTCGAGACGCCCACCGGTCCCCCGCCGAAGGATCGGACCAGGGCGCTGAGCACCGCGCGGTCCAACCGGTCCAAGCCTAGCTCGTCGACGTCGTAGACCTCGAGCGCCGCCTGGGCCACCGCCCTGGTGACCGAGCCGTCCGCGCGCACCTCGGCGAAGTCGCGCACCCGGCGCAGCAGCCGGTTGGCGATCCGCGGCGTGCCCCGGGCCCGGCCGGCGATCTCGGTGCCGCCGTCCGGGCGCAGGTCGACCCCGAGGATGGCGGCCGAGCGGCGCAGCACCCGCTCCAACTCCTCGGCGGAGTAGAACTCCATGTGCGCGGTGAAGCCGAACCGGTCGCGCAGCGGGCCGGTCAGCGAGCCGGACCGGGTGGTGGCGCCGACCAGGGTGAACGGAGCGATCTCCAGCGGGATGCTGGTCGCGCCCGGCCCCTTGCCGACCACCACGTCCACCCGGAAGTCCTCCATCGCGATGTAGAGCAACTCCTCCGCCGGCCGGGCGATCCGGTGGATCTCGTCGATGAACAGCACGTCGCCCTCGACCAGGTTGGACAGCATCGCGGCCAGGTCGCCGGCGCGCTCGAGGGCCGGACCGGAGGTGATCCGGATCGCGCTGCCCAGCTCCGCGGCGATGATCATCGCCAGGCTGGTCTTGCCGAGGCCCGGCGGTCCGGACAGCAGCACGTGGTCGGGCGGGGCGCCGCGCCGGGTGGCGCCGGCCAGCACCAGCTCGAGCTGCTCGCGCACCCGGTGCTGGCCGACGAACTCGGCCAGCCGGCGCGGCCGCAGCGAGGACTCGTCCTCGCGCTCCCCCGGCGCCGCGATCGGGGACAGCTCGGGTGATCCGGCGGCGTCCTCGGTCATGAGGTCATCGTGCATCAGCGGTTGCCGCCGAGGGTGGCCAGTGCCCGGCGAAGGACGGCGGGCGTGTCCGGCGCGCCGTTCTCCCGCAGCACGCCGTCCACCGCCTGCTCGGCCTGCCGGGCCGGGAAGCCGAGCCCGACCAGCGCATCGACCACCGACGAGCGCACCCCGCCGCCGCCACCACCGGCGTCGGCCTGCGGGGCGGCGGGCAGCGCGCCCACCTTGTCGCGCAGCTCGATGATCAGCCGCTCGGCGCCCTTGCGGCCGATGCCCGGGACCTGGGTGAGCATCGCGATGCTGCCGTCCACCAGCGCGGCGCGCAGCGCGGCCGGCTCCAGCACCGCCAGGGTGGCAAGGGCCAGCCGCGGCCCGATCCCGGAAACCGTCTGCAGCAACCGGAACAGCTCGCGCGCCTCGGCGTCGGCGAACCCGAACAGGGTCAGCGAGTCCTCCCGGACCACCAGCGCGGTGGCCAGGCTCGCCTCCTCGCCGCGGCGCAGCATGGCCAGCGTGGCCGGGGTGGCCTGCACCGCGAACCCGATCCCGCCGACGTCGACCACCGCGTGGTCCAGTCCAACCGCGAGCACCCGCCCGCGCACCGAAGCGATCATGTTCGGGTCCTCTCCCGGGCAGCGGCGGCCAGCCGGGCCCGGTGCCGGCGGGCCAGTTGGGCGGCCTGCGCCTCGGCTTCGGCCAGCCGGTTGCGCAGCGGCGCCCGCCAGATGTGGCAGATGGCCAGCGCCAGCGCGTCGGCGGCGTCGGCGGGCTTCGGCCGGGCGGGCAGCTCGAGCAGCCGGGTCACCATGGTCGTCACCTGTGCCTTGTCCGCCCGGCCGGACCCGGTCACGGCGGCCTTCACCTCGCTCGGCGTGTGGAACATGACCGGCAGCCCGCGCCGCGCGGCGGCCAGCGCCACCACGCCACCCGCCTGCGCGGTGCCCATCGCCGTGCGCACGTTGTACTGGCTGAACACCCGCTCGACCGCCACCACGTCCGGCCGGTACTCGTCCAGCCAGCGCTCCACCACGTCGGCAACGCTCAGCAGCCGCACCGCCAGATCGGCTTCCACCGGCGTGCGCACCACGTCCACGGCCACACACCGGACCTCGCGCCCCGCCCCACCGTCCACGACCGCGATCCCGCACCGGGTCAGTCCGGGGTCGACACCCAACACCCGCACCGCTGCGCTCCCGCCGTCCGTGAACACTCGTTCGACGACACTAGGCCGCCCGGCGCCCCGAATCCGCCCGACACGCCGAGCGCCCCGGCACGGCCGGCGCACTTGGCCGTGGGTCAGGTGCTCGACCGGGGGACGGTGATCGGATCCTCGATGAGCACCGGGGACAGCGCGGTGCCGTCCGGGCGCAGCCACGGGTCACTCGGCGCGCCCTCGGGGTGCACCGTCCAGCGCCGGCAGACGGTGGGCAGCTTCACCGGGTACAGGGTCAGCTCGCCGGTCGAGGAGATCCGCATGCGCAGGAAGCCCTTGTAGTCCTCGATGCTCTGGCCGGCGAAGGCCTCGTTGAGGTTGACGCAGCGAGTGCTGGCGATCAGCAGGTACACGGCGACCACCTCGGCGTCGACGAAGCCGATCACCACCGGCGTGCCGATCAGCACGATCGCGATCAACACCAGATCGGGCCCGACCCCGGCGGGCAGCACCGACTGGTCCAGCCAGCGGATCACCACGGCCCAGCCGAAGCTCAGGCCCAGATGCGAGGCCGCGTGCAGCACCCCGGCCCGGGTGTTCGTTCTGGCGCTCTTGGGCAGGTCGATCCTGGCGAAGGCGATCCCGCCGAGCACCAGGACCGCGGCCACCAGCAGCGCCGGCATCCAGGCGGCGAGGACCCGGAACGTGCCCGCGTCCGACCCGGCGAGGCCGAGCAGCACCGCGAGCGTCATCGCGGTCTGCGCGATGCCGGTCAGCAGCCAGAAACCCGGGTTGCGCCACGGCAACCGGAAGATGCCGCCGGCCAGCCGGCGCGACTGCGACTTCTCCGGGTAGCGGGTGGGCAGGGTGAACCGCGTGACCTCGGACGGCTCGCGCACCCGGGACTTGGGCGGCGGCAGCTCGAGCTCCTCGGGCAGCTTGTGCGTCGCCGACAGGTAGGCGCCGCCGAGCCCGCAGGTGATCCGCTGCCCGGTGCCGTCGACCTCGGCGTAGCGGGCGTAGTGGTGCCGGTCGCCGGACAGCATCACCCGGATCTCGGCGCCGCGCGGCCGGACGATCTCCCGGTTGAAGAACTCGATCGTGTCGTAGCCCTTGGTGTCCCCGCCCGACCCGGCCGCCACCCAGGACGGCGAGGAGGTGCACAGGATGACCGCGTCGCCCTCCCGCAGGTCCTGGGACACGGTGCGGAAGTACTCCAGCTGCGGCGAGTCCACGTAGTCGTTGAGCTGAGTGTCGATCGCCAGCAGCCACCACCGGCGCGGCAGCTGCACGGCGAAGTAGCTGCGGGTCTGCTCGGTGCGCCAGCCGCCGAACGGCCGGCGCTGGGCGAACACCCGGAGGAACGCGGTCAGCCCGTCGTACCAGTCGTGGTTGCCCGGCAACGCGAACAGCGTCGGCGCCACCCCGTGCGGCACCGGCAGCGCCGCCCGGTACACGCCCTTGCTGCGGTCCTCGTAGTCCCTGGTGGATGCGAACGGGTACACCTGGTCGCCGCCCATCACCAGCAGCCGCCCGCGCGGCAGCTTCCCGGCGCCGGGCACCTCGAGCGTCTCGGCGGCCAGCAGCGAGGCGATCGAGAACGTGGCGTCGAACCCGTCGCCGAGGTCGGCCACATAGTCCAGCCACAGCTCGGATCCGCTGTCGTGCCGGTGGATCACCGCCGGCAGACCACCCTGCAGTTCGCGCTTGTCCGCGAACGATCCGAAGATCGCGGCGAGCAGCGACTGGGCACCGGTCTTGACCAGCACCCCGGGCCGCAGCCAGCGCACCGCGCGCTGCCGGCGGAATCCGAGCTGCTCCTCGGTCAGGTCGGTGGGGCGGGGCCGGGCGACCGGCGCTTCCACGGGCGGGACCGGGTCGGTGATCGCCACGGGTACGGGCCTCCTCACGGGCAGCGACGGCCTTCGATATTAATCACGTGATCGCACCAGGTAAGCGTTGCGTAACCTGCCGACGTGCCAGATCTGCCGAATCCGACACAGATCGTGACCGAGCTGGGTCTCCGCGAGCTGCCCACCGAGGGCGGGCGGTGGAGCCAGAGCTGGCGCGGCGCGGAATGCTCGGCGATCTACTACCTGCTGGCGGCGCCGGAGTTCTCCGCGCTGCACCGGTTGGACCGGTTGGAGATCTACAGCTATCACGCGGGCGCGCCGGCCCGGCTGCTGCTGCTCGACGGCGACCGGGTCAGCGAACCGGTGCTCGGACCCGATGTCGGCGCCGGGCAGCGACCGCAGGTGGTCGTACCGCCGGGCGTGTGGCAGGGCTCGGTGAGCCTGGGTGCGTGGACGCTGATGGGCACCGTCGTGGTTCCGCCGTACACCGACGACTGCGTCGAGTTCGCCGGAGTGGAGCCGTTGTGCACGCGGTATCCGGCGCACGCGGACCGGATCCGCGCGTTGTGCCGTTGACCGGTTATCGGTAAACGGCGACGGCTTCCAGCTCGTCACCGAAGAAGGCGCGCAGCGGGTCGCGGTGCGCCACCTCGCTGGTCCAGTCGTTGTCGATGTTCTCCGCGACGTGGTGCTCGGCGAGGAGTCGCCCCTGCCGGTAGTGCCGCACCACCGGGTGCAGCGCCGCGTCGGCGGTGTACTCCAGGGTCACGGTGAAGAAGTTCTCCCGGCTGGCCACCCGGCCCTCGTGCACGTAATCGACCGGCAGTTCCTCGTAGTAGGCCACCTCGGCGCCCTCAAGCACCACCAGGTCGCACAGCCGGCCGAACTGCTGCCACAGCGCGGAGGTCCGGTTCGCCCGGCAGAGCACCGCGACCGCCAGCGCCTCCGGGTCCGCCGGCAGTCCCCTCGGCGGCCAGGGAACGTCGTGGTAGCGCTGCTCCATGATCCGGTGCAGGGCCTTGACGCAGTACCGGAAACCGTGGATGAAGCCGGTTGTGGACCGCTTGAAGTCGCGCACCTGCATGAGGCTGCCGGCGAAGTAGAGGTCGGGCACGTTCACCGACTCCCACTCCGAGGTGAGCGCCGGGAACCGATCGTCGATCACCAGTTCCGGCCGGCAGTCCTCGGCGAAGATCGAGTTGTCGAACCGGAAGCCGGTGCAGACGATCACCCGGTCGTACGGGATGCGCTGGGCGCCCTTGTCGCACCGGGACAGGCTGACCGTGACCAGGTAGCCGTCGTCGGCCCGGTCGATCCGGCGGATATGCCCCTCCAGCAAGGCTTCGCGCAGGTGCCCGATGTGGTGGCTGCGCCAGGTCATGCCGACCGAGCTCGGTCCGGCGAGGTGGATCACCGCCGCGGTCTCGACCAGGTTCTCGGCGGTCTCGAACGCGGAGTTGCCCCGGCCGACGATGAGCACCCGCTGATCGAGAAAGTCCCGCGGGTTCACCGTGACCGTGCCGTACAGCTCGGCCGTCTCGATCCCGGGAATGTCCGGCACGTACGGCTTCGACGGGCCGGTGGCGACGATCAGCAACGGCGCCTCGTACTCCGAGCCGTGCTGATCGACGACGTGGAAATACTCCTCTCGGGTTACCCGGATCACCCGGCAGCCGTAATGGATATTGAGACCGAGCGCCTCGGCGAAGTCGCTGAGGTAACGCACCATCGTGTCGGCGTCCGGAAAATAGCGCTCGGTGTAGCGGGTGAACAGCAGGCGTTCCCGGTCGGAAAGCAACGAGTTCCAGTCCATCCGGAGGTTGAGCTCCGGGTCACTGGAGCCGGTGTGCTGTTTGTTGATCGAGAGCAGCTGACGGTGTCGGGGGAAGGTGCGGAAGAAGGTCCCGGCGGTGGGTCCGGCCTCGAGGATCAGATAGTCCCGCCCGGCGCGCTCGAGAAAGTACCCGAGTTGTAAGCCGGCCGGACCAGCGCCGATGACGAGGTAGTCGGTTCTCGTGACCATGAGCCGCCTCCCAGTCCGACAAGCTCACCCCTGCGCATTTACGACGGCGGACCGGAAACGGTTCAGGCACGGGCAAAATGCTTTAGCAAAGTTTGGACCAGGCTAAGGCCCGTCGACCCCGGGAATCCAGCTTTCCGGCGTCCCGCTCTGGGTGAGTACCGGTTGGTGGTCGGCGAACCCGGCCGGCGCGTCGGCCTCCCACGGCCATTTCCCTTGGGGGGTGGCGACGATGAGTTGTACCGCCGGGAAGTCGCCGTTCGGATACATCAGCAGCGCGCTGCCGAAGAACTCCGGGTAGTGGCCGCGGGTGACCCGTTCGAACACCACCGGCGCGTTGTCGAAGAAGTCGTGGTACGGCTTGCCGAGCGCGAACCGCTCCCCCTCCCGGGCCCGGCGCAGGTACGTGTTCAGCAGCATCCGCCCCATGCCCTCGGGCAGCCCGATGATCACCGCCTCCGGCACCCCGAAGCCGCGCCATGCCCCGACCGAGAACACGTACCCGGCCCCGAACTCGTCCGCCCCCACCTCAACGGTCGCGAACCCGTGCTGCTCGGCCTGCCCCTCCAGCCACCGCCGCAGGGCTTCCTGCTCTTCGGGCAGTTCCTCCGCCACTGGTCAGCCGACCGCTTCCATCACCTCGTCGGAGACGTCGAAGTTGGCGTAGACGTTCTGCACGTCGTCGCAGTCTTCGAGGGCGTCGATGAGGCGGAAGACCTTGCGGGCGCCGTCGACGTCGAGCGGGACCGAGACCGAGGGGAGGAAGCTGGCCTCGGCGGACTCGTAGTCGTAGCCGGCGGACTGCAGGGCGGTGCGCACGTTGACCAGGTCGGTGGCCTCGGAGACCACCTCGAAGGTGTCGCCGAGGTCGTTGACCTCCTCCGCGCCCGCGTCCAGGACGGCCATCAGCACGTCGTCCTCGGACAGTTCGTTCTTGGGCAGGATCACCACGCCCTTGCGGTTGAACAGGTAGGCCACCGAGCCCGGGTCGGCCATCGAGCCGCCATTGCGGGTCATCGCGGTACGCACCTCGCCTGCGGCACGGTTGCGGTTGTCGGTGAGGCACTCGACCAGCACCGCCACGCCGCTGGGGGCGTAGCCCTCGTACATGATGGTCTGCCAGTCGGCGCCGCCGGCCTCCTCACCGCCGCCGCGCTTGCGGGCGCGCTCGATGTTGTCCTGCGGCACCGAGTTCTTCTTGGCCTTCTGGATGGCGTCGAACAGCGTCGGGTTGCCCTCGGGGTCGCCGCCCCCGGTTCGCGCGGCCACCTCGATGTTCTTGATCAACTTGGCGAACAGCTTGCCTCGTTTGGCGTCGAGTGCGGCCTTCTTGTGCTTGGTCGTGGCCCACTTGGAGTGGCCGCTCATCTCTCCTCCGTAACCTCACGCGGCAGCGCGGACCATATCCACGAAGAGGCGGTGCACCCGGATGTCACCGGTCAGCTCCGGATGGAACGCCGTGGCGAGCGTGGCCCCCTGCCGAACGGCAACGATCCTACCGGCGGCCGGACCGGCGCCCGGCACGTCCGGCACCGTGCCGAGGACCTCCACCTCGGACGACGCCGATTCGACCCATGGGGCCCGGATGAACACCGCCCGGACCGGCCCGCCGGCCACGCCGGTCAGCTCAAGGTCCTCCTCGAACGAGTCGACCTGCCGGCCGAAGGCGTTGCGCCGGACGGTGATGTCCAGCCCGCCGAGCTGGTGCTGGTCCGGCCGGCCGCCAAGCACGGTCGTGGCCAGCAGAATCATCCCGGCACACGAGCCGTACACGGGCAGCCCGTCGGCGATCCGTTTGCGCACCGGCTCGAGCAGCTCGAACGTGTCCAGCAGCCGCGAGATCGTCGTCGACTCGCCGCCCGGGATCACCAGTCCGTCCACATCGGACAGCTCGCTCTCCCTGCGGACCGCGACGAACTCGGCGCCGCTGGCCCGCACGGCGTGCGCGTGCTCACGCACGTCGCCCTGCAGGGCAAGCACTCCGACCAGTGGTCGAGCCACCGTTCCACCTCCGGTATCCAGCGTAAACGTCACGGGACGCCGAGCAGTCGCAGCCCGGCGGTGACCCCGGCGGCGACCAGGACCACGACGATGAACGGCGCCCGCCGCCAGGCCAGCACCCCGCCGGCGAGCACTCCGGCCGGCAGCGCGAAGCCGGCGAAGCGCTGCCCGTCCATCAGGGCGGCGGTGGCGATCAGCGCGAACAGCAGCACGACCGCGGCGGTGGACAGCAGCCGCCGGATCCGGTCCGGCACCTCGAACCGGTCCCGCAGCAGCGGCCCGGCCACCCGGAACGCGTAGGTGCCGGCGGCCAGTACCAGCACGGCGACGATGTTCATGCCAGCACCGCCCGCCTGCGCGGCACCGCCACCAGGCCGGCCAGGGCCAGCAGCACCGGCACTCCTGGCGGCAGGAACGGGCTCGCGGCCAGCGCGATCGCGCCGCCGAGCAGGGCCGGCCGCCGGGTGGCCGGGTCGCGCAGGCCGGGCAGCACCAGGGCGAGCAGGGCCGCCGGGAACGCCGCGTCCAGCCCGAAGGCCGCCGGGTCGCCGATCGCCGAGCCGACCAGGACGCCGGCCACGGTGCCAAGGTTCCAGGCGGTGAACAGGGCCACCCCGCAGGTCCAGTAGGCCGTCCGGGCGCGCGCCGGGTCGCGCTGGGCCAGGGCGAACGCGACCGACTCGTCGGTCATCAGATGGCTGCCGAGCAGCCGGCCCCTGCCGATGGTCCCCCCGATGGCCAGCCCGAACGGCAGGTGCCGGGCGTTGAGCACCAGACCACCGAGCACCGCGGCCAGCGGGGCGCCGCCGGCCGCGATCACGCCGACCGCCAGGAACTGCGAACCGCCCGCGAACACCAGCACGGACAGCAGCACCGGCTGCCAGGCGGGCAGGCCGGCCGACACCGCGATGGCGCCGAACGACATGCCGACCGCGGCCACCGCCGCGGCGACGGCAAGCACGTCCCGGACCAGGCTCCGATCCAGGGTTCGCCATAACGAACGCATGACTCCTACAATGAACGCACGCCCTGGCGTTCGTCAAGGCGAACGGATGGACTTCTCTACCGAACGCGAGGCGTCGATGACCGAGCCGCAGCGGGGTGCCCCGCTCGACGTGATCGCCCACGCCTTGCGCCGCGAGCGGACCCGGGTCGGACTGTCGCTGTCCGAGGTGGCCAAGCGCGCCGGCATCGCCAAGTCGACGCTGTCCCAGCTCGAGTCCGGCGCCGGCAACCCGAGCGTGGAGACGCTCTGGGCGCTGTCCGTCGCGCTCGACGTGCCGTTCAGCCGGCTGGTCGACCCGCCCCGGCCGCGGGTCCAGGTGATCCGCGCCGGCGAGGGCCCGGCCGTGTACTCCGAGCGGGCCAGCTACGTGGCCACCCTGCTGGCCTCCTGCCCGCCCAACGCCCGCCGTGACCTCTACCTGATCACCGCGGAACCCGGCCAGGCCAAGACGTCCGAACCGCACATGCCCGGGGTGGTCGAGCACGTGGTGCTCGCCGCCGGGCGGGCCCTCGTCGGCCTCGCCGAGGATCCGGTCGAGCTGGCCCCCGGCGACTACGTCGCCTATCCCGGAGACCTCGCGCACGTGTTCCAGGCCCTCGAGCCGGGCACGGCGGCCGTGATGATCTCCGAGCACGTGTAGGAGAACTACCAGCCGCGGTCGGCCAGCCGGTGCGGCTGCGGGATGTCGTCCACGTTGATCCCCACCATGGCCTCGCCAAGACCGCGGGACACCTTGGCGATCACGTCCGGGTCGTCGAAGAACGTGGTGGCCTTGACGATCGCCTCGGCACGCCGCGCCGGGTCGCCGGACTTGAAGATGCCGGAACCGACGAACACGCCCTCGGCACCGAGCTGCATCATCATCGCCGCGTCGGCCGGCGTGGCGATCCCGCCCGCGGTGAACAGCACCACCGGCAGCTTGCCGAGGGTGGCCACCTCGCGGACCAGTTCGTAGGGCGCCTGCAGTTCCTTGGCCGCAACGAAGAGCTCGTCCTCCGGCAGCGAGGTGAGCCGGCGGATCTCCGCGCGGATCTGCCGCATGTGCGTGGTCGCGTTGGACACGTCGCCGGTGCCCGCCTCGCCCTTGGACCGGATCATGGCCGCGCCCTCGGTGATCCGTCGCAGCGCCTCGCCGAGATTGGTCGCACCGCACACGAACGGCACGGTGAACTGCCACTTGTCGATGTGGTTGGCGTAGTCGGCCGGGGTGAGCACCTCGGACTCGTCGACGTAGTCCACACCGAGCGCCTGCAACACCTGCGCCTCGACGAAGTGCCCGATGCGCGCCTTGGCCATCACCGGGATGGACACCGTGCTGATGATCGCCTCGATCAGGTCCGGGTCGCTCATCCGCGCGACGCCGCCCTGGGCCCGGATGTCGGCCGGCACCCGCTCGAGCGCCATCACCGCCACCGCCCCGGCGTCCTCGGCGATCTTGGCCTGCTCGGCGGTGACCACGTCCATGATCACGCCGCCCTTGAGCATCTCCGCCATGCCGCGCTTGACCCGCGCGGTGCCGGTCTGGGCGGCGGTTGACTGAACGTCAGACACTTTGACCTTCCGATTCTCTTGCCCGTGAAACTTCTCTGACCTGATGTTACGGCGGACGTGGACCGGTCAACCGGGCCAATCCCGGGCGTTCTCACCAGGCCACTCTCCAGTGCGTCCCGAGTACCTGTCCGATTGCTACGAGTGAGTGGTGAACGCAGGGAGGACTTGTCCTGAACGGGCGTACGGTGTGGGATCGACCACATCGTTTTCTCCGGGGTCCCCAGACAGCGCGGTCTCGTTCGGGAGGTTGAGAGGTATGGCTGCAAAAAGTACCGACAACGGTGACGGCGGAGCTGCGGTCGCTGTAGACGACCCCGCCAAGGTGCGAAACATCGTTCTGGTCGGCCCGTCCGGGTCGGGCAAGACCACGTTGACCGAGGCGCTTCTCACCGCGGCGGGAGTGATCTCCCGGGCCGGCTCCGTCACCGACGGAACCACCGTCTGCGACCACGACCCCGCCGCTGTGCGCCAGCAGCGTTCGGTCGGACTGGCCGTCGCGCCGCTCATGCACGGCGGCGTCAAGATCAACCTGATCGACACACCGGGCTACGCGGACTTCGTGGGCGAGGTCCGAGCCGGGTTGCGTGCCGCCGACGCGGCCCTGTTCGTGGTGAGTGCCGCCGAGGGCGTGGACCCGGCCACCACCGCGCTCTGGGAGGAGTGTGCCGCGGTCGGCATGCCGAGAGCCGTCGTGATCGCCAGGCTCGACCACCAGCGTGCGGATCTCGCCGCCGAACTGGCCGCCTGCCAGGAGGCCTTCGGTGCCGGCGTGATGCCGCTCTACCTGCCGGCTTCCGGGGGGAAGCCGGGCCTCGTCGGGCTGATCACCCAGCGGTACTTCGACTACACCGACGGCTATCCACCCAAGGTCACCGACCCGGATTCGGCCGACCTGGACCAGATCACCGATGCCCGGAACCAGCTCATCGAAGGGATCATCGCCGAGAGCGAGGACGAGTCCCTGATGGACCGGTACCTCGAGGGCGAGGCCATCGAGGCGGAGACGCTGATCTCCGACCTGGAGACGGCCGTGGCCAAGGGCTCGTTCCACCCGGTGATCCCGGTCTGCGCGGCGACCGGGCTCGGCCTGGCCGAGGTGCTGGAGGCGCTGGCCGGCGCGTTCCCCTCGCCGCTCGAGCACGGCATCCCGAACGTGACCGACCCGCAGGGCAACCCGCAGGGCAAGCTGACCGCCGACCCCAACGGTCCGCTGGCCGCCGAGGTGATCCGCACCTCGGTCGACTCCTACGTCGGTCGGGTCTCGCTGGTCCGGGTGTTCTCCGGAACGCTGCGGCCGGAGCGGCCGGTGCACGTGTCCGGACACGGCATGGCCGAGCGCGGGCACGAGGACCACGACGTGGACGAGCGGGTGGCGCACATCTACTCCCCACTCGGGGCGAACCTGCGCGAGGTGCCCTACTGCGTGGCCGGCGACGTGTGCGCGCTGACCAAGGTCACCTCGGCGGAGACCGGCGACACCGTCTCGGCGCCGGACAAGCCGCTGCTGATGACCCCGTGGCAGATGCCGGAGCCGCTGCTGCCGGTGGCCATCGTGGCCAAGACCCGCAGCGACGAGGATGCCTTGTCCCGCAACCTGAACCGGCTGGTCGCCGGGGACCCGACGCTGCGCCTTGAGCGCAACGCCGAGACCCACCAGTTGGTGTTGTGGTGCATGGGCGAGGCGCACGCCGACGTGGTGCTGGCCCGGTTGCGGGCCGGCGGCGCGGACGTGGACACCGAGCCGGTCAGGGTGGCGCTGCGCGAGACGTTCGCCGGCAAGGCCCGCGGGCACGGGCGGCACGTCAAGCAGTCCGGCGGGCACGGCCAGTACGCCGTGTGCGACATCGAGGTCGAGCCGCTGCCGGTGGGCGGCGGGTTCGAGTTCCTGGACAAGGTGGTCGGCGGCTCGGTGCCCCACCAGTTCATCGGCAGCGTGGAGAAGGGCGTGCGGGCCCAGCTCACCAAGGGCCTGGTGGGTGGCTTCCCGGTGGTGGATCTGCGGGTGACGCTGTTCGACGGCAAGGCGCACAGCGTGGACTCCTCCGACGCCGCGTTCCAGACCGCAGGCGCGCTTGCGCTCAAGGACGCCGCGAGCAACGGCCGGATCTCCCTGCTGGAGCCGATCGACGAGGTCGTCGTGCGGCTGCCCGACGATCACCTGGGCACGGTGCTCGGCGACCTGTCCAGCCGGCGCGGCCGGGTGCTCGGCACCGAGGCGGACAGCGCCGCGGGCTACAGCAGGGTGCGCGCCGAGGTCCCGGCAACGGCGCTGCTGCGCTACGCCATCGACCTGCGCTCGATGACCTCGGGCTCGGCCACGTTCACCCGCTCCTTCACCCGTTTCGACCCGCTGCCCGACGCCCTCGCCGCGAACGCCCTGGCGAAGGACAAGAAGGACTAGGGCGGTCCTACCGGACGGTGCGCACCGTGCCGTCCCACTGGGTGGTGAGCAGGTCCGGCAGCAGCTCGCCGAGCTGCACCGGGTAGACGGTCTCCGTGGTGGAGCGCAGTTCCTCGGCGCTCCACCACCGGTGGCCGTCCACCACCCGGCGCTCGACGTCGGTGAAGCCGCCGGTGTTCACCCGCACCTCGACCTGCTTGCCGTTGACCGGCGGCAGGGTGGCCAGGAAGAACCACTCCTCGCCGTCGTAGCTGCGCCCGTCGAAGCTGAACACCACCCGGCGCCGCCACATCGGCCCGATCAGCGCCTCGTCCGGTAACGCGATCCCGGTCTCCTCGACCAGCTCCCTGGCGGCCGCCGCGCGCAGGTTCTCCCCCGCCTCGACGCCGCCGCCGACGGTGAACCACCACGACTCGTCGGCCCGCCGGGGATCGTGGCCGCTGAACAGCAGCACCCGGCCCCGCCCGTCGAGCAACACCACCCGGGCCGACGGCCGGGGCATCGGCGCCGCGTCCGGTTCCCCGGCCAGCGCCGGCTCGACGATCTCGAAGTACTCCGGCTGTGGCGCACTGCCGGCCAGCCGCAGCCAGCGCGCCGCCCGGCGGCGGCGCTGGGCCAGCGTGTCGCGCACCGCGTCGTTGTGCACCCGCCGGGCGATCACCACCCGCTGCTCGGCGTCCACCAGTTCGGTGGACAGCGCCAGCGGCAGGTGCGCCCGGTCGACGGCGGCGAGCTGCAGGGTGAGGTCGTTCTCGGCGGCCTCCCGGTCCATCCGGGGTGCCTGCTCGGCCCGTTCGGCCACCGAGCGCAGCGTGTCCGCGCCGCGCGGGTCGAACGAGCCGGCCGCGGCCACCGCGCGGGCCACCACCGCGCGCCGGGCCAGCGCGGCGTCCAGGGCCGCCCAGGCGGCATCCGTGCGCACGTGCAGCCGGTCCAGCCGGTTGGCCGTGCCGACCAGCCACGGGATCACGACCAGGGCCACCACGATCAGCACGACCAGGGTCGTGACCAATGCGCTCATGCTCATGCCACTCCCTCCCCCCTGCCGCGCATGATCATGCCGGCAGTCCGGATTCGCCCACCCGCCGCGGGTAGGCGGCAATCGCCTGTTCGTAGACCCGGAGCACCTGGCCGGCCACCACCGACCAGTCGTACGCCGCGACCCTGCGCCGGGCCGACGCGGTGAGCGTGGCCCGCCGGCCCGGATCGGTCAACAGCCCGCGCAGCTCGACGGCGAGGGCATCGGGGTCGCCGACCGGGGTGAGCACCCCGGCCCGGCCGTCGTCGAGCACCCGGCGAAACGCCGGCAGGTCGCTGGCCACCACCGCGGCGCCTGCGGACATCGCCTCGGTGAGGATGATGCCGAAGCTCTCGCCGCCGGTGTTCGGCGCGCAGTACACCTCGATGCCGCGCAGTGCCCGCGCCTTGGTCTCGTCGTCGACCTGGCCGAGCAGCACCAGCCGGTCGGCCAGCCCGGGCCCGGCCATGCGGCGCAGCTCGTCCTCGTCGCCGCGGCCGACCACGAGCAACCGCACGTCCGGCAGCTCGGACTCGAGCCGGCGCATCGCCTCGATCAGCACCGTCATGCCCTTGCGCGGCTCGCCGAACCGTCCGACGAAACCGACCGTGCCGCCCGGGTGCGGGTAGCCGGGCAGCGGCTCGGCGCCGGCGAAGAACCCGACGTCGACCCCGTTCGGGATCTCCACCGCGTTCCCGCCGAGGTGCTCGACCTGGACCCGCCGGGCCAGCTCGGACACCGCGATCCGGGCGGTGATCTTCTCCAGCCGCGGCCGCAGCACGCCCTGCAGCGCCGAGAGCGTACGGGACCGCGCCGTTGACGTGTGGAAGGTGGCCACGACCGGACCGTCGGCCAGCATCAGCGCCTGCATCGACAGGCTGGGCGCGACCGGCTCGTGCAGGTGCAGCACGTCGAACTCGTGCTCACGCAGCCAGCGGCGGACCCGGGTGTAGGACACCGGTCCGAACGACAGCCGGGCCACCGAACCGTTGTACGGGATGCGCACCGACCGGCCGGTCGGGCGGACGAAGTCGGGCAACGGCGTCTCCTCGCCGGCCGGGCCGAGCACCTCGACCTGGTGGCCAAGCGCGCCAAGCGCCTTGGCCAGGTCCACGACGTGCGCCTGCACCCCTCCGGGCACCTCGAAGGAGTACGGGCAGACGATCCCGATCTTCATGGTCCGGTCCTCACGGGGCCGCCTCGGGCTCGGCCGCGGCCAGCACCCGCTGCCGCTCGTCCGGCAGGTCGGAGATCCACAGCGGCTGGAGCATGTGCCAGTCCACCGGGTTGGCCGCGATGTCGGCGGCGAACGCGTCGGCCATCCGCTGGGTGACCGCCGGGATCTGCTCGCGCTCGTGCACGATCATCGGGGTGTGCAGGGTGAGGCCCCAGCCGTCCTCGGTGAAGCTCTGGTTCACGATCAGCAGCGTGGCTCCGGTTATCGCGGCCAGCCGGGCCGGTCCGGCCGGCATCCGGGTCGGCTCGCCGAAGAAGGTCACCGGCACGCCACGCCGGGACAGGTCCCGGTCGGCCGGCAGGCAGACCACCCGGTTCTGCCGCAGCCGCTCGATCAGCGTCCGGTAGGGCGCCACGTCGCCGCCCGAGGTCGGCAGGATCTCGAAGCCGAGCGACTCGCGGAAGGCGAGGAACCGGCGGAACACCGACTCGGGCCGCAGCCGCTCGGCCACCGTGGTGAACGGGCCGGAGTGGTTGACCAGCCAGATCCCGGAGACGTCCCAGTTGCCGGTGTGCGGCAGGGCGATGACCAGGCCCTTGCCCCGGTCCAGCGCCTCGTCGATCATCACCCGGTTCACCATCACGTCGTCGACCTGCCGGTAGATCGCCTTGTGGTCCATGGCCGGCAGCCGGAAGGTCTCCTTCCAGTACCGGGCGTAGGAGCGCAGCCCGGCGCGCACCAGCTCGTCCAGCTCGGCCGCGCCGGCCTGCGGAACCACCCGGGCCAGGTTGCGGCGCAGCTGGGCGGTGCCGCGTCCGTTACGCCGGGCGGCGAGGTCGGCGGCCGAGCGGAACAAGGCGCCGGCCATGCCGTCCGGCATCCGGCGCACCAGGCCCCAGCCGGCGCCGTAGGCCCAGTCGGTCAGGCGGTGCCCCCAATTGCTCACGTCTTCTCCGCTTCCGTCATGTCCGGTTCACCCTCCGCCGAGCGCCACACCGCCATGATCCGCTGCGCCACCGTGATCACGGACAACCCGACCAGCAGCCACATGGCCACGTCCAGGGCGTAGGGCACACCGAATCCGGTCAGCCCGGTCCCGCCGAGCACGATGATCAGCCGTTCGGCCCGCTCGACCAGACCGACGTTCGCGGTGAGCCCGGTCGCCTCGGCCCGGGCCTTGATGTAGGAGGTCACCTGCGCCAGCACCAGGCAGATCAGGGTGGCGGCGGCCAGCGCGTCGTCCCGCGCGACGACGAAGCAGTACCAGGCGATCCCGGCCAGCAGCGCGCCGTCGGCGATCCGGTCGCAGGTGGCGTCCAACACGGTGCCGAACTTCGTGCCGCCGCCGCGGGCCCGCGCCATCGCCCCGTCCAAGAGGTCGAACATGGCGAAGGCCGTCACCACGAACGCCCCGGCGAGCAGCCGACCGGTGGGGAACAGCCAGAGCGAGCCTGCGACCGCGCCGGCCGTGCCGATCACGGTCATCGCGTTCGGCGACAGGCCGCTGCGCACCACCCACGCCCCGACCGGGTCGGTGACGCGGGATATCGAGGCTCTGGCGAAGATGTTCAACATAGGCGGACCGGAGCCTAACGGCGAGCGTCCCGAGGGGCGAAGCCCGGTGGTTACACCCCACGAGCAGGCAGCGAGGTGTCCGCGTTTCCCCTGGAGTGTCGCCGTAGACTCGCGGCTCCGGGTGAGCGGAAGGGACCAGGTGTCCGAGATTGTCGGTAGCTTCGTCGGTGGGGTGGCCGGCGCGACAGCGGATCATGCCGTGCAGCGCCGCCGCGCAAGGCGGCTGCACAGGGTCGATCGGCTGGAATGCAGCATTCGTGTGGTCACTGGCACACACGACGGGTTGACCGGGAAGTGGTGGGCCGGGACGGCCACACTGTCGCCGGAGCGGATCCACTTCGTTCCCGTCGTTGGTGGCGTTCGGTTTCTGCGCCGCAAGGCCGTGGAGATCCAGGTCGACAAGATCGACGTGAGCCAACGGCGCAGCCCCACCGGCCGGGAGGTGTTCTCGGTCGCCCCCGACACGTACGTGGTCCGCCTGGTGACGCCCACGGCGACCCTGGAATGGGCGGTGCTGATAAACGAGCTGAGCTGGGCACTCGGCCGAATGTCGGGCGGCTAGCCGAGGCCGACAGTCGTCTTGGGCAACGGGATCACCGGGCGGGCGGGCGCGGGTCCCGGCAACCGAGTCCGGCCAGGATCGCCTTGCTGATCTCGCCGAGCGCGCTGACCTGTTCCGGGGTCAACTGGTCGAACAGCCGCTCCCGGACGGCGGTGACGTGTCCGGGCGCCGCGGCCGCCAGCGCGGCGAAGCCGGCGTCGGTGAGCACCGCGTACGAGCCGCGCTTGTCGGTCGGGCAGGTGCGCCTGGTCACCCAGCCCACCTCCTCGAGCCGGGCCACGGCGTGCGAGAGCCGGCTGCGCGACGACCCGCGCGCGCCGGCCAGCTCACTCATCCGCAGCGTGCGGTTCGGCGCCTCGGACAGCGCGACCAGGATCTCGTAGTAGGTGTAGGGCATCGCCGAGTCGCGTTGGAGCTGGCGGTCGAAGTGGTCGGTCAGGCCCTCGACCGCGGTGACGAAGGCGCGCCAGATCTCCTGCTCGCTGTCGTCCAGCCACCGAGTGACACCCACGACATCATTCTAGCTTTTGTTGAACGCTCAACGCAGCCCTGCTAGGGTCATGGTTGAGAGTTCAATCGAATTGCGGGAGGCAATCGAAATGACCAGCGCCACGACGCTCCAGATCCCCGACTACACCGCGGGCACCTGGGACTTCGACCCGGCCCACAGCTATGTGGGCTTCGTCGTCCGGCATCTGGTGGTGACCAAGGTCCGCGGCCGGTTCGAGGACGTCGATGGCCACATCGTCACCGCCGAGAACCCGCTGGACTCCTCGGTCGAGGTCGCGATCGACCTCAACTCGGTCAACACCAACAACGAGACTCGGGACAACCACCTGCGCTCGGCCGACTTCTTCGAGGTCGAGAAGTTCCCGAAGATGACCTTCCGGTCCACCGGCCTGCGCCAGGCCGGCGACGAGTTCGTGCTGGACGGCGAGCTGACCATCAAGGACGTCACCCGACCGGTTCCGCTGGCCTTCGAGCTCAACGGGTTCAGCGCCGACCCGTGGGGCGGCACCCGGATCGGCCTTTCGGCCAAGGGCGAGATCAACCGCAAGGACTTCAACGTCAACTTCGAGGGCGTGAACAACGGCCTGGCCGTGGTCGCCGACAAGATCGAGCTGGTGATCGACGTCGAGGCCACGCTGCGGACGCCGGCCGCCGGCTAGTCCTACTCGGCCCACGCCTTCGCCAGCAGCGCGCGGGTCTCACTGAGCAACTGGGGCAGCACCTTGGTGTGCCCGATCACCGGCATGAAGTTGGCGTCCCCGCCCCACCGCGGGACCAGGTGCTGGTGCAGGTGCGCGGCGATCCCGGCACCGGCGATCACCCCCTGGTTCATGCCGATGTTGAACCCGTGCGGTGAGGACACCCGGCGGGCGACCACCATCGCCCGCTGGGTGAACTCGGCCAGCTCCACGGTCTCCGCCGGGGTCAGCTCGGTGTAGTCGGGCACGTGCCGGTAGGGCACCACCATCAGATGGCCGGGGTTGTACGGGTACAGGTTGAGCACCGCGTACACCAGCGCACCGCGCGCGATGATCAAGCCCTCGGCATCCTCGAGGTCGATCAGCCGGCAGAACGGGCAGCCCTCCGCGGCGTCATGATCCGGCTTGTTCTCGCCGAGGATGTAGGCCATCCGGTGCGGAGTCCACAGCCGCTGCAGGGCGTCCGGAACGCCGACGCCCTCCTGCGCCACGAGCTCGGGCCCGGACCAACCGCCAGCGGTCATGCGTCGATCCTAAGGGTGACTCATTCCGGAATGACCAGCGTCTCCGCCGAGGGCGAGACGTTCTTCCTGGTCGCGATCCAGGCCTCGATCGCCTCCACCGCCCGGTCCACCGGCACGCCGTTGACCTGCCCGCCGTCCCGGAACCGGAACGACACCGCGCCGGCCTCCACGTCCTTGCCGCCGGCCAGCAGCAGGAACGGCACCTTGGCCGTGGTGTGGTTGCGGATCTTCTTCTGCATCCGATCGTCCGATGTGTCCACCTCGACCCGGATTCCCTTGGCCCGCAACGCCTTCGCCACGCGCACCAGGTGCTCGGCGTGCTCGTCGGCGATCGGGATGCCGACCGCCTGCACCGGCGCCAGCCAGGCCGGGAACGCGCCGGCGTAATGCTCGGTGAGGATGCCGAAGAACCGCTCGATCGAGCCGAACAGCGCCCGGTGGATCATCACCGGCTGCTGCCGGCTGCCGTCCGGCGCGGTGTACTCCAGCCCGAACCGCTTCGGCTGCTGGAAGTCCACCTGCACCGTGGACATCTGCCAGGTCCGACCGATCGCGTCGCGCGCCTGCACGGAGATCTTCGGCCCGTAGAAGGCCGCACCACCCGGGTCCGGCACCAGCTCCAGCCCGGAGGCCTCGGCCGCCTCGCGCAGCGCCTCGGTCGCCTCCGCCCATTCCTGCGGCTCACCGACGAACTTCGGCGAGTCGTCCCGTGTGGACAGTTCGAGGTAGAAGTCGTTCAGACCGTAGTCGCGCAACAGGTCCAGCACGAAGTCCAGCAGCGAGCGCAGCTCCCCCTGCATCTGCTCGCGGCTGCAGTAGATGTGCGAGTCGTCCATGGTCAGCCCGCGCACCCGGGTCAGGCCGTGCACCACACCGGACTTCTCGTACCGGTACACCGCGCCGAACTCGAACAGCCGCAACGGAAGCTCCCGGTAGGACCGCCCGCGGGACCGGAAGATCAGGTTGTGCATCGGGCAGTTCATGGCCTTGAGGTAGTAGTCCTCACCCTCGAGGTGCATCGGCGGGAACATGGTGTCCGCGTAGTACGGCAGGTGCCCGGAGGTGTGGAACAGCCCGCCCTTGGTGATGTGCGGGGTGTTGACGAACTCGTAGCCGGCCTCGTCGTGCCGGCGCCGGGAGTAGTTCTCCAGCTCCCGCCGGATGATGCCGCCCTTGGGATGGAACACCGGCAGGCCGGAGCCGAGCTCCTCGGGAAAGCTGAACAGGTCGAGTTCTGCGCCCAGCCTGCGGTGGTCGCGGCGCTCGGCCTCGGCGATCAGCTCGAGGTGGTGGTCCAGCGCCTCCTGCGTCTCCCACGCGGTGCCGTAGATCCGCTGCAGCTGCGGGTTCTGCTCGCTGCCCCGCCAGTACGCCGCCGCCACCCGGGTCAGCGTGAACGCCGGGATGTGCTTGGTGGTCGGCACGTGCGGACCTCGGCACAGGTCGCCCCAGACCCGCTCCCCGGTGCGCGGATCGAGGTTGTCGTAGATCGTCAGCTCGCCCGCGCCGACCTCCATCACCTCGGTGGTGTCCACGTCGCTCTTGATGTCGACCAGCTCGAGCTTGTACGGCTCCGCGGTCAGCTCCGCCTTGGCCGCGTCCACCGACTCCAGCACGCGGCGGGAGAACCGCTGAGCCCCCTTGATGATCTGCTTCATCCGCTTCTCCAGCGCCTGCAGATCCTCCGGGGTGAACGGCCGCTCGACGTCGAAGTCGTAGTAGAACCCGTCCTTGACCGGCGGCCCGATCCCCAGCTTGGCCTCCGGGAACATCTGTTGCACCGCCTGGGCCAGCACGTGCGCGCACGAGTGCCGGATCACGCTGCGCCCGTCCTCGGTGTCCGCGGCCACCGCCGCCACCTCGGTGTCGCGCTCCGGCGTCCAGGCCAGGTCCCGCAACCGCCCCTCGCCGTCCCGGACCACGACCACGGCGTCCGGCCCCTTGCCCGGCAGTCCCGCGTCGCGCACCGCCGCGCCGGCCGTCGTTCCCGCCGGCACCAGCACGCGCGGTGCGGCTGCGGCGGACGGTGAGATCGGCTGGACCACGGAAACTCCTTGCTCGGCGGACAGGCGGGTAACCACGCCAGACGATGGTATCGAGGCCGCGCGGCCGGCCCCGGGTCAGCGGCCCAGTAGCGCGCGCATCTGGTTGATCTCGTCGGTCTGGGTGGCGATCACGTCGTCGGCCATCTCCTGCACCCGGACCTCGGCGCCCGTGGTCTGGATCGCGTAGGCCATGGTCAGCGCGCCTTGGTGGTGGGCGATCATCAACTCGAGGAACTCGTTGTCGAAGGCCGAACCGGTGGCCGCGCGCAGCGCCTCCAACTGTGCCGGCGTGGCCATGCCGGGCATGTCCCCGTGGCCGGTGTGCCCGCCGTGCTCCGGGTCGATCGTGGGCTGGTCGTGCCGGCGCAGCCAGGCGTTCATCCCGTCGATCTCCGCAGGCTGGGCCGCGCCGATCCGCTCGGCGAGCCGCTTGACGGTGTCGTTGACCGCGCGATCGGGCACCAGCCGGGCCATCTCCACGGCCTGGTGGTGGTGCACGATCATGTTGCGCACGTAGGCCAGATCCGCGTCGTTGGGCGGCACGGCCGGGATCGGGCTTACCCGATCGGGTGGAATCGTGCTGGCCGGCTCGCCGGGGCGGCCCGGGGCGATCACCGGCGCGTGTTCCTCATCGGGTGGGCTGGTGCAGGCGGCCACGACGAGCACGGCGGCGACGGCACCGGCCAGCCTGCGCCAGGTCATCGGACACCCCCGTCGGGATCGACGCACCCCTACCACCGCAACCTACTCCGTTGGTACCTCGACCTACCTAAGCATCGTCAACTGGTGAAATTAACCGCCCAAAGTTGCTGGTTGGAAGATGGGGCAAGGGCAATACTGGGGCCACCGCACGTTCATGAGAGGGGACTCGCCGTGAACTCGACGCTGAGGGGCCGGCGCCGCAGGGCGTCGACCGCAGCAGTGGGGGCAGTGGCCTTGGCCCTGTCCATGCTGGCCGGACTGCCTTCGGCCAGCGCGCAGGACTTCCCGGGTGAGGATGAGCTCGTCAGCAGCCCGAACATGAGGCTGATCGCCAACATCCCGGCCACCGCGCCGCTCGCCGGCGACGGATCGGTCGGCTCCGACCTCGCGTTCCAGGACAACTTCGCGTTCGTCGGCAACTTCCTCGGCTTCACCATCTACGACATCAGGAACCCGCGCCGGCCGCGGATCGTCAGCCAGGTGCTCTGCCCCGGCTCGCAGAACGACATCTCGGTCTCGGGCGACCTGCTGTTCCTGTCCACCGACTCGCGCCGGACCGACAACTCCTGCAGCTCCAGTGCGGCCACCGATACCACCTCGCCCTACTGGGAGGGCATCAAGATCTTCGACATCAGCAACAAGCGCGCGCCGCGCTACGTCCAGTCGGTCGAGACCGCCTGCGGGTCGCACACCCACACCCTGGTGCCGGAGGCCAGGCACCGCGGCCACGACGCGAGCACGGCGGGCGCCGACGGCCGCGGCCGGGACCGGTCGCTGTACCTGTACATCTCCTCGTACTCGCCGAACCCGGCGCTGAGCAAATGCCAGCCGCCGCACGACAAGATCTCGATCGTCAAGGTGCCGGTGCGCAACCCGGCGGCCGCCTCGGTGGTGGCCACCCCGGTGCTGTTCCCCGATGGCGGCAACCCCGGCGTCGTCGCGCCGTTCCCGAACGGCCGGACGGCCACCAGCGGCTGCCACGACCTCACCGTGTACCCGGAGAAGAACCTGATGGCCGGCGCCTGCATGGGTGACGGCGTGCTGTTCGACATCTCCAACCGGGAGGCACCGCGGACCATCAGCCGGGTGCAGGACCTGACCAACTTCGCCTTCTGGCACTCGGCGACGTTCAACAACGACGGCACCAAGGTCATCTTCACCGACGAGCTCGGCGGTGGCCTGACGCCGACGTGCAACGCCACGCTCGGCCCGACCCGCGGCGCGGACGGCGTCTACGACATCGTCGGGCGCGGCGACTCGCGCACGCTCGAGTTCCGCAGCTACTTCAAGATCTCCCGGCACCAGGCCGAGAACGAGAACTGCGTGGCGCACAACGGTTCCCTGATCCCGGTGCGCGGCCGGGACATCATGGTGCAGGCCTGGTACCAAGGCGGCATTCAGGTGTGGGACTTCACCGACTCCCGCAACCCAAGGGAGATCGGCTTCATCGAGCGCGGGCCACTACCCGACGGTGAAGACGGCGGCGAGTGGTCGGCCTACTGGTACAACGGCTTCATCTACGGATCCGACCTCGTCAAGGGCTTCGACGTCGTCGAACTCAACGACCCGCGCACCAACCCCGCCCGCCGCGTCCGGATCGACGAACTGAACGTCCAAACCCAAGAACACTTCGACCGCCGCTAGCCCACCAAACAGTCCGAACAGGACCAACGAACAGTGGCCGCACCCGGCTCTCCGCCAGGTGCGGCCACTCTCGTTCCCCCACCCCGTATCCCACGCACCCACACACCCATACACCCGCACCACACACACACCCACACCCGCGCACTCGTCACCGTCACCGCGCCGCCACATCACCCTCACATCGCTGGACCACAAACTCGTTTGCCGGAACCGACAACTCGGCTGCCACAACCGGCAACTCGCCGACCCGGGACCAGCGACTCGGTTGCCACAACCGGCAACTCGCCGACCCGGAACCGGCGACTCGGTTGCCACAACCGGGAACTCGCCGACCCGGGACCGGCGACTCGGTGGTCTGGAACTGGGGACTCGCCGATGATCGAGGCCCGGGCTCGGCGAGTTGCCATGTCGGGCAATCGACTGGTCGGCTCCGGCACACGAGTTGCCGATGCGGGGCTGAGGTGGTCAGGCGTCGCGGCGGGTGAAGGCGAGGGTGCCCCAGGCGAGGGCGGCGACGATGTAGAGCGCCATCGTCAGCAGCACGGCCCATGGCGGGAGCACCACGAACTCGAACGTGGGGTCCAGTTGCGGGGCGAGGTTGGGCAGCATCACCGCCGCGATGCGGAGGTCCCAGGGTACGGGGAGCAGGAAGGCCACCGACGGCAACACCCACAGCAGCGCGGCGAGGGTGACAAGGGCGCCGGCGGTGGAGCGGATCAGCAGCCCGATGCCCAGACCCACGAGTGCGCACACGGTGACGGACAGGCCGGAGGCGAGCACCGAGGGGATCGCGTCGGAGACCGACGGCCAGAGCCACAGCGGGGCCGGGTGCGCCCCGGCGATCCACCAGCTGAGCAGGAACGTGCCGAACGCGACCAGCTGCCCGACCACCAGGCTCAGCGCGGCAACGACCGCCGCCTTCCCGGCCACCATGGCGAGCCGGTCGGGCACGGCGACCAGGCTCGGCCGGATCATGCCGGTGCCGAACTCCGCGGTCACCGCGAGGGCTCCGAGCGCGGCCAGGCAGAACTGCGCGTACGGGATGACCACCACCCGGGCGTCGGCGGTGGCGAAGTGGGCCCGCTCCTCCGCGGCGGCGCCGTTCCAGTCGGCGGTCATGGCGATGTCGACGACCACGCCGACCACGATCAGCGCGGCGACCGAGGCGAGCAGGCCGTAGGTCGACCGGACGGTGCGGATCTTCAGGAACTCGGCGGCGATCACGTCGGTCATCGGACACCCGCCCCGGTCCGGTACTCCACGCTGTCGTCGGTGAGCTGGAGATAGGCCTCCTCGAGGGACGCGCTGCGCGGGGTCAGCTCGTGCACCGGGATCCGCAGCTCCAACGCCAGGTCCGCGATCCGCGCCGGCTCCAGCTCGCGCACCGCGAGCCCGCCGTCCGGTTCGGTGTGCACGGTCGCGCCGGCCGCGGTCATCGCTTCGGCCAGCGCGGTCGCCTGGGGCGAGCGGACCAGCACGCCCCGGCGGAAGCGCCCGGCCAACTCCCCCACCGACGTCTCGGCGATCAACCGGCCGCGCCCGATCACCACGACCACGTCGGCGGTGAGCGCCATCTCGCTCATCAGGTGGCTGGAGATCAGCACCGTGCGGCCCTCCGCGGCCAGCGCGCGCATCAGCTCCCGGATCCACCGGATGCCCTCCGGGTCCAGCCCGTTCACCGGCTCGTCGAACAGCAGCACGCCGGGATCGCCGAGCAGCGCGTTGGCGATGCCCAGGCGCTGCTTCATGCCCAGCGAGAACTCCTCGACCCGCTTGCGCGCGGCCCCGGCCAGCCCGACCTGCTCGAGCACGGCGGTGACCCGCGCCGGACCGATCCCGTTGCCGCGGGCCAGGCAGCGCAGGTGGTGGTACGCGGTGCGGCCGCCGTGCACCGCGTTCGCGTCCAGCAGGGCACCCACCTCGTGGATCGGCCGGCGCAGGGTCGCATACCGGCGGCCGCCCACCAGCGCCTGCCCCGACGTGGGCCGGTCCAGGCCGAGCACGGTGCGCATGGTGGTGGACTTGCCGGCGCCGTTCGGTCCGAGGAACCCGGTGACCCGCCCGGGCCGCACGGTGAAGGTCAGCTCGTCGACGGCGACCGTGCCGCCGAACCGCTTGGTCAGCTCTCGCACTTCGATCATGTGACCACGGTGACCGGGCCGGCGCGCCGACACATCGCCCCGGAGTCCGACCTACTCCGGTCTGACGTGCGGGGCCGGCCAAGCGGTTACCGTCGAGCCGTGCACGATCAGGGTCCGGTGCGGTTGCGGCGCGGCCAGCTGATCGCCATCGACGTGCTGGTGGCGGTCGGGCCGATGCTACTGATCATGGCCGCGGTGGGCGACCACGACGCCACCCGCGGCTTCGTGGGGCCGGCCTGGCTCGGCGGGGTGATCGCCCTGGCCATCGGGCTGCCGGTGGCCGTGCGCCGGGTGTGGCCGCTGGGCGCGCTGAGCGTGATGTGCCTGGCGCTCGCCGTGGCGACGATGACCGGGATGGCGTGGGGCCCGAGCGGGCTGGCGTTCCTGGTGCCGGTGGCGCTGGCGCTCTACACGCTCGGGCTGCTGGAACCGCGCCGCCGCTCGGTGCTGGCGCTGGCGGTGTGCCTGGCCGGGACCACGGCGGCGATCGTGGCCACCTGGTCGAGCTGGGACGGAGCGGCACTGCTGCTCCTGGACTGGCTGCTGCTGGTCACCCCGTGGGCGGCTGGTCGGGCGGTGCGCGCCCGACGGGCGTACGCGGCGGCGGCGGCGGCGCAGCTGACCCGGCAGGCGGTCAGCGACGAGCGGCTGCGGATCGCCAGGGAGTTGCACGACATCGTGGCGCACAGCCTGAGCCTGATCACGGTGCAGGCGTCGATCGCCAACCACGTCGCGGGCGAGCGGCCGGCGGAGGCCCTTGCGGCGCTGCGGGTGATCGAGGACACCAGCCGCGGCACGCTGACCGACATGCGCCGCCTGCTCGGCGTGCTGCGCTCGGACTCGACCACGCCGGAGCTGGCCCCGAGCCCCGGCCTGGCCGGGCTGCCCGAGTTGGCCGAGCGCGCCGGCCTTGCCGGGGTCCGGGTCGACCTCGAGGTGCACGCCCCGGACCGGCTGCCGGACGGCGTCGAGCTGACGATCTACCGGATCGTGCAGGAGGCGCTGACCAACGTGGTCAAGCACGCGGCCCCGGCCGGGTGCCGGGTCACGGTCACCGCGGACGAGGCGGGTGCAACGGTCCGCGTCGTCGACGACGGTCCCGGCGTGCGCACCCTGCCGGCCGCCGGCGCCGGGCACGGCATCATCGGCATGCGCGAGCGGGTGATGATGTACGACGGCGAGTTCAGCGCCGGCCCGGCTCCGGGCGGCGGATTCGCCGTGTCCGCCCGGCTGCCCTTCCAACTGGCCGGCGAACCCGCGTGATCCGGGTGCTGATCGCCGACGACCAGGCGCTGCTGCGCGGCAGTTTCCGCCTCCTCGTCGACACCGCACCGGACCTCGTCACGGTCGCCGAAGCCGCCACCGGCACCGAGGCCGTCGCCCTCGCCGCCCAGGAGCACCCCGACGTGATCCTGATGGACATCCGCATGCCCGAAATGGACGGCATCGAGGCCACCCGCCAGATCTGCGCCACCCCCGGCCCGCACGTCCTCATCCTCACCACGTTCGACCTCGACGCCTACGTGTACTCGGCGCTGCGCGCAGGCGCCAGCGGCTTCCTGCTCAAGGACACCCCGCCCGACGACCTGCTCTCCGCCATCCACGTGATCGCCGCCGGGGACGCCCTCCTCTCCCCCACCATCACCCGCCGCCTCATCGCCGAGTTCACCCGCCGCCCCACCGCCCCACACCCGCCACCCCCCGTCCTGGCCAGCACCACCGACCGCGAACGCGAAGTCCTCACCCTGATCGCCCGCGGCCTGTCCAACACCGAGATCGCCACCCACCTCCACCTCAGCCCGGCCACCGTCAAAACCCACATCGGCCGCCTGCTGGCCAAACTCCACGCCCGCGACCGCGCCCAACTCGTCATCGCCGCCTACGAGTCCGGCCTGGTGAGCATCCGGGCAACGAAAGATGAGCCGCGGTAGCACGGCAAACCCCTAGCCACATTGCCCGCCACCCATCGCCCCGGTCGACAGGCGTCGTTCGCCTTGCTGTGAGGCACTTTCGGTGGGTGCGGCCTCGTTGCCGGGTCTGCGACTGGGGCGCTCAGGGCATGAAAGCGCCGGTCCAGGATCGGCTGGTTTGCAGTAACCACAATGGATCGGGAGCATCACGGAGATCCGCACGCTCCGGCGCCACCTGGATTTCGATCAAAGAGGTTGCGGTTCACGCACACCGGCATGGCGGTCAGTCCTGGCCACGCCTGGCACGAGACCAGAAAGCCCCGGCCGAAGCCGGGGCTGACCTGGGAACTTGGTGGGCGATACTGGGATTGAACCAGTGACCTCTACCGTGTCAAGGTAGCGCTCTCCCACTGAGCTAATCGCCCGCCGAGGCGGAGGCGGGAATCGAACCCGCGTACAGGGCTTTGCAGGCCCTTGCCTAAACCACTCGGCCACTCCGCCAACCGTTTTCCCGAGGGTAACTCGGGAGTCCGGCCCTTGGTCCGAGGGGCCGATCCGAGCGGACGACGGGACTCGAACCCGCGACCCTCACCTTGGCAAGGTGATGCGCTACCAACTGCGCTACGTCCGCGAGCCACGGCTTGGACGGCGGGGTTCCCCCTACGGGCCGGCTGCCGTGGTGCGAGCGAAACCTTATCCGACCGACGAAACCTGGATCAACTCGGGTTCCGGTTGTCCCAGCACCCGGACGGTCAGGTCAAATCAGTGGAGATCAGGTGGGTGAGCGCCTCGTCGACATCCACCCACAGATGCTCGTTGCCGGGCACCACCACGTCGTACGTCCGGTCCAGGAAGTCCGCCAACTCCTGGGCCGACGCCTCGAACACGGCGTGGCCGGACGGCGAGCTCAGCTCGATGACGACCACCTCGGGGTCGTCGGCCGCGGGCCGGATGCGCACGTCCCCGTCGCCGGCCTCGGCGATCAGCCCGTCGGCCAGCAGGTCGCGGGCGTACACCCACTCCACCCAGCCGGCCCGGCCGGTGCGGAAGGCCGCGACGACGGCGTACGGGTCACGCGTGTCATAGCGAAGCTCGACCTTCACCGGCACCGCAGGCGTGCGGGGCGCAAGCAGGTCGAACACCGCCGTTGAGCGGAGCGTGACGTGATCGTTGCGCATCGTCGTACCCTTCTGCTCCCTTCCCAGTCCATTGAACGACTGAGCCCTGACAATGTGACGGCTCAGCGGCCCAAATGGTCCCAAAGCCCGCCAAAATCACCCGTCCGGTCCAACGCTACCGACCTGACTCGGGTCAGTCTGCCCGGTCCTCACCCCATAGTGGCAAGCTTCGATCGATTCCCGGCAGGACTGTGGCCTGAATGTTGCTTGCGCCACGCTCGGGCGCCACCGGGCCGCCCGGAACCGGGCACAATGGCGGAGGTGGGGAACGCCGACGTGGAGAACGCGACGACCGAGCGGCCGCGGCATCGCAAGCGACGGCCGCGCTGGGCCACCCGGAGCCCGGGGATGCTGGCGCTCTACCGGGTCTCGGTGGCCGCGCTCGGCGGACTGGTCCTCATCGTCGGCATCGTGCTGATCCCCTACCCCGGCCCCGGCTGGCTGATCGTGTTCGCCGGCCTGGCCATCCTCGCCACCGAGTTCCACTGGGCGCACCGGGCGCTGACCTTCGCGCGCGGCCGGTACACCGCCTGGACCCACTGGCTGCGCCGTCAGCATGTGCTGGTCCGGCTGACCATGTATGCCCTCACCTGCCTCGTCGTCCTCACCACCCTCTACCTCCTCGGCGTGTTCGGGCTGGTCGGAGGCTGGCTGGGGATCGACTGGCCGTGGTTGGACTCCCCGTTTTTCGGGTGATCCACCTCAACCTGTACCGTATCGTCGTCGTTACGGGCGATTAGCTCAGCGGGAGAGCGCTCCGCTCACACCGGAGAGGTCACTGGTTCGATCCCAGTATCGCCCACGCGTTCGATACGCGGGCCCCGCTCCGAGAGTGGGGCCCGCGTCCTTTTGTCCACTGTGGACGATCCCGGTCAGCTCGCGGCCGAGCCGAAGGCGACCACCCAGGCGATGCACACGACGAGGCCGAGGCTGGACAGCACGGCGCCGGCGATCGCGAGGCCGCCGTTGTTGGCCTGGCCGGCGCTGACCTTGTGCACGCCGACGAACGAGAACACCAGGCCGAGGATCACCAGCGGCCAGGAGACCATGCCGATGACCGGGATCGGAGAGAAGATCAACCCGAGCAGCCCGAGCACGAACCCGGTGGTACCGAGGGCGTTCTGCGGTACGGGCGGCGCGACCGGGTAGTGCTGGTGCGGATGCTGGGTGGGTTGCGTCATGACATGGGCTCCTCGAGCGGTTGATCACGGTGGTCACCGGTCCAGTCGCTCGGGCCCGGGCGGATGTTGCGCATCGCAGGTTGCGGCGCGGTGCGTGGAAGAATTGATTGGTTGATCAAGCAACGGATTACGTCGACGATTCCAGGTATTTCCGGGCCAGGCGTTTGGGAGCGCGCAGCAACCAGGCCTCGGTGAGCAGTTCGGTGAGTTCGGCAACCGCGATTTCGTCCAGTCGTACCAAGATTGCCGGAAAGCCGTCGAAGTGCGGGATGGTGAAGTAGACCGAAGGATCGTCGGCGATGAGCGCCGCCGCCACACCGACGTCCGGCACCCGGACCCCGAGGATCGGACCGTCGGGAGCGTTGGGACCAAGGGCTTCCTGGTCCGCACGACCCAACGGGCGCTCCCAGCCGAACGTCTTGTCCTTCACCTTCCAGGCCATCCAGCCATAGGACGTGCCCTCGCTGGTCTCGGGTAACGCGCGCGCGATTTTCCGAACGTCATTCCAGCTCGCCACTTTCGTCCTTCTTTCGGGTACGGATGCAGAAACGCCGTTTGGTCGCCGGGCGACACATGGTAGCGATACGTAAAGTGCTTGACACCCAAGCGAGAGGACAACGGCGATGACCGCGTCGCGCGAGTGCGCGTCGGGCCGGGTCGGCATCGATGTTCCCAGTGTCGCCCGCGTCTACGACTACCTGCTGGGTGGCGGGCACAACTTTCCGGCCGACCGTGCCCTCGCCGAGCGGATCTCGCGACTGCTGCCCGATGTCGAGCTGATCGCCAGCGCGAACCGGGCGTTCCTGCGCCGGGCGGTACTGCACATGGTCGGTCGCGGGATCACCCAGTTTCTCGACCTGGGCTCGGGTATTCCGACGGTGGGCAACGTGCACGAGGTCGCCCGCAGGGCTGCCCCCGGAGCCCGGGTGGTCTACGTGGACCACGACGAGGTGGCCG
The DNA here is from genome assembly GCF_035762905.1 of Actinophytocola sp. GTDB lineage: Bacteria > Actinomycetota > Actinomycetes > Mycobacteriales > Pseudonocardiaceae > DASYTH01. The sequence continues at coordinate 207,763 of NZ_DASUCC010000095.1, forward strand.
TCGCGCACACCGAGCTGATCCTCGACGGCGACCCCGACACCGCGGTCGTGCACGCCGACATCTGCGCGCCGTGGCGGGTGCTCGGTTCGCCGGAAGTGGTGCGGTTGCTGGACTTCCGCCGGCCGATCGGGCTTTTGATGGTCGCCGTGCTGCACTACGTGCCGGACAAGCGGGATCCGCGCAGCGTGGTGGCCGCCTACCGCGACGCGGTGCCGTCGGGCAGCGCGCTCGCGATCAGCCACGGGACCGCCGACCACCGGCCCGAGATCACCGCGGCGGCCAAGATCCTCGAGGACAGCCTGGATCCGGCCCATCCGCGCCCGTACGACGAGATCGCCGCCCTGTTCACCGGGTTCGACGTGGTCCCGCCCGGGGTGGTCAGCGCCCCGCTGTGGCGGCCGGACCTGCGCCGGTACACGCACAACGGCCCGGACGATCTCTACGCCGGGCTCGGAGTCAAGGCCTGACCAGCGCGGCGCGTTTCGGTTCGGCCCGCGCGGCAACCCCACAGGGGTGACACAGAACCGGTTGATCGCGCACCGGTACCGCCTGGTCGAACGGCTCGGCGGTGGCGGGATGGGCGTGGTGTGGCGGGCCTACGACGAGCGGCTGCACCGCAAGGTCGCCGTCAAGCAACTGGTGCTCCCGCCCGAGCTCGCCGAATCCGAGACAAGGGACGCCAAGCGCCGGGCCATGCGCGAGGGCCGGATCGCCGCCCGGCTCCAGCATCCGCACTCGATCGCGGTGTTCGACGTGATCGAGGAGGACGGCGAGCCGTACCTGATCATGGAGTACCTGCCGTCCCGGAGCCTGTGGGAGGTGCTGGCCGAACGCGGCGTGTTGCCGCCGGACGAGGCCGCCAAGATCGGCACGCAACTCGCCGCCGCCCTGACCTCGGCACACGCGGCCGGCGTCGTACACCGCGATGTCAAGCCGGGCAACGTGTTGCTCGATCCGGACGGCACCGTGAAGATCACCGACTTCGGCATCTCGCGGGCGGTCGAGGACGTCACGCTGACCGCCACCGGGATGATCGCCGGCACCCCCGCCTACCTGGCCCCCGAGGTGGCCAGGGGCGAGCCGGCGACGTTCGCCTCCGACGTGTACTCGCTCGGCGCCACGCTGTACGCGGCGGTCGAGGGGCGGCCGCCGTTCGGCACCACCGACAACGCGATCGCGCTGCTGCACAAGGTGGCCTCCGGACAGTCCGACCCGCCGGTCCAGGCTGGACCGTTGACCGGCCTGCTCACCCGGATGCTGGACAACGACCCGGCCGCCCGCCCGACCATGGCCGAGGTCGGCACCGAGCTGGCCGACGAGCCCGCCGCACCGGTCCCCGCGGTGGCTCCGCCCGCGCCGCCCACGGTCCGGATGGCTCCCGAGGCCCCCCGGCCCGAGCCGGCGCGGCCCTGGCGCCGCCGGCCGGTGCTCGCGGTCGCCGCCGTCGTGCTGCTCGCGGTGATCGGCGTCGTGCTGGCACTGGTGTCGAACCGGGACACACCGAGCACCGGCACCGCCGCGCCGCCGGCCAGCTCGGCCGGGCCCGCGCCCACCACCGCGCCCACCAGCGAGCCCGCGCCCACGTCCGCCGCGGGGCAACAGCCGGCCGGCACCGTCACCGAGCCGCAGCAGCCACCGGAAACCCGGTCGCCGCAAGAACAACCGCAGACACCGGCCACCCCGCAGGACACGATCACCGACTACTACCGGCTGGTTCCCGGCAACCTGACCGAGGCATGGACCTGGCTGACCCCGAAGTACCAGCGCAGCCCGGCAGGTGGCTGGTCCGGCTACCAGACCTTCTGGGGCCGGATGCGCGGCGTGCAGGCCTCCGAGGTCCAGGCGACCGGGGCGGACACCGTCGAGGCGACGGTGGAGTACCAGGTCCGGGACGGCCGGGTGATCCGCGAACGGCACCGCTACACGCTGATCGACTCCGGCGGCCGGTGGATGATCGACGAGTCCACGGTGCTGAGCAGCGTGTAGCAGTCCGCCTCTCCGGAGATTTACTGCTGTTGTTGCGTTCCAGCGGGAAGTGATGGGCCTAATCTCCGCGGGCGCGGGCGCGGCGCTTGCCTTCGTGCATGGCCTGCACGCGGGCGATCGGGATGGCGTGGCCCTCCTCGAGCAGTTCGGCGCCCAGGCGTTGGGGTTGCGGCATCCGGTCGGCCCACGGGTCGCCGCCGCCGAGCAGATCCACGGCGGTGTGCACGGTGAAGTCGGCCGGACTCACCTGGTCCAGCTCGTCCCAGGGCACCGGGAACGACACCGGCGTGCCCGGCCGCACCCGGGGACTGTAGGCGGCCACCACGGTCGCCCCGCCGGCCCTGGTCGAGTCCAGGAACACCTTGCCGCCGCGGTCCTCCCGGATGAACGCGGTGGTGGCAAGGTCGGGGTCGATGCGCTCGGCGCGGGCGGCGATCGCCCGGGTGGCCGCGGCCGCGTCGTCGGCCGCAGTCTCGGCGGCCAGCGGCACGAACACGTGCAGCCCCTTGGCCCCGCTGGTCTTGGCCACCCCGGAGAGCCCGGAGTCGGCCAGCGCGGCGCGGACCAGGTGCGCGGCCCGCACGGCCTGCCCGAAGGCGGCGCCCTCGGGCGGGTCGATGTCGAGCACCAGATAGGTCGGGTGGGCCCAGTCGCCGGCCGGGACCAGGGTCGGGTGGTACTCCACGGCGCGCTGGTTGGCGAACCACAGCAGGGTTCTGCGGTCGTCGCACAGCGCGTAGGCGACCTCGCGCTTGGAACTCTCCGCCCACAGGGACACGGTGCGCACCCAGTCCGGGGTGTACTTCGGAATGTTCTTCTGCATGAAGGGTTTCTGGCCACGCAACACGCGGATCACCGACAGCGGCCGGCCGGACAGCTCGGGCAGGATCACCGCGCGCACCGCGTCCAGATAGTCCACCAGGTCCCGTTTGGTCGCCCCGGAGCCGTCGAACAACGGCTGGTCGAGGTTGGTCAGCCGAACCTCGTCCCGAACCTCTTCGCTGGCCACGTGATCAGCCTAGGCCTGGGCGAGCCGCAGCGTGGTGAACCGGGCCTCGAAGCCGGACCCCTCGGGGGCGGCGCACATCGGCCCGGCGAGCACCTCGTCCGCGGGCGGCAGATAGGCCATGCGCACCATGGTGACCGGCGCCGCGGCGGTGCGGTAGCGCACGGTCACCGTCTCGCCGTCGCGCTCCAGCTCGACGGTCACCGGGCCGTCGGCGGCCTCGGGCGCCGGCAGCACCGACCAGTCCGAGAAGTCCCTGGTCACCACCGCGCTCATGTGCAGCCCGCCGTCCAGCTCGATCCCGGCCTTGATCCAGTTGCGCTCGTCGATCCGGATCATCAGACCAGCCTGGTCGTACCGGTCGCGGTAGTCGGCGCTGAACGTGGCGGTCATCCGGAAGTCACCGGTGAGCATGCGGCCGAGCACGTGGCCGTCGTCGCGCTCCTGGCCGTTGTGCGTGGTGCGCCAGAAGTCGGTGCCCGGTCCGGAAACCAGCCGCAGCCCGCGCTCGTCGACGTGCCAGTCCGGGGGCGGGTTCAGCCATCGCCAACCGTCACCGCCGAACGCCGCGACCCTGTCCATGCTCATCCTGAAGATCCTGCCGGGGGATTTCGTCCTCGTCCATCGCACGGACGTCGCGCGGCGGCAGGTACGGCTCCTGGTCCGGTGGGGCACCGGCCTCGATCTCCCGGCTCCTGGCCAGCTCCGCGTCGAACTCGACGCCGAGCAGAATGGCCAGGTTGGAGATCCACAGCCAGATCAGGAACACCACCACGCCGGCCAGCGAGCCATAGGTCTTGTTGTACGAGGCGAAGTTCGCGACGTAGAACGCGAACCCCCCGGAGGCGAGCAGCCACAGCAGGACGGCCAGCACGCTTCCCGGGGTCAGCCAGCGGAAGCCGGGGTGGCGCACGTTGGGCGCGGCCCAGTAGAGCAGCGCGATGGCCAGGCTGACCAGCAGCGCCAACACCGGCCACTTGGCCACGTTCCAGACCGTGAGGCCGACCGAGCCGATGCCGAGCCACTGACCCACCTGGTCGGCGATCGAACCGGTGAGCACCACACTGACCGCGCACAGGCCCGCGAGGATCAGCAGCCCCACCGTCAGCACCAGGCGCAGCGGCAGCGTCTTCCACAGCGGCCGGCCCTCGGCAACCTCGTAGACCGCGTTCGACGCGCGGATGAACGCGCCCACGTAGGCCGACGCGCCCCACACCGCGGCCAACAGACCGAACAACGCCACCCAGCCGGCCACCCCGCGCGAGCTGTCCAGCTCGCGCAGCGCGCCGAGCATGAGCTCCCGCGCCTGGCCCGGCGCGAAGGACTGGACGTTGTCGACCAGCGCCTGGATCGCCGAGGGGCCGACCACACCCAGCAGCGCGGTGAGCACCACGATCGCCGGGAAGATCGACAGGATGGCGTAGTAGGTGAGCGCGGCGGACCAGTCGGTCAGGTTGTCCTTCTGGAACTCCTTGACCGTGCGCTTGAGCACCTCCCACCAGGCGCGTGGGGGGAGGTCGGTCGGTCCACGGGCACGTCGACTCATGGATCGGGCGTACCCCACCGGGACCGGGCCAATCGGGGCGGGCCGGGTGGAATGGGTCGCGAGCCGGGCGCCTGGGGGGACCACCCGGCCCGCGACCTCTTACCCAGCGTGGTCGGACGCCGGGAGTCCGGTGAGCGGGATGGTGAACCAGTGCCGGTGCAGGCACTGGGTGCGCACGTGCTCGAGCGGGCCGTCGGTGCTCGGGAGCACGAACCGGTCGACGATCTCGGCGACCGTGCCGCACTCGGGGCAGGTGGTGAACGTCATGGCTGGTCCGCCTCCCCGGATTCAACCCTTGTCGTCACGTTGGGTCGGCACCGCCGATTTCGGCGGTTTCCGGTGGCCGAGTGGCGTCCCGTTCCCCTTAGGTGCGGTTGGCAGCTGCTCGGCTCAGACAGGCGCCGCGCGCAGCGGCGACCTGAGGTCGACCCAACGGGCGTCATGACCGGACCACCTCATGGACCGGCGGGGCGGTGTGCCGGGTCGCGGGCCGGCCGAACCGGCCGAGCGCCGGGGTGATGACGCTCGGCCGGAACAGCGCGGGCGGGCGATCGATCATGTTCAACACCCGCAGTACCGCCGCGTTGACCGTCGGGTCGACGGCCGCCGCGGCGAACACCCGGTCCCGGTAGCGGTGACCGAACCGGGTGCCGATGCTGGACTTCGCACCCTCGGTGCCGGGATAGCGCAGATCCTCCCCCGCGGCCATCGGCCACACGCCATCCGCCACCTTCGCCACCGCGCGCTGGATCCGCCGGGAGTCCGATGGGGACCCCGCCGATGCGCGCAGCGCCGAGACGAGCGCCGCAACCTGCAGGGCCGCCACCATCGTGCCCTGCCCGTGAACCGGATTGAACGCGCACAGGCTGTCCCCGACGACCAGCAGCCGGCCGGGCATCCCGCGCAGCGTCTCGTAGTGCCGCCGCTGGTTGGCCGTCCCCCGGTGGGCCCGCACCGGCGAGACCGGCTCGGCGGTGGCGATCGCGTCGTGCAGCACCGGGTCGCGCAGGCTTGCCGCGAACGCCACGAACCCGGGACCGTCGGTCGGCGGGTGGTCCCGGCCGCCGCCGGCCAGGGTGACCGCCCACCGGTCACCCTCGATCGGAACCAGCGTGCCGGCCCGCAGCTGTCGGGGCGGGGCGGCCGGCAGGAAGATCGCCTTCCAGTCGGCGCCGGCGCCGCTCGGCGTGGCGTAGTAGCGGGTCGCACAACCGAGGTCGGCGTCCACCGTGATCTCCTTCGGCCGCGGCCGGCCGAGCGCGGCCAGCCAGCCGGGCAAGCCGGAGTCGCGTCCGCCGGCGTCCACCACGAGGTCCGCGTGCAGCTCGAAGATGGCACCGGTGCGCCGGGACCTGGCCGTGACGGCGGTTGCGTCACCGGTGCGGTCCAGTCGCAGGCCGACCGCGTCCAGCTCGGCCACCAGGTTGATCCGCCCGGCCCGCAGGACGCGGGCCCGCAGCAGCCACTCGATCAGCGGCCGGCTGGCCGACAGCGTCCGGGCCGAGGCCGGGAACCGCTCGGACCAGTGACCGGGCGGGGTGAGCCAGAGTGCGTCCGTGGGCAGGTGCAGCGGCCGCGCACCGGCGGCGCGCAGCTCTCGCTCGAACCCGGGCAGCAGCCGCTCGACGGCGGGCAGGCCGGTGACCCACAACCCGGGCAGGTGCCCGTGCGGCACGCCGGCGCGAAACCGCGGCCCGGCCGGCAACCGATCCCGGTCGATCACGGTCACGTCGGCGAAGTGGTCGTGCAGCGCCAGCGCGGTGAGCAGGCCCGCCATGCTCGCGCCGATCACCACTGCGTGGTCGCGGCTCATCAGATCCCCTCGTTCCTCCCCCGGACCAAGCCTGCGACCCGACGCACCGTCGAGGTATCCGGCAACCACCTCAGAACTCTTGTAGGTATGCCCTAATTCATCGCTTGGGCGGGCTTAGGGCACGGACGGCGACGAGGTAGGCACATGACGTGCGCTGTGGACGGTTATCCGGTCGCCTGCCCTCGGCCGGACCTGGTCGGGCGGGACGACGAACTGATCAGGCTGCGGGCGGTACTGGACCGGACCCTGGCCGGCGAACCCGGGTTGTGCCTGATCGCGGGCGAGGCCGGGGTGGGCAAGACCCGGCTGCTAGCCGAGCTGGCCCGGCTGGCCGAGCAGCGCGGCGCCCGCGTGTTGACCGGCGGATGCCTGCCCCTTGCCGCGGCGGAGCTGCCGTTCGCCCCGGTGATCGAGGCGCTGCGGGGGGACGAGAGCGGGCTCGACCTGGTTCCGGTCGGCTCGCCCGGTGCCACCGCGCAGCACCGGATGTTCGAGCTGTTCCTCGGCACGCTCGGCCGGCTGGCCCGGCGGCAGCCGGTGGTGCTGGCCGTCGAGGACCTGCACTGGGCCGACCGGTCCACGCTCGACCTGATCGCGTTCCTGGCCAGGAACCTGCGTGCCGAGCGGGTGCTGCTGGTGCTGACCTGCCGCGACCACGATCTGGACGGCGCCAGCGACGGCGCCCGCGACGTGGTCCGCCGGCTGCCGGAGCTGCTGCGGCTGCGCGACGCGGAGCGGATCGACCTGGACCGCCTGACCCGGGCGCAGACCACCGAGCAGCTGGTCAACCTGCTCGGCACCGAACCGGATCCGGCCTTCGTGGACACGGTGTTCTCCCGCTCGGAGGGCAACCCGCTGGTGACCGAGGCGCTGGCCCGCTCGCCCGGCGGCGACCCGGTGCCCGCGTCGCTGCGCGACTTCGTGCTCGGCCGGCTGGCCGCGTTGCCGGCCGAGGCCGCCGTCCTGCTGCGGGTGGCCGCGATCGCCGGCCGCAGGGTGCGCCACGAGCTGCTGGCCGCGCTGTCCGGGCTGCCCGAGCCCGAGATGTTCGCGGCGCTGCGGCACGCGGTCGAGGCGAATGTGCTGGCCTCCGGTGCCGACGGGGTGAGCTACGCGTTCCGGCACGCGCTGATCCGCGAGGTGATCTACGAACGGATCCTGCCGGCCGAGCGGCGGATGCTGCACGCCCGGCTGGCCACCGCCCTCGAGGACAGCCCGACGCTGCGCGCGGCGGACCGGGCCGCGCACACCGCCGAGGTCGCCTACCACTGGCACGCCGCCGACGACCACGTGCGGGCGCTGCCGGCCGCGGTGCGGGCCGGGTTCGACGCGTTCGACCGCAACGGGTTCGCCGAGGCGCTGCGCCACCTGCGCCGCGCGCTGGACGCCTGGCAGCGGATCGGCCACCCGGTCGAGCTGGGCGGTGAGCTGGCCGGCACCGACCGGGCCGCGGTGGAGACCCGGGCCGCCGACGCCGCGCACCTGCTCGGCGAGGACGACCAGGCCGTGGCGCTTGCGCACGACGCGCTGCGCCGGTTCTCCCACGAACACGACCCGCGGCGCGCGGCCGAGCTGTGGAACCGGATCGGCCAGTTCCACTACGCCGCCGGGCACCGGGAGGCGGCGGCCGCCGCGTTCGACACGGCGCTGCTCGTGCTGCCGGCCTGCTCGGCGACGCCGGAGGCGGCCCGGGCGATGGCTGGGCTGGCCAAGATCCACGTCGCCTGGTCCGACCTGGACGCGGGGCAGCGGCTGGCCGAGCGCGCGATCGCCGCGGCCGAGACGGCCGGCGACCGCCGGGTGGAGGCCAGGGCCCGCAACGTGCTCGGCCTCGCCCTGGCGCACCGCGGCGAGCTGGCGGTCGGGCTGGCCGAGCTGGAACGGTCGCTACGGCTGGCCCGCGAGCTGGTCGAGCCGGACGACGTCTACTTCGGCTACATCAACACCGGCTACGTCCTTGGTCTCGCCGCCCGGTACACCGACGCCGCCCGGCTGTCCCTCGAGGGCTACCGGGAGATGCGCCGGCTCGGCCTTGAACGGCAGAACGGCTGTCACCTGCAGGCCAACGCGGCCGGCAACCTGCTGTCCGCGGGTCAGCTCGGCGCGGCCGCCGAGCTGCTCGCCAAGGCCGAGGGCCACGGCACCCGGGGGGCCCGGGCGTTCCCGGTATTGATCTACCAGGCCCGCCGGCAGATCTGGCAGGGCGAGCTGGACGGCGCCCGGCGCCGGCTGGCGCAGGCCGGCCGGCTGGTCGAGCGCGGCGCGGTGATCTCCTGGCACCGCTGGTACCTGGAGCTGGTGGCCGAGCTGGCGATGTGGGACGGCGAGCCGGAGCGGGCCAGGGCGGCGGTGCGCGATGGCCTGCGGGTGCTGGCCGGGACCGACGAGGAACGGTTCGCCGGTCCGCTGGTCGAGCTCGGCCTGCGGGCCGAGGCCGACCTGGCCGAGCGGGCCAGGGCGGTGCGCGACGAGCAACTCGCCGCCGCGGCCGGGCGCGCGGCCGACGAGCTGCTTGAGCTGGTGCGCGGGTTCCGGCGCGACCCGCTCGACCCGGCCGACGCGACCGTCCCGGAGGGTGCCGCGGCCGCGCACACCGCGCGCGCCGAGCTGGCCCGGGTGCACGGCGCGGCGGATCCGACGGTCTGGCTCACCGCCGCCGAGTCCTGGTCCACGCTCGGCAAGGCGTATCCGGCGGCCTACTGCACGTTCCGCGCGGCCGAGGCGCGGCTGACCGCGCCCGGCGGTCCGGCCGCGGCCGGAGCCGAGCTGCTGCGCCGGGCGCACGCGGCGGCCGCGCGGCTCGAGGCGCACCCGTTGCGCGCGGAGTGCGAGCGGCTGGCCACCTGGCACCGGGTGATCCTGCACGCCAAGCCGGCCGAGTCGCCCGGCCCGGCCGGTCAGGGGACGCTGGCCACGCTGACCGCGCGCGAGCGGGAGATCCTGGCGCTGATCACCGCCGGGGCCACCAACCGGGAGATCGCCACCGACCTGGTGATCAGCCCGAAGACGGCGAGCGTGCACGTGTCCAACATCCTGCGCAAGCTGGGGGTGTCCAGCCGGACCGACGCCGCCCGGATCGGTCACCGCGGCGGTGTGGGGCGAGACTGAGCGGGTGCCGCGCGGATTGGCCTACGGGCTGGGTGGACTGCTGCTCGTCGTCGCGCTGCTGCTGACCCTGTTCTATCTTTTCCAGCGCCGGTTGATCTATCTGCCGGCCACCGCGGCGCCGCCGCCGGCCGGCTCGGTGCTGCCCGGCGCGAGCGACGTGAGCTTCGAGACGGCGGACGGGTTGCGGTTGGCGGCCTGGTTCGTGCCGGCCGGGGCGCCGGAGCGTGGGCTGACGGTCCTGGTGGCGCCGGGCAACGCGGGTGACCGCTCGCTGCGGGCGCCGCTCGCCGATGCGTTGCGCCGGCACGGTTACTCCGTGCTGCTGGTCGACTATCGCGGCTACGGCGGCAACCCGGGCGCGCCCACCGAATCCGGACTGGCGCTGGACATCCGCGCGGCGCGGGACTTCCTGCTGGCGGAGAAGGGAGTCCGGGCCGAGGAGCTGATCTGCTTCGGGGAGAGCCTGGGGGCGGCGGTGATCGCCGGACTGGCGGCCGAGCGACCGTGTGCCGGGGTGCTGCTCCGCTCACCGTTCGCCGACCTCGCCTCGGTCGGCTCGGTGCACTACCCGTTCCTGCCGGTGCGGGCGTTGCTCAAGGACGAGTTCCCGGTCGCGGAGACGGTCCGCCACGTGCGGGCACCGACCGTGGTGGTGCTCGGCACCGCGGACTCGATCGTGCCGCCGGAGCAGAGCCGGCAGGTTGCCGCCGCGGCGGCCGGGCTGACCGAGGTCGTCGAGGTGGCCGGAGCCGAGCACAACGACCTGGCCCTGCTGGCCGGCGCGGACCTGATCGGAGCGGTCGACCGGCTGGCCGAGCTGATCACGCGGCGGTGAGCCGGTCCTTGTCCCCGCTCGGGTCGAACAGCTCGGCCCAGACGGTCTTGCCGGTCCGGGTGCGCCGCGCCCCCCAGCTCCGGCACAGTTCCTCGACCATCCGCAGCCCGCGACCCCGGTAGCTGTCCGGTGGTGGTCGGCGCAGGATGGGCATCCTGGTCGAGGAGTCGTCCACTTCGATCCGCAGGCCGTCCCGCCCGGCCGGCTCGATCCGGACCTGACCGGGCATCGATCCGTGCTCGTACGCGTTCGCGATCAACTCGGTGCAGATCAACTGGAGGTCGTAGCCGGCCTCCTCGCCGAGCCCGCGCAGGTGAGTTCTGATCCATCTGCGCAGCTCCGCCGTCGGCGGGACCTGCGCGTCGCACAGGTCGAGGCAGAGTGCCTTGTCGTTGTCGACACTGGCCGTCATAGGTCCCGCCGTCCTCTCTGTTGAAGACGCCAGCATTGCGTCGGCGAAGGCCTACCCGGAAAGATTCGGCGCAAAACGGCGCGGCGAGCGTGGCTCAGCCCATCTGTTAGCGGCGCCCGCGTGGGCCGCTACTCGGACCCGACCGCCGCATCGATCCGGTCGTAGATGGCGAGCATCCGATCCAGGCCGGTCAGCTCGATCGTCCGGTGCACCGCGTGGTTGCCCCTGGTGAAGACGATGCGCAGCGACTTGCCGGTCCGCCGGGCCATCGCGTCGCCCTCGGCCAGCACGGCCAGGCCGGTCGACCCCATGAAGCTCACCCCGGTCAGGTCGATCACGACCAGGTGGCCGGTCCGGTCGAGGGCGTCCTGGACGGCCTCCTGCAGGCGCGGCGCGGTCACGATGTCGATCTCCCCGGTCACCCCGACGACGACCGCACCGCCCACATGACGACTGTCGACGGTGAGCTGGTCCTCGGGTGCCGGGTGATCGAACCGCGAGTCGCGCACGGCGGCACCGTACCGCGCGATATATCCACCGGCCCAGATATCACGGGAGAACGGTTCGGTATCAACAGCGGCGCTTACTCGATCTCTTCGCCGGGCTCCACCGGCGGGTTGTTCCGTGCGGCTTTCCGGGCCGCCTTGGCCTCCGCCCGCGCCGCTTTCTCCGCCGCCTTGTCGGCCTGTCGCTGCTCCTTGGCGGCCGCCCTGTCCTCCTGGTTGGTACCGGCCTGCGCCGGCGCCTCCGGATCGGGCGTTGCCGAGGTGGATTCCGGCGCCGACGGCCCGGTCGACTCGGTCGGACCCGCCGGGGGCGCCTCGCCGGTCCCGGCGGACCTGTCCGGCCGGTCCGACCCGGTGGTCGGGGTGCGCTCCGGCCGGGGCCGTTCGGCGACCGGGGCGGACACCGACGGCCGGTCCGGGACCGATGCGGGCGGGGGCGGCAGCACCGTGGTGACCGCGGCCGCGGTGGCCAGCGCGGTCCCGGCGACGACGGCCTTCATCGCCGACACGTAGCCAACCGAGGTCTGGACGACGGCACCGGCCAGCACCCCGCCGGAGGTGGCCAGCGAACCGGCGGCCGGGGTGAGGTAGGCGAGGGCGAACGGGGCGCCGAGCACCACCGGGCCGATGATCCCGCGCAGTTCGTCGTTGATCCGGGACAGCCGGTTGGCCAGCCGCCGGCAGTCCGCGCACCCGTTCAGGTGTGCGGTGATCCGCCGCCGTTTCGGGGCGGCGATGCCGCGGCGCACCCAGCCGGCCAGTTGGGTGGCGACCGCCCGGCACTCGCGGCGGTCCACGCTCGGCAGGTACTGCTGCAGGTAGGCCTGGCGCAGCCCTTCCCTGGCGCGGTAGGCCAGGGCGGCGGCGCTGTTCGGGGTCAAGCCGAGCATCGGCGCCACCTCGGCCGGGCTGTCGCCCTCGATCTCGGTGTGCCACAACACCGTGCGCCATCGCTCGGGCAGGCTGGCGAACGCGTTCGCGGCGACCTCGGCGTGCAACCGGTCGCTCGTCGGGTCGTTCCGCGGGCTCAGCCGCCGCTCGTCCGGCACCCCGCCGTAGAGCATGACGTCCACCCCGGCGCGGTTGGCGTTGATCGCCGCGTTGCGCATGGTGACCAGCAGGTACGGCCGGAACTCCTCGCTCGGCCCGCGGCCGTTGCGGACCACCCGCAGCACTCTGGTGAACGCCTCGGCGACCAGGTCCTCGCGCTCGGCGGCGGTCCCGGCCAGCGAGGTGGCCGCCCGGCGCGCCGCGCCGAGGTGACGTTCGTAGAGGAGTCCGTACGCCGCCGTGTCTCCCGAGCGGACGGCGGCGATGAGCGCCGCGTCGCTGGGTACACCGGCCGTCTCTTCGAGGGCCTCGGTCACCACCACACCTCTCGGGAGGGTTTGCCCGCCGTCGGTACGTTATCTGCATCGCAGGCAGGCGCCGGCGGTAACGCCGGGACCCAAAGGGTGACGCACGTCACAGTCAGCGGCGGTTAGCCAGCCAGGTGCTCGGTGACGGTAGGTAGTGGAATCTCGGCCCAGACGGTCGTCCGGTCATCGTGCCGGTTTTCGCCGCGAGCGCTGGTGATCCGGTCCAGAATGCCGGTCCGCGAGTCGACCTGAGTGTCCAGTGCCCGGTCCTGATGGTGGTCGACCTCGATGCGCAGCCGCGATTCGCCGGTGCCGATCAGGAACTGGAGCCGCAGGGTGATCGGCGGATCCCCGTACCGGAAGGAGTCGCTGGCCAGCATCACGGTCACCAGCACGACGTCGGCAACCACGGGCTCGCCCACGCCGGACAGGAACAGGCGCACATGCTGGCGCACCCTTCCCAGATCGAGCGCGCCCTCGATCAGCAGCGAGATGGCCTGGTCGCCACTGGGCCGGCCGTCACTCAACGTTACCTCCGCTCGCTGCTGAACGGCGCAGATCACACGACGGGTACCCCGCTCAACCGACGACCAAACCCCCTGGTGTGCGGCGACTATTGACAACCCGCCAGCCCGGCCGTTAGCTCGATCTTGGGGACGGGGCGTGCTGACCAGACTACGGAGGGTCGTTCCATGGGGCGGACCGGGTGTGGCCGCGCAGGCGAACCAGCGGCAGGATGGCGGCCACCTGAAGGGCCGTGGTCACCCAGAGCACGCCGGTCACCGGCAGCACGCAGCCGAGCGCCCCGCCAAGCAGCCCGCCGACCGGGAGCGTGGCCCACACCAGGAACCGGTTCGACGCGCTCACCGCACCGAGCATCCCGGGCGGGCTGGCCAACTGGCCGGTGGTGAGCTGCGCCAGGTTGTACCGGGTGGCGCCGTAGCTGGACACGGCCATGCCGAGACAGACCAGGGTCAGGGCGCCCGGGCCGGCGGCCAGCGGCACCAGCGCGCCCAGCGCCTGGGTCCACACCAGCAGCCACCACAGGTTCGCCGGCGCGACCCGGCCCGGCCCCAGCGCGGCGAGCACCCCGCCGGCCCCGCTCGCCGCGGTCGCGATGCCGATCTCGGTCGGCCCGAACCCCAGCTCGAGCAGGAAGATCACCAGCACCGCGGCCCGTGCGGACAGGGCCACGTTCACCCCCGCGGTGCACAGCGCCAGTCCGCGCATGGTCGGCGTACCGACCGCGCACCGCAGGCCCCGGCCGGTGTCGGCCCAGACCGACCGCCACGGTCGCGCCTCCGGCGGCGGCTCCCGGTGCCGGATCCGGCCGAGCAGCACGGCGGACACCGCGTAGCCCAGCGCCACCCCGGCCGTGGTCGCGGCCGCCCCGACCAGTGCCGCGGCGCCGCCCGCCGCGACCGGCGCGCCCACCGAGGTCGCCGACGACACCCCCTGCAGACCGCCGTTGGCCGGTCCGAGCCGGTGCCGCCCGACCAGTTGCGTCAGGTAGGCCAGCGCGGCGACGTCGAAGAACACGCTCGCGCAGCCGATCAGCGCGACCAGCACGATCAGCGCGCCGACCCCGAGCAGGCCGGCCCACCAGAGCAGGAGCAGCACGGCGCCCAGCCCCATCCGGAGCAGGTCCATCGCGATCATCGTGCGGCGCTTGCGGACCCGGTCCACGACCGCGCCGGCCGGCAGTCCGATGACGACGAACGCGATCGTCTGGGCGGCGAGCAGTACCCCGACCTCGAACGGCGTGGCGCCGAGCGCGGTGACCGCGAGCAGCGGCACGGCGGTGCGTCCCACCCCGGCGCCGAAGGATCCGGCCGCGGTGGCCCCCAGCAAGAAATTCCGGTCGACAACCGATCTCGTCGAAAGCGTTATTGCGAACTGGATATCGCCACCACCGGAACGCTTGGATTCGATGGTTCCCAAATCGCTGACGCGTTCCATTCGCATACCTCTGGTGAAGCTCAACGCGCCTGTTCGCGGCCGTGCGCATACCCTTGACCCAGCCGCTATCACCAGGTTATCGCGAGATTACCGCGCCGCGCTGACCAGGATAATTAGCCAAATAAGCGCTGCGATATAGCGGCAATGCGACCGGTTCATAGCGTCGTGACCGAGCACTCGAAAAGAGTTTGAGAGCCACAGAAATGGAGAGGTCACGATGCGCGCAGTTCGGACGATCGCCGTTGGTATTGTCGCCGCTGTCACCATCATCGCCGGCCCCGCACTGGTCGCCGGCACCACCGCGAGCGCTGCCCCGGGTCAGGCCAGCAGCGGTGCCATCACCTCGGGTATGGCCGACTTTCCGTGGGTGTGACCGGGTTCCGGCCGCTCTCGCCAGCCCGCCAAGGGCGCGAGCGGTCGGTCATCTGGCCAGCTTCGAGTCGGTGAGCGTGGCGAGCAGCCGGCGCGCCTCGCTCTCCAACTCCGCCGCCCGGCGCTGACCGAACAGCGAAGCGGCGTGCTCCGCCAGCTCGATCGCCCCGGCCTGGTCGCCCTGGTCGGCCAGCAACGGAGCCAGATCCAGCCGTACCCGGGCCGCCCCGACGTGGTCCATGATCCGCTCCCGCACGCCGATCGCCGCCAGCATCAGCTGCCGTGCCTCGGCCCGGCGACCGAGCCGGACCCGCACCAGGCCCAACGTGTGCAGCACCATCCCCTCGCCCATCAGATCGTCCAGGTCGCGGACCAGATCCAACACCGTCCCGAGGACGAGATCGGCCTCCTCGAACCGCCGCTGCCGCATCAGGTTGTCCCCGAGTCGGAACAGCACCTGGGCCTCGACCCGGCGACTGCCGGCGTCCCGGCACATCGCCAGCGCCTCGCCGAACTGGTCGGTGGCGCGCTGGTAGTCACCGCGCTCCGAGGAGATCTGACCGAGCCTGCTGAGCACGTAGGCCTGGCCGACGGTGTCGCCGAGCTCGCCGAACCCGTCGAATGCGGCGGTGTAGTTGGTGGCCGCGCTGTCGATGTCGCCCTGCAGCTTGTAGCCGACGGCCATGTTCCGCCGTACGGTCGCCAGGCCGAGAACGTCGCCCAGTTCCTCGAACTGCCGCAGGGCCGGCTCCAGCATGGCCAGTGCCTCGGCCGGCCGGCGGCGGAAGAGGTACAGCGAGCTCAGCGAGCAGAGCACCGCCGCCTCGCCGCGCTTGTTTCCGGCCAACCGGACCGCCTCAAGGGCGCGCTCGTGCGTCAGTTCCCACTCGTTGCCGTAGCCGCCCACCTCGAACAGGGTCACCAGGCAAATTGCCAGGTCCCAGGCCAGCTCGGCGAGACCCTCGTCGGCGGCCTGCTTGACCGCCGCAACCAGGTTCACGCACTCCGCCTCCAGCCAGCGCATCGAGGCACCCGCCGACACGCCGGCATCGCCAGGCGGGTACCACCGCCGCGCGGAGCCGCTCAGCACCGTGTGCTCCGTGCCGTACAGCTCGGCCCGGGCCCGCTCGGCGTTCGCCAGCCAGCCGCCGAGCACCCGCTCGACGGCCTCGGCGCGGACCGCCGTGCTCTCCCGTTCGGCCAGCTCCTCGCGGGCGAACAGCCGGATGATCGCGTGCAGCCCGTAACGTGGCTCGCCGTCCAGGTCCGGGCCGATCACGTCGAGCAGCTGCATGTCCACCAGCCGCTCCAACTGGGCGGCGACCACGGCCGGCTCGTCGTCCAGCAGCGCCGCGGCCGCCCAGGTCGGGAAGCTGCCCTCGGTCAGCGCGCCGAGCATCCGGAACAACAAGGCGTCGCGCGGCTCCAGGCCCTCGTAGGTCAACCGCAGGCTGGCCCGCACCATCAGATCACCGTGGGTCAGCTCGTCCAGCCGGCGCCGCTCGTCGGCCAACCGACCGACCATCGAGGCCAGCGACCAGTGCGGCCGGGCGGCCAGCCGGGCGGCCACGATCCGCAGCGCCAGCGGCAGCCCGCCGACCATCCGCACCAGCGCCATCGCCGCGGTGGACTCGTTGCCGACCCGCTGCGCGCCGACCACGTTGCCCAACAGCTCCATCGCCTTGTCCGCAGCCAGCAGGCCGACGTCGAGCAGCCGCGCGCCGGGGATCTCGGTCAGCCGCATCCGGCTGGTCACGATCACCGCGCAGCTCCCGCTGCCGGGCAGCAGCGGCATCACCTCGCGCACCGCGGCCACATCGTCGAGCACCACCAGCATCTGCCGTCCGGCCATCAGGCTGCGGTACATCTCGGCCCGCTCGTCCAGCCCGTCCGGGATTGCCGAACCGAGGATGCCGAGGGCGCGCAGGAACCGGCCAAGCGCGTCGGCCGCGGACACCGGCTCGTGGTGCGCGCCGGCCAGGTTGCAGTACAGCTGGCCGTCGAGGAACCGGCGCTGCGCCAACCGATGCGCCACGTGCACGGCCAGCGCGCTCTTGCCGATGCCGGCCTTGCCGGTGATCAGCACGACCCGCATCGCCGGCGACCGGTCGGCCGGGTCCGCCCCGTCCAGCAACGCCGCCTCGGCCGCGGCGACCAGCTCCTCGCGGCCGGTGAAGTCCACGATGTCGGCCGGCAGCTGATGCGGACCGGCCGGGGAACGCACCTGGAGGTGCGCCGGGGAATCCTGCGCCTCCACCTGCAAGCTGTGGTCCTCGGCCAGGATCAGCGCCTCCAGGTTGCGCAGCTCCTCCCCCGGCTCCAACCCCAGCTCGTCCACCATGATCCGCCAGCCGGCCCGGTACACCTCCAGCGCCTCGGCCGGCCGGCCGGACCGGTACAGCGCCAGCATCAGCTGGCCGCGCAGCCGCTCCCGCAGCGGCTGCTCGCTGACCAGACTGCCCAGCTCGCCGATCAGCAGGTGATGCCGGCCCAGCCGCAGCTCGAGATCGATGCACGTCTCCAGCGCGGTGAGCTTGGCCTCCTCCAACCGCACCGCCGCGCTGCCCAGCACCGACCCGGTCGCGCCGCCCAGCGCCGGGCCCCGCCACAGCGCCACCGCCTTACGCAGCAACACCACCGCGTCCTCGACCAGACCCTCCCGCTCGGCCGCGGCCGCCTCGGCCAGCAGCCGGGAGAACAGCTGACTGTCCAGCTGACCGTCGGCCACCCGTAACAGGTAGCCCGGTGCGCGGGTCTCGATCGGCTGGTCCACCCCGAGCCCGGCGAACGTCTGACGCAGCGCCGACACGCAGATCTGCACCTGGGTACGGGCGGTGGCCGGCGGCTTCTCGTCCCACACCACGTCGATCAACCGGTCGATGCTGACCACCCGGTTCGGCTCAAGCAGCAGCGCACCCAGGATCACCGGCTGCCGGCCAGGCGGGATCCGCACCGGTGCCTCGGCGCTGGTCACCTCGATCGGACCGAGGATCTTGAACTGCACGCCGTCGGTGGACCTCGCCACGTCCATCTTCAGACCTCCGCCAACCCGGCCCCACGCAGGATTATCTCCGCGCGGGCCGCGAGCGTTCCTTCGCCTGGCCTAAAACTGACCGGCAGATGGCGCCCCCGGCACGATAACGCCGCCATAGCGGCGCCGGTCACCATGGGATACATCCCGGCTACGAACTGGATGGTTCGCCCATGACGACACACGAAACGCCCACCCTGTGGCGGCCGGAGAACGTACTGGCCGCGACCGCGGCGGACAGCGTCCGGCTCAGCTACTACTACCTCGACGGCGGCGACGTCGATGGCTATTGCTCGCTGTTCGCCAACGAGGCCGTGTTGCGCGCGCCCGGCACCGAGCCGGTCGCCGGCCGCCGCGAGTTGGAGCGGATCGAGACCACCCGGCGCACCACCAGGTTTGTTCGGCACGCGGTCCGCGACGTATTCGGCTCCGGCCGCCGGGTGGCCGCCGTGGGCCGGCTGCGCACCCTGCTCGGCCCGGAACCCGACGTCGACTTCGTCGACGTGTTCACCGTCGCCGACGACGGCCTGCTCGCCGACCGCACCACGTTTCTTTTCACCCCAGCGCAGTCGCACGATCACCCCTAGCAACCTACGACGCTAGGGGCGCGTACACCAGGCACCACCGTCACCAATTGCCGTCCGGCCACCATTTGTCCCGCCCTCGGTTAACGGAGCTCAATTCCGATCCGCGCCGCCGCCGAGCGCCAATCCCCCGTCGCCGCCCGCGGCTGATAACCCGCGGACGCCGGCGTCACCATCGCCTCCCGGCCGGCCACCCGGGCCTGCACCAGAATGTTGCCGATCGCGGTGGCCTCCACCGGCCCGGCGTGCACCGGCAGCCCGCACGCGTCGGCGGTGAGTTGGCAGAGCAGAGCATTGCGGGCGCCCCCGCCGACCAGGTGGACGCGTTCCACCGGGTGGCCGGCGAGCCGGGCGGCGGTGTGCACCGCGTCGGCATGGGCGGCGGCGAGCGAGTCCAGGACGGTGCGCACCACGGCGGCGGGCGTACCGGGAACGGGCTGGCCGGTCTCCCGGCAGCGGGTGGCGATCCGCGCGGGGATGTCGCCGGGCGCGAGGAAGATCTCGTCGTTGGGGTCGATCACGCTGCGCAGGGCGGGTTCCGCGGCGGCGGCGGCGAGCAGGTCGGGCAGCGCCGCGTCCCAGGTTCGCAGCGACTCGCTGAGCAGCCACAGGCCCATGGTGTTGCGCAGGAACCGGGTCGATCCGTCCACTGCGGACTCGTTGGTGAAGTTGGCCGCCCGGGCGGCCGGGGTCAGGACCGGGGCGGGCAGCCGCAGGCCGACCAGCGACCAGGTGCCGCACGAGATGTAGGCGAACTTCTCGTCGGGGGCCGGCACCGCCATGACCGCCGACGCGGTGTCGTGCGAGCCGACCGCCACCACCGCGGTGCCGGAACCGGTGTGGCCGACCAGCGCACCGGGCCGGCGCAGCGCGGGCAGCAGCGAAGGCGGGATTCCGGTGCGGGACAGCAGGTCCGCCGACCAGTTCCGGGTGGTGGCGTCGAGCAGGCCGGTGGTCGAGGCGTTGGTCAGCTCGGCACCGGTGGCGCCGGTGAGCCAGTAGCCGACCAGGTCCGGCAGCAGCAGCATGGTGTGCCCGGCCAGGCGCTGCGGCGGCTCGGACATCAGCTGGTAGATCGTGTTGAACGGCAGGTACTGCAGGCCGTTGATCCGGTACAGGGTCTCGTCGTCGACCAGCGTCCGGAGCCGCTCGGCCATGCCCGCGGTGCGCGGGTCGCGGTAACAGCGCACCTCGCCGTCCAGCCGGCCGTCGCCGTCGATCAGCCCGTAGTCCACCGCCCACGAGTCGATCCCGATCGAGACCGGTTGCGGGGCGAGGGAAAGCCCGTGCCGGACCTCGCGCATCAGCGCCTCGACGTCCCAGCGCAGCCCGCCGCCCGGCATCGGCACCGGGCCGTTGGCGAACCGGTGCAGCTCGGTCAGGGCGACGGTGCCGCCGGCCGTGCCGTCGACTTCGCCCAGCATCACCCGCCCGCTGGTCGCGCCGAGATCGACGGCGACGAACCCGGTCATCGCAGGAACGCGGCGGCAACGCCGGCGTCGACCGGGATGTGCAGGCCGGTGGTCTGGGACAGCTCGCCACCGGTCAGCGCGAACACCGCGGCGGCAACGTGTTCCGGCAGCACCTCACGGCCGAGCAGGGTCCGCGCCGCGTAGAACTCGCCGAGCTTGTTCTCCGGCACCCCGTACACCGCGGCCCGCTGTGCCCCCCAGCCGCCGGCGAAGATCCCGGAGTCGCGCACCACGGCGTCCGGGTTGATGCCGTTGACCCGGATGCCGTGCTCGCCCAGTTCCGCGGCGAGCAGCCGCACCTGGTGCGCCTGGTCGGCCTTGGTCGCCCCGTACGCGACGTTGTTCGGGCCGGCGAACACCGCGTTCTTGCTGCTGATGTAGACGATGTCGCCGCCCATCCGCTGCTCGATCATCACCCGGGCGGCCTCCCGTGACACCAGGAACGAGCCGCGCGCCATCACCGCGTGCTGCCGGTCCCAGTCCTCGGTCGTGGTGTCCAGCAACGGTTTCGACACCGACAACCCGGCGTTGTTGACCACCAGGTCCAGGCCGCCGAAGGCGAGACAGGCCGCCCGCACCGCGCCGGCCACCGCGGCCTCGTCGGTCACGTCCGCCGCGACCGCGACCCCGCCGATCTCGCCGGCCACGGTGGCCGCTGCGGCGCCATCCAGGTCGGCGACCACCACGCAGGCCCCCTCGGCGGCCAGCCGGCGGACGGTGGCCCGACCGATGCCGGAGCCGCCGCCGGTCACCAGCGCGATCCTGGTGGCCAGCGGTCTTGCCGCCGGCATCCGGCGCAGCTTCGCCTCTTCCAGTTCCCAGTACTCGATCCGGAACTTCTCCGCCTCGCCGATCGGCTCGTACTGCGACACCGACTCGGCGCCGCGCATCACGTTGATCGCATTGAGGTAGAACTCGCCGGCCACCCGCGCGGTCTGCGCGTCCCGCCCGAAGCTGAACATGCCCACCCCGGGCACCAGCACGATGGCCGGGTCGGCGCCGCGCATCGACGGCGAGTCCGCGGTCGCGTGCCGCCGGTAGTACGCCGCGTACTCGGCCCGGTAGTCCGCGTGCAGCTCGGCCACCCGCGCGATCACCTCCGGCAGTGCGGCGGTGCCCGGCAGGTCGACCACCAGCGGCCGGACCTTGGTGCGCAGGAAGTGGTCCGGGCACGAGGTGCCGAGCGCGGCCAGCCGCGGATGCTCGGCCCGGGCCAGGAAGTCCAGCACCTCCGGGCCGTCGGTGAACTGCCCGACCACCCGGCTGTCGGTGGACGCCAACCCGCGCAGGACCGGGAACAGCGCCGCCGCCCGGGCCCGGCGGTCCACTTCGGACAGTGCGGCGTACCCGGGCAGCACCGGACCGAACGGATCCGGCCGGCCGTGCTCGGCGAGGTAGCGCTCCGCGGTCCGGATGATCTCCAACGAGTTGGCCGCGCACTCGGCACTGGTCGCACCCCACGCGGTGATCCCGTGCCCGCCGAGCACGCAGCCGATCGCGTCCGGGTTCTCCCGGTGCAGTGCCGCGATGTCCAGGCCAAGCTGGAAACCCGGGCGGCGCCACGGCACCCAACCCACCCGGTCGCCGAACACCTTGCGGGTCAACTCCTCCCCGTCGACCGCCGTGGCCAGCGCGATCCCCGAGTCCGGGTGCAGATGGTCCACATGCGACACATCGAGCAGCCCGTGCATGGCCGTGTCGATGCTGGGTGCCGCGCCGCCCCGGCCGTGCAGGCAGTAGTCCAGCGCGGCCACCATCTCGTCCTCCCGGTGCGGCCCCGGATACACCGCGGGCAGCGCGCGCAGCCGGTCCATCCGCAGCACGGCCAGTCCGGCCTCGGTGAGCGTGCCGAGATCGCCGCCCGATCCCTTGACCCACATCAGCTCGACCTCGGCGCCGGTCGCCGGGTCGGTCGCGACGCCCTTGGCCGACGCGTTCCCGCCGGCGTAGTTGGTGTTGCGCCGGTCCGCGCCGAGCAGGTGCGCGCGCTGCAGCAGTTCGGCGACGGCCGGATGGCTGGTCATCGGTCTCCTCTCAGCCGAGCCGGAAGTCGGCGACCCGGATCGGCGACGGCGTGGTCCCGGTGGAGCGTTGCTGGTAGAGCACGGACAGCACGCCCTCCCCGGCCAGCCGCGCGTAGTCGACGGTCACCTCGCCGAAGGCGTTGTTCGCCGGCCGGTCGAACACCGTGGCCCAGTCGGTCCAGTTGCTCGCCCGGGACGCGGCCACGATCCGGCCGAACGGCAGGATCAGGTAGGCGTTGTCGTTGCGGTCGAAGACGATCCGGGTGCGGCCGGTGGAGTTCAGCGGCACCGGGATCTCCCGCTTGGTCCACGTGCCGTTGGAGTTGCGGAACACGTGGAACGCCCGGCCCCACCGGGTCCGGTCGGCCGCGTAGCCGGTGACGCACTGGGTGAACCGGCCGGGCACGTAGCTGATCACCACGTGCGGCGTGCCGGTCGAGTCCACCGCCTGGCTCTCCTGGTTCATCAGGCCGTGGTTGGGATCCAGCGGATCCACCACCAGGCTCGGCGACACCGCCACCGCGGACCCGCCGGTGCTGCCGGCGACCGCCCCGGCCGGGGTGCGCCAGGTGCGGCCCCGGTCGTCGCTGTAGACGTAGCCGGTGTCGTGGTTGGTCAGCCCGCCTGCGTTGCACAGCACGCCGGCGTTGCCCTCGCGCCAGGTGAATGCCGCGTGCAGCCGGCCGCCCGGCCCGTAGGTCAGCCCGTGCAGGTACATGTTCCGGGTGGTGCTGGTGACACCGTTTGGCGCCCGGTAGGAGCCGGTGGCCGAGGACCACCGGCCGAGCCGGCGCCAGGCGGTTCCGTCGTACTCGGCCAGTTCGTTGGTGCCGTTGCCGGATCCGCCGGTGCGGTAGCTGAGCTGCAGCCGGTTCTCCGGCGTGCGGACGAACTGCGGGTAGGTGATGGAACCGAGCGCTAGCCCGTCCAGATTGCGTTGCACCGCACCGAACCGGGCCGCGGTCCAGGTCCGCGACGCCGGCGCGGACACCAGCCCGGCCTCGGACTTGACGTAGAACACCGTGGTGTTGTGGGTGTCCATGGCCACGTGCAGCCGGCCGTCGGTTGGCGAGATGCCCAGCGAGATCACGTTGTGCGAGTCGTTGGTGGACAACCGGTGCGGCAGCACCACCCGCTCCCACGCCCCGGCCGGCAGCGCCCGCCGGGCGATCACGGCGCTGCGGTCGGCGGTGTACCAGGCGGCGTACTGGTACCCGGCGTGGCTGACGATCGCGTCCTGCTGGAAGGACTGGTTGTTGACCAGGCCGTCGAACGAGACGAAGTACAGCGCGGTCGGGTCGAGCTGGGTGTCGGCGAGCAGCGTCACCGGCGGCGCGACGGCGGCGGCCGGCGCCGGGACCGCCAGCGCGACGCAGGCGGCCAGCAGCAGGGTGATCGGTCGCATGTCAGGCCCCCCAGCCAGCCGCCGCTCCGCCGGTGCGTTCGGCCCGGATCTTGTCGAAGTGCCCGGAGCGCCGGTAGGCGCCGATCGGGTCGGGGTCGATGCCCATGTCCTCACGCAGTCCCGCGAGCAGTGGGCGTACGTCGGTGCCGAACGCGTCCATCAGCACGGCGTTCGCGCCGAGCACGTCCCCGGTGCGCTGCGCCGCGCACAGCGCCTCCGCGTCCACCAGCAGCGCCTTGGCGGTCGCCTCCTGCACGTTGAGCACCGACCGGATCAGCGCCGGGATCTTCGGCTCGATGTTGTGGCACTGGTCGAGCATGAACGCGATCCCGGCGGCCGGCTCCAGCCCGCCACCCAGCACGATCTCGGTCATGATCCGGAACAGCTGGAACGGGTCCGCCGCGCCGACCATCAGGTCGTCGTCGGCGTAGAACCGCGAGTTGAAATGGAACCCGCCGAGCTTGGCCCGGCCGAGCAGGAACGCCACGATGAACTCGATGTTCGTGCCCGGGGCGTGGTGCCCGGTGTCGACCAGCACCTTCGCCCGCTCACCGAGATCCACGCAGTGCGCGTAGCTGGTGCCCCAGTCCGGCACGTCCATCGTGTAGAAGGCGGGCTCGAACAGTTTGTACTCCAGGAGCATCCGCTGGTCGGCGCCGAGCCGCTCGTACACCGTGCCGAGCGCCTCGGCCAGCCGCGCCTGCCGGTCGCGGATCGAGTCCTGACCCGGATAGTTGGTGCCGTCGGCGAACCACAGGGACAGGTCGGCCGATCCGGTGGCGTCCATGATGTCGACGCATTGGAGCAGGTGGTCCAGGGCCTTGCGGCGCACCGCCGGGTCCGGGTTGCACACGCTGCCCAGCCGGTAGTCGTCCTCCTGGAACACGTTCGGGTTGATCGCGCCGAGGCCGATCCCCTGGTTACGGGCGTGCGCGGCCAGGTCGGCGTAGTCGTCGACGGCGTCCCACGGGATGTGCAGCGCCACCGTGGGTGCCACCCCGGTGAACCGGTGGACGGTGGCCGCGTCGTCGACCTTCTCGTAGGCGTTGCGCGGAATCCCCTCTTGGGCGAACACCTTGAACCGGGTCCCGGAGTTCCCGTAGGCCCACGAGGGCGTCTCGATGTGCTGGGCGCGCAGTGCGGCCAGCACGGCGGCGTGGTCGGCCATCTGTCCTCCTGATGATCAATCGAGGTGGAACACCTCCGCCAGTGGGACGATCCCCTCGTCCGGCGCTCCGGGCAAACCTTCGAAGAACGGCGCCATCTCCGCCTGCCACCGAGCGTTGACCTCCTTCGCGGCCATGCCGGCGAGCGCGGCCTCGAAGTCCTCGGTCTCGAAGTATCCGACCAGCAGGCCGTCCGGCCGGAGATACAGCGAGTAGTTGCGCCATCCGGTCTCCCGTAGCGCCTCGAGCATCTCCGGCCAGACGTGGGCATGCCGGCGCCGGTACTCCTCGAGGTGCTCGGCGCGCACCTTCAGCAGGAAGCAGATCCGGCGCATGGCGCTCAGAAGTCGAACTGGTCGATGTTGGCGGCGTTGAACGCGGTCGGCGGGCCGAGGATGATCTCGCCGTCCTTGCCGATCTTGCGCTCACCGAGCTTGCCGCACTTGAGCGTCTCCCCCTCGGCCCCGCTGATCTGGCCGGAGGCCAGCGCCGCGGCCGCGTAGCCGGCCAGGTAGCCGAGCTGGCCCGGGTCCCACAAGGCGAACTCGGTGACCGTGCCGTCCTTGACGAAGCTCCGCATCTGGTTGGGCGTGCCCAGTCCGGTCAGCATGACCTTGCCCTTGCTCGGCGAGGAGGACAGGTAGCGCGCCGCCGCCGAGATGCCGACGGTGGTCGGCGAGATGATCCCCTTCAGGTCGGGGTAGGCGGACAGCAGTGCCTGCGTCTCCTGGAACGACTTCTGGTCGTCGTCGTCGCCGTAGGCGGTCTTCACCAGCTCGATCTTGGCGAACTCCGGCTTCTTCAGCTCGTCCTTCATGAACTCGATCCAGGCGTTCTGGTTGGTGGCGTTGGGGGTCGCGGACAGGATGGCGATCTTGCCTTCGTTGCCGATCTGCTTGGCGATGATCCGGACCTGGGACCGGCCGATCTCCTCGGAGCTGGCCTGGTTGATGAAGACCTGCCTGGCGTCCTTGGCCGCGTCGGAGTCCACGGTCACCACCTTGATCCCCTTGGACATCGCGTCCTTGAGCGCCGGGGCGACCGCGTTCGGGTCGTTCGCCGAGATGACGATCGCGTCCTGCTTCTGCTGGATCAGCGTGTTGATGTAGGAGACCTGGGAGGACGCCGAGGCGTCCGACGGGCCGACGTCCTTGCCCTCGCCGCCGACCTCCTTGACCGCGTCGGTGCCGCCCTTGTCCATGATCACCATGTACGGGTTGTCGATCTCCTTGGGCAGGAAGGCGATCTTGAGGCCCTGTTTCATCGGCGCGTTCGGGTCGGCGGAACTGTTGCCGCTACCGGAGTTTCCGGCCTGTGGAGCGGAGTCCTTCGTGGTGCCGCCACATCCTGCGGCAAGCACGACGGCCAGCGGCAGGATCAGGGCTGCCGCGCGCACACGGCTGGAGCGGATCATCGGTCCTCCTCGTTGAGGCCGTGGGAGACCGCGGCTCCCACGGGATCTGGGCTCCGGCTCGGCTGGGTACCGGCCGGTGGTTGCGGGCGCCTGCGACGGGCGATGGCGCCCGCCGCGACCGGAACCAACACGGAGACGATCAGCAACAGGCCGGTGACCACGTTCTGGACCTCGTTGCTGACGTCGTTGAGGAACATCAGGTTGCGCAGCCCGGCCATCAACAGCAGGGCCGTCGCCACGCCGAACACCGACCCCCGGCCACCGAAGATGGAGACCCCACCGAGCAGAACCGCGGCCACCGCGGCCAGTTCGAGGCCGTTGGCGTTGTCCGCTCGGGCGCTGTTGTAGCGCAGCGTGTAGATCAGCGAGGCCAGCGCGGCCAGCGCGCCGGACACGCAGAACAGCAGCATCTTCACCCGGTCGACGCGGATCCCGGAGAACCGGGTCGCCTCCGGACCGAGGCCGATGGCGAACAGCGCCCGGCCAAGCGGGGTGAAATGCACGGTCACCGCGGCCAGCACGCCGACCACGACGACGACCACGGTGCCGTACTCGATCGCGAGCGGCCGGTAGTTCTCCGGGAACCCGGTCACCGCGCCGTCACCGAGCACCACGTAGGCCAACCCCCGGTACAGGCCGAGCGTGCCGATCGTGACCGCGAGCGACGGGAGCCCGAACTTGACCACGAGCACCGCGTTGACCGCGCCGAGCGCCAACCCGGCGAGCAGCACCACCGGGACGATCGTCTCGAAGGACATTCCGGCGTTCCACAGCTTTCCGGTCAGCGCCGAGCAGAACCCGATCACCGAGGCGACCGAAAGGTCGATCTCGCCGGTGAGCACGATCGGCAGCAGCGCGAACGCCAGCAGCGCCACCTCGCTGTAGTCCAGCAGCAGGAACCGCACGTTGTCCGGGTCGGCGAACCCGGACGTGCTGACCGCGCCGTAGCCCAGAACTGCCAGGCACAGCAGGAAGAGCAGCGTCTCCCAGCGGAACAGTCGGTCAGCCACCGGCACCTCCGACGCTGGTTCGGCGGCGCAGCCGGGCCGCGACCCGCAGCATCACCACGCGATCGAGCGAGATGGCCAGCAGCAGCGCGGCACCGTCCACCGCGCGCTGCCAGAACGCCGGCACGCCGAGGATCGGCAGCGCGCTGGTGATCGTGGTGAGCAGCAGCGCACCGAGCGCGGCGCCGACCACGGTGCCGCTGCCGCCGAAGATCGCCACCCCGCCGACCACCACCGCGGCCACCACGGCCAACTCCCGCCCGGAGCCGACGGATGCGTTGATCGTGCCGAAGTACGAGGCGTGCAGCACACCGCCGAGGCCGGCGAGCGCGCCGGAGATCACGAAGGCGACGAACACCCGCCGCCCGACCGGAATTCCGGAAAGGCGCGCGGCGTCCGGATTGGACCCGATCGCGTACAGCTCCCGGCCGGGCCGGAACGCGCGCAGCGCATAGGCCGCCACACCGAGCACCAGCAGCGTGATCACGGTCAGGTTCGGCAGAAAGAGCAGCGAACCGTTGCCGAAAGCCAGGAAGTCCGGGGACATCCGGTCGGCGTTGACCTGGTGCACCCCGGTGGCCGACGCCCAGGCGTAGTCCAGGCCCCGGAACACGTAGAGGGTGCCGAGCGTGACCACCAGCGCGGGCACCTTGGCCACCGCCACCAGCGCCCCGTTGACCACCCCGCACACCGCGCCGAGCGCGATCCCGGCCAGCAGGACCACGATCACCGGCATGTCCCGGTCGGCCAGGTACAACTGTCCACTGAGGAACGCGGAGAGCCCGAGCACCGAGCCGACCGACAGGTCGATGTTGCGGGTGATCACCAGGATGGCCTGGCCGACCGCGAGCAGCGCGATGATCGAGGAGTTCAGGAACAGGTCGTGAACCCCTTGCCGGGACAGGAAGTTCGGGTTCACCACGGTGGTCACGGTCACGACGGCGACCAGCACCAGGACGATGCCGAGCTCCCGGCCGGCCAGCGCTCTCATGATGCGCCGCCGGTCGCCGCGCGCAGCACCGACTCCTCGGTCGCCGCGGACCGGTCCAGCTCGGCGGTGATCCGGCCCTCGTGCATGACCACCACCCGGTCGGACATGCCGAGCACCTCGGGCAGCTCGGAGGAGATCATCAGCACCGCGACCCCGCTCGCGGCCAGCTCGGAGAGCAGCCCGTGCACCTCGCGCTTGGCGCCGATGTCGATGCCTCGGGTGGGCTCGTCCACGATCAGCACGGCCGGGTCACCGGCCAGCCACTTGCCGAGCACCACCTTCTGCTGGTTCCCGCCGGACAACGTGGTGACCGGATCGGCAAGCCGGCGCAGTCGCACGCCGAGCCGGTCGGTCCAGGTCCGGGCCAGGGCGCGCTCCCGGGACCGGCGAACGATGCCGAAGGTGCTGACCGAGCGCAGCCGGGGCAGGCTGGCGTTGCGCTCGATGGACAGCTCCGGGATCAGCCCCTGCTCCCTGCGGTCCTCGGGCACCATGGCCAGGCCCGCGCGGATGGCCGCCCGCGGGTCGCCGGCCGGCAGCGTCCGCCCGCCGACCCGGACCACGCCGCGGTCCCGGCCGTCCACCCCGAAGATCGCCCGGGCCACCTCGGAGCGGCCGGAGCCGACCAGCCCGGCCAGCCCGACGATCTCGCCGCGCCGCACGGTCAGCGAGATGTCCTCGAACACCCCGGCGCGGGACAGGCCGAACACCTCGAGCGCGGCCTCGCCGGGCTCGGAGCGCCGGCCGGGGAACAGCTGCTCGATCTCCCGGCCGACCATGCTGCGCACCAGGGCGTCCCGGTCAAGGCCGGCAAGCTCCCGCGTGGTCACCGGCGCGCCGTCGCGCAGCACGGTGACCCGGTGGCACAGCTCGTAGATCTCGTCCAGCCGGTGGGAGATGAACAGCAGCGCGGACCCGTTCTCGGCGAGCCCACGGGCCACCCGGAACAGCCGCTGCGCCTCCATTCCGGACAGCGCCGCGGTCGGCTCGTCCATCACGATGATCCGCGCGTCGGCGGCGAGCGCCCGGGCGATCTCGATCACCTGCTGGTCGGCGATGGACAACCCGCGGGCCGGGCGGTCCGGATCGATCGGCACACCGAGCGCGCCGAACAGCTCGGCGGCGCGGCGGCGCATCCCGGCGCGGTCCACCCGGAACGGTTGCCGGCCGATGAACACGTTCTCGGCGGCGGACAGGTCGGGGAACCGGCTGGGTTCCTGGTGGATCACGGCCACGCCGCGGTGCTGGGCATCCCGCGGGCCGCCGAACCGGACCGGGGTGCCGTCCAGCCGGACCTCGCCGTCGTCCGGCTCCTGCTCACCGCCGATGATCCGGACCACTGTGGACTTGCCGGCGCCGTTCTCGCCTGCGAGGGCGTGCACCTCACCCGGGTACAGGGCCAGCGAGACGTCCCGCAGCGCGCGCACCGCGCCGAAGGACTTGCTCACCCCCCGCAGCTCGAGCAGCGGTTCCACGGCACCTCCGGATGAAACGTTTCATCAGAGTCGTCGCAAAGCTAAAGCAGCATGTCCGGTACCGTCAAGACACGGTTTGAGGTCGGTACGTTGATACGATTCAGGCATGCCAGCGAGCATCAAGGACGTCGCCGAACGGGCCGGGGTCTCCATCGGAACGGTGTCCAATGTGCTCAACCGGCCGGAGAAGGTCGCCGCCGGCACCCGCGAGCAGGTGCTCAGCGCGATCGCCGAGCTGGGTTTCGTGCGCAACTCGTCGGCCGCCCAGCTGCGCGCCGGCACCAGCAGCTCGCTCGGCCTGATCGTGCTGGACATGGCCAACCCGTTCTTCCAGGACGTGGCCAAGGGCGTCGAGGACGTGGCCACCGAGCTTGGCTACGCGCTGATGCTGTGCAACTCCGACGAGCGCGGCGACCGGGAGAACCGGCACCTGCAGGTGCTCGAGGAGCAGCGGGTGCGCGGTGTGCTGATCACTCCGGTCTCGGTCGGCTCGGACCGGCTGGACGCGCTGCGCCGCCGCGGCACGCCGACCGTGCTGGTCGACCGGCACGACCCGAGGGTGGACTGCTGCTCGGTGGCGGTCGACGACGTCGCCGGGGGTGAGCTGGCCGGCGCCCACCTGATCGGGCTTGGCCACCGCCGGATCGCCTACGTGACCGGGCCGCTCGGCCTGCGGCAGTGCGCCGACCGGCTCGCCGGGCTGCGCCGTTCGGTGGCCGCCGCCGGGCACGACCCGGACGAGGTGATCGAGATCGTCGAGGCGCCCGCGCTCAAGGCCCGGATCGGCTACGAGGCCGCGCGCCGCCGGTTCGACGACGGTCCGCCGGTGGACGCCGCGTTCTGCGCCAACGACCTGCTCGCGCTCGGCGTGCTGCGCGCGGCGATCAGCACCGGCCGGCGGGTTCCGGACGACATCGCGCTGCTCGGCTACGACGACATCGAGTTCGCCGCGGACGCCGCCGTGCCGCTGTCCTCGATCCGCCAACCGACCATCCACATCGGACGGACCGCCGCCCGGTTGCTGATCGAGGAATGCGACCGCCCGGCGGCGCACGCCCATCAGCAGGTCATGTTCAAGCCGGACCTGGTGGTGCGCGAGTCCACCTAGGGCGCCGGGTCGTAGACCTTGCGGGCGTACCAGGCCAGCGCCGCGCGCAGCTCGCGGACCTCGCGCCTGCGGCCGGCCGGGCGCCGCTCGTGCGCGACCGGGAACACCCGGAACCCACCGGAGTACACCGTGCCGAGGCCGGCGTGCCCGGCCTCCGGATCGGCGAGCCACGCCACCAGCCACGGTCGGCGCTTGTCCTCCACCACCCGCACCCGGGCCAGTCCGGACCAGTCCAGCCGGTGCCGCTGCTCGCCGCGGCCGACGGTCAGCCCGTCGCCGGACACCTCGACCCAGCGCCGCGGTCGCGCCAGGATCCACACCATCCGCGCGGTCGGTACCAGCAGCGCCACGAACGCCACGAAGAACAGCACCGCCGGCAGGTCGTCCCCGAAATCGTTGGCCGACTGGGACAGCGCGCCGCAGAGCAGTGCGGCGGCCGCGAACACCCCGGCCCAGACCGCGGCGGAAACCTTGGAGGTGCGGAACACGGCACGGTTGCCGGCGCCGGGCGGGGTTTCCTTGGGTGGCGGCATCAGCGGTGCGTCCAGTCTGGTGTAGGGCCGGGTCGGGGGGCGCGGCACGCCACGCGGGATCTCGGTGCTGCGCTCGGCGACCATTGTGCGCACCCGGTCCGGCAGCCAGGCGTCCTGGCCGGGCAGACCCACCTCGCCGAGCAGATCCGCCGGCGTCGGCCGCAGCTGCGGGCGCCGGTTCAGGCAGCGGGAGGCCAGCGGGCGCATACCCGCCGGCACCGCGCCAAGGTCCGGCCGGGCGTGCACCGCGCGGTACAGCAGCGCCATGCTGTCCCCGGCGCCGAACGGACCGGTTCCGGTCGCGGCGAACACCAGCACGCAGCCCAGCGCGAACACGTCGCTGGCCGCGGTCGCCTCGCCGCCCTCGATCTGTTCCGGGGACAGGTATCCGGGCGTGCCGACGAACATCCCGGTGGCGGTCAGCCCGGCGTGCCGCAGCACCTTGGCGATGCCGAAGTCGATCACCCGAGGGCCGTCCTCGGCCAGCAGCACGTTGGCCGGCTTGAGGTCGCGGTGCACCAGGCCGGCGGCGTGGATCGCGGACAGCGCCTCGGCCAGGCCGGCGACCAACCGGCGCAGCGCCGGCTCCGGCAGCACCCCGTAACCGCTGACCGCCTCGTGCAGGTTCGGACCGGGCACGTACTCGCTGGCCAGCCACGGTCGTCTTGCGTCCGGATCGGCGTCCACCACCGCCGCGGTCCAGAACCCGCCGACCGCGCGCATGGTCTCCACCTCCTGGCGGAACCGGTCGCGGAACCCCGGGTCCTCGGCCAGCTCGGCCCGGGCCACCTTCACCGCGAGCAGCCGGCCGCCCGGCGAGCGGGCCAGGTACACGGTGCCCATCGCGCCGCGCCCGAGCCGGCCGATCACCGTGTAGTTGCCGATCCGCTTCGGATCCTCGGTCTGCAGGGACTGCACCGGCGGGAGCCTAACGCGGAAATCCACTAGTGCGTGGTAAATCGGCGCCGCGGCCATACGATCAATGCGGGGACCCCGGGTGTTGAGGAGGGGACATGCGCGTAGGTCTGGCAGCCATGGCCGTCGCCGTCGGCGCGATGATGATCGGGGCACCGCTGGACGCGCCGGCGGCGACGAGCACGGTCAAGGTGCTCCAGCTCAACATCTGCCACAGCGGCGTGGCCGGCTGCTACACCGGCGAACGGGTGATGACCAAGGCCATCTCGGTGATCTCGTCCACCCGCCCGCAGGTCGTCTCGGTCAACGAAGCCTGCTCCGGCGACGTCGAGCGCCTGCGCGCCGCCATGGGCCCGGCGAGCACCATGTTCGTCGCCGCCCAACGCCCCGCGGGCAACCCCGTGCTCTGCGTCAACGGCCAGGAGTACGGCAACATCATCATGGTCGCCGCCGATCTCGCCGGCGGCCCCGGCGTCAGCGGCCGGTTCACCGCCCAGGACTCCAGCACCGAGATGCGCGCCTGGGCATGCCTGCCCGCCGGCGTGCTCAGCGCCTGCACCACCCACCTCTCCGCCCGCGATTCCTCGGCCGCCATGGCCCAGTGCCGCGAACTCCTGGCCCGCGCCGTTTCCTATGCCGGCACCGCCCCCACCGTCGTCGCCGGCGACTTCAACCTGCGCTACCAGGGCAACCCCAACATCCAGAACTGCAACCCCGCCGGCTTCTACCGCAAAGGCGACGGCAGCGTGCAACACGTCTTCGCGACCACCAGCCTCGCCTTCGTCAGCACCACCAGAATCGACATGTCCGGCACCACCGACCACCCCGGCTGGCTGGTCACCGTCACCCGAGGCTGAAACCAACGCCCGGCTGCGCTGTCCTGAACTACAAGGAAAGTGGGCAGCGCCCGGCGCCTGCGGC
>NZ_DASUCC010000096.1:0-71152 GCF_035762905.1 Actinophytocola sp.
GGGGCGTGGGCGGCCGGGAGGGCGAACCGCTCGGTGGCCGGGTCGTAGGTCACATAGCCGTGTGCGGCCATTGAGGACAACCATTCCCGAACGTACCGATCGGTTGTGCCGGTCCGTTGTGCCAACTCCGCACTGGTTGACGAGTGATCATCAGCGAGAGCGGCCCAGAGCCCCAGGCGATCGCCGATCATGGCCAGGGTGGTGACCATCCATGCGCTGGTGTCGCCCATGACACGTCCGACGAACGCCTCGATGTCGGCCGGGTCCGCTTCCGTCCTTGTGGTCGTCACTGTGGAACTCACTGTTGCCTTGCCTCCTGTCAGATGTGGGTGTGACGATGATCGGGCTGCCTTGCGGCTCGCTTGCAGCTCAGTTGCGGCTGGGAATACCTACAGGCTCGACAGGTCGGTGGTGGTGAGCGGCTGGTATGGAGTTCGGGGTACTCGGACCGCTGAGGGTCCGCACAGGCGACCAAGGTAGGGACATCGGCAGCAAGAGACTGCGGCAACTGTTGACCGTGCTCCTGGTTCATCGGGGCGCCGTGCTGTCCAGCGATCGACTGGTCGCCGCGATGTGGGGCGAGGAGCCGCAGGCGACCGCGTTACGGAACCTGCACACCTATGTGTCGCGGTTGCGCAGCCTGCTACACGCGGACGGTGACGAGGTACTGATCACCAGGCCACCCGGTTACGTGTTGCAGATCGGCCGTGAACAAGTCGACGCCGGCCGTTTCGAGGTCCTGCTCGAGGACGCGAAGGCGGTCATCGCGGTGGATCCCGAGGCGGCGCTGCGGCACCTCGACGAGGCCCTGGCGCTATGGCGTGGCGCCGCCTATGCCGAGTTCGCGGACCGGGAGTTCGTACGGGCGGAGGCCACGCGGCTCGAAGAGGTGCGGCTCACGGCGATCGAGGAGAGGTTCGACGCCGGCCTTGCTCTTGGCAGGCATGCCGACCTGGTTGGCGGGATGGAGGCCTACGCCGCTGAACACCCGCTACGTGAGCGAGCGCGGGCCCAGCTGATGCTGGCTCTGTACCGATGCGGGCGACAGGCTGAGGCTCTGGCGATCTTCCGGGCGTTTCGCCAGCAACTCGATGAGGAACTGGGAGTCGAACCTTCTGTCGCGCTCCGGACACTTGAGGCCGCGATTCTCCGGCAGGACGCCTCCCTCGACTGGATGTCTCCACCGTCGAAGACAGATCATCCGGGCGAGCAGCCGGCGATGCCGATTCGCCGGCATGGCAGTCTGCCCGCCGAGGTGTCCAGCCTCGTTGGTCGTGCGCAGGACGTCGCCGTCATCGCCGCGGCGTTGCGTGACTGGCGCATCGTGACGCTGACCGGTGTAGGCGGTGTCGGCAAGACCCGCCTGGCGCTGCATTGCGCGTCACGGGTGGCCGGTGAATACCCGGACGGTGTGTGGTGGTGCGAGTTGGCACCGGTGGCGGATGGCGCGGCCGTGGTTCACGCCGTGGCGGCAGCGGTTGGTGCCCGACAGCAGCCGGGGCTGAGCATCGAGGACTCGCTGCTCTCATTTCTCGCGACGAGGCAGCTGTTGCTCGTGGTGGACAACTGCGAACACGTGGCCGACCACGCCGCGTTGCTGATGGAAGCGGTTGTGCGGAACTGTCCGCGGGTGACTGTGCTCGCGACAAGCCGAGTCGCCCTCGGCGTAACGGGTGAGCGCATCCGGCCGACCGCGCCGCTCATGGTCCCAGAGCGCGATAACCATGCCGATGCGGTGGATTCACCCGCGGTGTGCCTGTTCGTCGATCGTGCACAGGCGGTCCGGCCCGATCTCGACCTGAACATGGAGAATCTGGAGCGCATAGCGCACATATGTCGCAAACTTGATGGACTTCCGTTGGCGATCGAGTTGGCCGCCGCGAGGGTGCAGTCGCTCAATCCCGTCGACATCGCTGCCCGAATCTCGGACCGCTTCGGTTTGCTGGCCACAGCGAGGCCGACCGTGGTTGCCCGCCATCGAACGCTGCGGGCGGTCGTGGACTGGTCTTATGATCTGCTGAGTCCACCCGAACAGCGCGTATTCGCCCGGCTGTCCGTGTTCGCCGGTGGATTCACGCTGACCGCGGCCGAGCAGGTGTGCGGGGAGGTGCTTGTGGACCTGCTCGCAACGTTGGTGGAGAACTCACTCGTCGTTGCCGGATCGACCGCCGGCCAGGTCCGCTACTCGATGTTGGAGACGCTCCGTGCCTACGGTCACGAGTTGCTGGATCGACGCGGTGAGGTCAGCGCCCTGCGTAATTCTCATGCCCAGTACTACGTCGCGCTGGCCGAGGAAGCCGGCCGCGCGATGCGCGGGCCGCACGAGGAGCGTTGGGTGTCGATACTCGACGCCGATTTCGAGAACCTGCGGGCGGCTCACCGGTGGGCTGTCGAGCAGGCCGACACGAAGCTCGCCTTGCGACTGTCCGCTGGGCTGTACAACTTCGCGATCACCCAGTTTCGGGACGAGGTGGTCTCCTGGGGACAGATCGCCCTCGGGCTGCCACAGGCGGACTCTCATCCGCTGTACCTGACGGTGTCCGGGGCGGTGGGCGAAGGCCTCACGTTGCGAGGTGAGCTCACGAGCGCAGCGGACTTGGCCGAACGGGCACTTACGTGTGCCACCGATCCGGACGATCCGGTACGGCTTCCCGTATTGAAGGTCAGCACAGCCGTCGCGCTGTATGAGGGTCGCCTCGACGACTGCTTCGCCGCGGCAGGCGAGATGCTTCGACTTGCCCGACGTGAGCACGATGCGTGGCACGCCGCGGCCGCGCTTCTGTTCCAAGGTTTGGCAAGAACCTATGCCGGTGACGCCACCGAAGGACTGCGCATCGCACATGAATGTCTTGAAGTCGCGAGATCGCTCGGCAATCGTACCTACCTGGCTTGGGGACTCTACGCTCAGGGCGAGGCGCTGGCGCTCACGCACCCGGACGAGGCCAGGGATCGTTACGAGTCGGCGATCGCTGTCGCGGAATCGGCGAGCAGTACGTTCGCCGCGAACATCTGCATGGTCGGGCTTGCCGCGTTGCTCGCTCGTTCCGGGAACACTGACGACGCGTTGCGCGCGTTTCGTCGGAGCGTGCGCGACTTCCATGTGATGCAAGTCTGGCAACATCAGTGGACTACGTTGCGGAACCTCGTGCAATTGCTGATCCGGGTTCGTGCGTATGACACGGCCGCGACGCTGCTCGGAGCGCTG
Organism: Actinophytocola sp.; assembly: GCF_035762905.1. GTDB lineage: Bacteria > Actinomycetota > Actinomycetes > Mycobacteriales > Pseudonocardiaceae > DASYTH01. The sequence continues at coordinate 3,206 of NZ_DASUCC010000096.1, forward strand.
GCCGCGGCGGACACGGACGCCTACGGCGAGGATGCGGACAGCATGGGATCGGCAGCGGAGCGACTCAGAAACCGGCTCGGAGCAACCGCTTACGCCCAAGCGACTGATCGGGGCGCGGCCATGTCCCCCGATGCCGCGGTCGTGTTCGCGCTTGCCGCCATCGATTCACTGCTGAAGCGACGGTGAGCGGCAGACAACGCGCCGCAAGGCTGGAGCAAGTTGACTGACAGGTCTCGCGTGCAGGCTCGGGTCAGCGTCGAGCAGAGCGAGGAGGCCGCAGCGCTCCAGTCCGGCGGTGTGCACGGTGCTGCGGAAACCCATGGTGACCGATCAGTTGGCAACTCTCGAGCAGCGATTCGCCGAGGGCGACGCAGCCGCGCTCAAGGACATCCACGACACGTTCGCGGGACGGATGTTCGGTGTGGCCTTGCGCATCCTCAATGATCGGGATCTGGCCGCCGATGCGGTGCAGCAGGCGCTCATGCAGGCATGGAAGGCCGCACACACCTATGATCCGGGACGGCCCTTGGAGCCGTGGCTGTTCTCGGTGACACGACGCGCGGCCATCGATGTCTACCACCGGCATCGCAGCCGCGAGCAGGCAGTCAGCGTCGAGTCGATCGAGCCCGACATCCACCCGGCGGTCGATGGCGCCAGTGCTGAACAGGTATGGCTCACGTGGAAGGTTCGCTCGGCCGTGGAACGGTTGTCATCGTCCGATCAGGCCATCATCAAGCGGGTCTACTTCGAGGACATGACCCATCGCGAGACGGCCGACGAGCTCGGCATTCCCATCGGGACCGTGAAGTCACGCCTGTTCCGAGCGCACCGCAAGCTCACCGCGGCTCTCGGCCACCTCAAGGGCACCGCGTAGCCGGACGACACGCGATTCAATGGAACAGCCCGCCGGACCGAACCGGCGGGCTTTCCATTCCTGTACACCCTCAGTTCCGCACGAGCGAACCTAGAACTGCAGGCTCCAGCTTCGGATCTTGCCGACGGTGCCTACCACTGTGTCGAAACCTCTGAGCTGCCACCGACCGTTGGGAGCAACAGCGGAGGCATTTATCGGAACATTGATACGAATCAGATCATCACCGGTGTCCGGGCTGGGCTGCTCAAGGATCCACCGCTGCCCGTTCGGGGCGAAGAGCTCGACAAACAGCTGACCGCGACTGGCGTGCTGGATGTCGAACGAAAGACGAAGGCTGGTTCCCATTGCGCTGCCGGGGTCACCCTGCCCGGTCACGTCGATGGACGAGATGCCACCGGTGCCGAGATCCGGGATGGGAACATCGTCCTGATCCTCGTGGAACCCGCCGAAGTGCAGAAGTCGTGCGGCGTTGACATTCGGCTCTCCGGTAACCACATTGGGAGTAGCCTCGAACTTGACCCGGAAAACCGCGTCCTGGGCGCTCACCGAATTGGAAACGTAGTGCGCCACCACGCCCGTCGCCAAAGGCGCAGCCATGGACGTACCGCTCTTGACGACCGTGCCGGTGGAGCTGTCATGCCTTGCGGCACGGATATTCGTGCCGGGGGCGTAGAGATCAACGCAACTGCCGAAATTGGAGAAGGACGCCCGGTCGTCGGTCACGTCCGAGATGGCCGCGACGGTCAGCACACCGGGAATACGAGCAGGCGATTGGGTGCAGGCCAACTGATTTTCGTTTCCCGCCGAGACAACGTACGCGATGCCGGCGTCCATCGAGCGCTGCACTGCCTCTTCAAGCAGCGCGATCTGCGGCAGGATCGCGTTGTTCACCAGGTATCCGAGTGACATGTTCACGACCGACCTGCCCGGTGTCGCGTTGCTGGTCACCCATTCGACGGCACTGACTAAACGCGACAAGGACGCAGCACCCGTGCAGGCACGCGTCGCCTTCACGGCCACCACGTCGGCGCTTCGTGCGACACCGTAGGTGTTTCCGCCGGCGAGACTCGCAACATGGGTCCCGTGGCCGTTGCAGTCTCGACCGTAGTCCGGATGGCCCACGGCGAAATCATCATTCGTGTCGAACCCGACTCGCGCTCGTCCGCCGAACGACGTGTGCTCGGCCGTGATGCCGGTGTCCAATACATAGATCGTGCTGTCTGACGCACCATTGAACGCGTTCACCGCATTGTATCTGCCGTCGAGGGGGCGGTGTGCCCGCTCGTCGATCCTGTCGAGATGCGCGGGTGCGTTCAGTTGCACATCGGACAGCGACACCTCGATATCCTGAACCACTGAGCGCACGTCCGGGTGTGCGGCGAGCTTGCGAGCCTGTCGCTCCGGCATCTCGATGGTGAAACCGCGACCAACAGCGGTGTGGACGCCTCGTAGCCGACCACCGTGCTCGCTCGAGAGATCACGAGCAAGGCGCTCAACATCCGAACCAGAAAGCTCTGCGCGAAGCGAAACGATGTAGCTGTCCTGGATGCCGCTCGCAACCGCGTGAAACGTCGGCTCCGACGCCGCGCCCGACCCGACAGCTGCTCCCGGAGAAGCCAGGGACAAGATGACGGCGGCGGCCCCAACACCTCCCATCCTCGCCAGTCGGCCCGCTGCACGGCGAATCTTCATGATGACTCTCCCACCCAATCAGTAACGGCTCTCCTTGTGCCTACGGCGCTCGTTCCCGTGGTGGTTCCACCGATGAGTCGGCCATCACACTTCTCGAGCCCAAAACGCTGCGGCTCGACCGCGTAAGCCTCGGCGATCGGCGTCCGCAACGGCAACCGCTGGCTCTGCCGGGTCGCCATGGAGATCCTCGCTCAGGCTCGGCTCGGCCAGGGCGACCTCGATGCCGCCGCGCGCGCCGCGGACATCGCGCAACGAAACCGCGGTTCGGTGCTCGGCTTCGGCCTGGTCGGCCTCGCCGCGTACCGGCGCGACAAGGACGACGACGCGCGGGACGCCTTCCACCAAGGGGGCGCCCTGTCATTCCTGCCCCTGCACGCGGCGGGCCACCACGGGACGGCACTCGATGAGGTGCCGCGCACGGTGCTGGACCGGGTGGTGTGCTCCGTGACGCCAACGCTTCGGGCGCTGGCCTACTCTCGACGCGCCGCGGGTTCACCGCGGCGTCCTTCCGACTGGGCCGTCGTGGTGGCGATGCCGAAAACTCCGGGCCGGCACGCTGACCTGTCGGGTGCCGAGGCCGAAGCGGCCGTCATCGAGCGCCACTTTCCAGGCGAGGTGGACATCCTCACCGGAACGGAGGCCACCCACGACGCCGTGCTCAAGGCGCTGACCGGGGCCCGGTGGGCGCACTTCGCCTGCCACGGGCACAGCGACCTCGCCGATCCGTCGGCCGGCCAGCTGGTGCTGGCCGACCATCACAACCGACCGCTCACCGTGGTGGACCTGGCCAGGCTCCGAATGAATGACGCCGAACTGGCGTTCCTGTCCGCGTGTTCCACCGCGCGCCCCAGCGGCCGGCTGGCCGACGAGGCGATCCACCTGGCCTCCGCGTTCCAACTCGCCGGCTACCGGCACGTGATCGGCACCCTGTGGTGGATCGGCGACTTGCCCGCGGTGGACGTTGCGGACCTGATCTACTCGGCGATCGCCGACGGCGCGGGTGTTGCCGAAGCGGTCCATGGCGCCACCCGCCGCATGCGCGAGCGGTGGCTGCACGACCCAGCAGTGTGGGCGTCGTACGTCCACGTTGGTGCGTAGCCGGAGCCGGTCACGGAGATGGCCGGGCCAGCAGGAACGTCGCGACACAGTCCGCGTAGTCCTCGTCGTCGGCGGACAGCACCAGGCCCCGCGAGCCCGCCCGGTGGTAGTGCGCCACAAACGTGGGACACGCGGTCGCAGCATTCCTGGTGGTGAACACAAAGCGGCCCTCCGTGACCGTCACCAGGGCAATGCCGTGCGCCGTGGCGAACTCGATGGCACCGGCCTGATACGACGACGTGGCAACCATGACACCCTTGTGCGCCCCCACGCTGTGGAGCTTTTGGTGGAGCACCTGGACCAGTTGACGCTTGATCGGATTCCGGTGGAGCTTCGCCTCGACGACCACCAGGAAAGCCATTCCCGCGAACCGGTAACGCACAGTCGCGTCGAAGTCGTACACACCGTCGGCGCCAACAACTTTCTCGTGCACGGCGACCACGAGGTCGTCCACCGCCGCCCCCGCCGCCCCCAGCAACTCCCCGGCGACGAACTGCTCGAACTCCCCAGGCGTGATCTCCGGGCACGGATAGCGCACAATTCCGCGGTCACTCTCGATCACGCCACGACATTACCCCAACCCAAGTCTGGCTCGAGGATCAATCGCTAGACGCTCCCGTTTGCCCATGACCATGAGGCGTTGGGGTGGTGTTCGGCTCGGCTGTCGCAGTGTAGCCAGGATTGGACGTAGGAGCCGAGGCCGGAGAAGCCGCAGGTTTGGGCGATGCGGTAGATCGCGTAGGTGGTCAGGCCGGGCACGGTGATGTCGACGGCGGTGCCGTGGGTGTGTATGCCGCCGGGCGGGGTGATCCGGTTGGGCCGGTAGGTGGTGCTGTGGAAACCGGTCTGCACTACGACTTCCCGATCGTCCACCTTGTGTCGCAATGCTTCCAGTTTGTACATCAGGCGGCGCGCATTTTCTCGTACCGTGGCCTCGTCGGGGGTGCCGGCCGCGAAACCGCCGCCGTCTGGGGCGGCGAACTGTGTCCACTCGAAATGTGCGGTGGATCCGTCGGGCGCCTCCAGGGCTGAGAGTCGGTCGCGCGTCGGGGCGTCGACCAGCCCCTTGTCTGGTAAGCCGTGGGCTTTCTGGAAACGTCGCACGGCCGCTTCGGTGGCGGGGTCGAATGTTCCGGTTATGCTCAGGAACGAATGCCCGGCGTCGTCGCTGGCCCAGCCTGCGATTCGGATCTGGAGTTCGCGAACGTCCATACCGGACATGCCGGCACGCAGTTCCCGGACACCGAGGTTGCTCGCCGCGGCGGGTAGCGCGCCGACGGTGGCCAGGCCGATGCCGATCGAGCCGATGGTCAACGCGCGCAACACGGTTCGTCGGCGGTACGGCAACGGAGCGATCGGCCGGCCGTCGTGGTCAGTCATGGCGTGACCCCTCATCCGTAGCAGGCGGCGAACGCTTGGCGCGCCCAGCCGACATTCTCGGCGACTCCCGGCCCATTGGGTTGGGCCAAGTGAAGATTCTCCAGCGCGACGGAGTTCCGGTTGAACCCGTTCGTCGTCCACTGTCCGCCGGCGTCGTAACCGACCGCGGAGTTGTTGCGCAGCCGCACGGCCCGGGGCGCGTTGTTGCGGACATCGACCAGGACCGCGGTCCGCTGGCTGCCCGGAACGGCGCTGTTGATGAACGTGCAGTTCTCCACGACGCAGGCGTCGCCGGTTCCCGGCGCGACCGACGCACCGACCCGCAGACCCGGTGCGTGCACGGCGTTGAACACGCAGTCGCGCACCGCGATGGTGCCGTCGACGGTCACCACGAGCCCGACTCCGTCTCTGTTCTTGCCGTCCGGGTGATCGTTGGAGAAAACCCGTTCGTCGCCGTTGAACCGGCTGGGGTAACGGGAGACATTGTCCGGCGAGGCGGGAATCATCTGCTGTCCGTAGTGGAACTCCAGGCCGACGACCTGGACGTTGCCGGTGATCTGGGACGGCGTGCGCTGGCCGTAGACCCGACCGCCGAGGGTGCAGTTCCGGACCAGGTTGCTGTCGCCGTTGATGCCGAACGCCCGCTGGTACTGCATCCCGCCGATGTACACGCTGAAGTCCCGCTCCACCGTCAGGCCATCGAGGATCACGCCGGCGGCGGGCTCCGCCCTGCCGATCGCGGTGTGGCCGGGATCGCGGACGTAGCACAGTTCGCCTGCGCCGCTGGTCCGGCCGCGCACAAGCAGGCCGGTGACCCGTGCGTTGCCGGCGATGCGCAACGCGTCGGACGCTCCGGTGCTGTGCATGTTGTCGATCTCGTAGTAAGGCTTGCCGACCACGCGCAGGTCCCACCGCGGCGACACCTCCAACGCGGTGAACGTGTCTATGGACGTGCCAGACACCGTGTGGGCGCGCAGGTCGACCACCGGCTGATAGGGACTCGCCACGTCGACCCGGGCCTCGAACCGGCCACCCTCACAGCCACCCCGGATCTTGAACGCGCCGAAGCCACCGCCAATGGCCCTGATCGTCTCGTCGACATGCCAGTCCTTGGATTCCCGGATGGTGAGCAGACCGAGGTCGAGGACACCCACCGCGCCCGCCGAAAACTGGGTCAGCAGGGTGATGCCGCCCCACACCGTGGACAGCGCGGGATTTCCCTTGGGGCTGAACACGAACAGCCGCGCGCCGATCGGCGTCGGCACCGGGTCGGGGTCGTCGTCCTCCTGCCACACCTCGGTCGGGGTCAGCTGCGTCCAACTGTGCGTCTCGTCCAACCCCAGGGTGGCGAAGCTGCGCGCCTCCCAGATCTCGTTGTACGGGTCATAAGCCGACGGCACCGCGGTCAGGCTCCCGATGGTCAGCGGCCGCCCACCCCGCCACACCCTGATCACCCGGTACTCCGGCCTGGCCCCGGCGACGTTGCGGGTGGTCACCCAGATCCCGGTCGGCTGCCCCGCATTGGTCCCGCCATTGCTCCGGATGTTCGGACAGCCAGCCGTGTTCGCGTTGTAGTCGTTGGCTCCGTTGAGGAAGACCTGCACGAAGTCGCTCGGCTGGTTGAGTACGTCCAGATCGGTGAAGTGCCACGGCAGGTTCGGGTCGTGCGCGGTCATCGACCAACCATCCGGCACGTCGCTCCCGGCGCCGATCCCCTTGCCCAACTGCTGCCCGAAGTTCGCCTGACCCTTCATGATGAACTGCCCGACGACGAACCGAACCCGATCCGGCGCGGTCACCGGCGACGCCAGCGCCCGAGCCCTTGTGAACGTCCTGACCCGAGTGTTCCAAGTCGTTCCGTCCGCCGAATCCACACCATCACCGCTGACGAAGATATCCCTGATCGCCACGGCACCTCCCAACTATCTGATCCGTGTTCATTCTCAAATCCACTGCCCGCCCCCGCTTGGCTGCCACAGCTGAGGGTGGCGGCGGCCGGTTGACCGCCGCCACCGATCAACATGGTTCCCGCTCCGCAACGGTCACTGGAACGGTATTTGTTGGGAAACCCGGCTGGCATCGACCGGGAAGTAGCAGAACGGATTGGCATTGTTCCTCGCCCGGCAGATCGCCGCCTCGTCGACCCGGGAGTCGACCGCGACGGAGTGCCACGCCTGCTGGCCGATCATGTTGTTGTTGCCGTACGCCCAGAATTCGGCGTAGCTGCTGTACTGCCTGCCCTCCACGATGGATGCGGGGCTCGTCGAGGCGATGGCCAGGTTGTATTGCTGGCCGTCGCCGAACGTCGTGTCGACGAATGGGGCGGGCAGGGTGGTCACCGCGTAGTTCCACTCGAAGCAGCCCCGGCTCCGATCCGCCACCTCGCCGGTTCGTCCCCCGAAGGGGGGATTGCACGCGGGATTGCCGATCAGCAGTTCGTCCTCCATCCCGGTCCGCGACACCCACACCGAGTTCTGCAGAGCGCGGCTGCACTCGGCGGTGGCCAGGAACTGCTGGACGACGCAGGGCTGCAGGCCGTCGACGAACTTGTACGCGAGCGTGCTGATGGGTCGGTTCTGGTTCGACGCGGCGATGTTGGTCACCTGCGTCCCCCAGCGGCTGTCCCACCGCGCGGCGCCGTAGGTGAACGCGGCGGTGACGATGGCGTACGGGTAGCAGGAGATCTGCCAGTATCCGCCCGTGCCATCCGGATTGGGATCCGGCACCCAGTACGCATAGCAGATGTAGAGGACCTCGTTGGCCCGGTAGTTGGCAATGCTCACGCCGAACGCCTGGAATCCGCCGGTGGCCGCGTGCGGGCGGTAGGTGTGGTCGTTCGGGCATGCCTGGTTGTCCGAGCTGTTGTTGCACCCGGTCCAGAGCGACGAGTCGTCCATGACGCCCGCCGACGGCGCCGACGTGTTCGAGCCGGCGACCATGCTGCCTTCGGTTCGCGGCAGTGCGGCGTCGACCGCCGGGTCTCCCGAGATCGGGCCGCGGGCGCCGGTCCGGCAGGCCAGCGTTCCGGCGGACTGCCAGTAGCAACTCTGTCCGGTGTTCGTAGCGACCGGCGCGCCGCGTTGCGCCGAATCCGACACCTTGGCGTCCAACCGGATCTCGGTGACGGGCGCGGCCGACTCGATGGCACGCGCCGCCGCCTGCGCCTCCCGCAGGCCGGTTACCTTGCTGTCGCCGGCGTCGGGAAGCACCGCGCGTACCGATGGCGCGCCAACAAGAGCGGCCAGCCGCGTGTTGGTCGCCACCACCTCGGCGCGGTAGAAGTGGTACGCGCCGGTGGCCAGCTCTCGCGTCGCCGCCCGCTGATCCACCGCCGCCGTCTGCGCCTGCTGGAAGTAGCGCAGCCGGGTCGAGCCGATCAGGCGGTCCAGCTGCTGGGCCGGCGTGCCGGCGACCCGGGCCACGTCGTTGAACCACATGGTGTAAACGTCGCCGGAGGCGGCGACCGGAACCTTCGCCTCCACGGCGTACAGGTCCAGCCCGTGCTTGCCGACGAAGCCGGTCAGGTCGGCGCTCGTCATCCCGGCGTCGAACACCACGGACGCGCTGGCGGGCCGGTCCGGTGCCCGGGTCGCCTGGTCCGCCACCGTCCGGTGGGCCTGTCGGATGGCCTCGTCGATCACCCGCGGGTTCGCCGTGTGCAGCACACCCTGCAGGGCGCTGGCGGCCAGATCCTGCGCAAGCCGCTGGATCGGGCGACCCGTCCCGCCGGCCGGGTCGGCGGCGGCCCCGCCCGCGCCGGCCGCGACCACGGAGGCCAGGCCCATGGCGCAGCAGGCGATTGCGGCCGCCCACCTTCTCCTCGTTGTCACTCGCATTGTCGATGTCCTCCCTGGCGCGTTAACCAGTACTTGGAGGCGTGGACCCCGGAAGCACAATCGGCTCGGAAAACATGACCTTTCTCTGCCCGCTCCCGTCGAACGCCACCGAGTGGACCAGCGTGCCCGGCACAGCGTTGGTAACTCTTTGGTAGCCCTTGCGTTGCCCGGCCAGACCCGCTATTGAAGCTGAGGGCCGGGTCGAGGAGGCCAGGATGGCGGTGCAGTTTCGCCTGCTTGGTGATATTGACGCGCGCGTCGACGACCAGCCGATCACTATTGGTTACGCACAACTGCGGTGCATGCTGGTGGTGTTGTTGATCGAGGCGAATCGCACCGTGCCGGTGGACACAATTGTCGCTCGGGTGTGGGGCGACCGCCGGGTTCCGCACCGGCCGCGCGGTGCGGTCCAGCACGACATGACGCTGCTGCGCCGGGCGCTGCGTCCCGCCGGGGATGTCCGGATCACCTGGCGGTCCACCGGCTACCAGCTCACGGTGGATCCGGACGCGGTCGACGTGTACCGGTTCCGCGCGCTGATCCGCCTGGCCCGGAGCGCGGCCGACGACGAGCGCGCCGCGGAACTGTTCGAGCAGGCACTGGCCCTGTGGCGGGGGGACCCGCTCGCCGACCTGGACACCCCGTGGATCAACTCGGTGCGCGCCACGCTGACCCAGCAGTACCACTCGGCCCAGCTGGATCTCACCGATCTACGGCTCCGCGCCGGCCAACACACCACGTTGCTCGCCGAACTCGCCGAACGGGTCGAGCAGCAGCCGCTGGACGAACGCCTGAACGGGCAGTACATGCTCACGCTGTACCGAAACGGCCGCCAGGCCAGCGCCCTCGAGCACTACCGCCGGCTCTGGCAACGCCTTGCCAAGGAGCTGGGAACGGAGCCGAGCCCGCCACTGCGCCGGCTGCACCACCGGATCCTCACCGCCGATCCGGTGCTCGACACGGCGGCGGACCGGGCCGCGCGGCCGGTCGTGCCGCGGCAACTGCCGTCGGCGCCCCGGCTGTTCACCGGCCGCGGCCACGAACTCGCGATGCTCACCGAAACCCTGACCGCACACCGGGAGACCGCCGGGATCTGCGCTATCGGCGGGATTGGCGGGATCGGCAAGACGTGGCTCGCACTGCACTGGGCCCACCACCATCTCGACCGGTTCCCGGACGGCCAGTTGCACGTGAACCTGCGCGGTTTCGATCCCAGCGGAGAACCGATGACCGCGGTGACCGCCGTGCGCGGGTTCCTCGACGCCCTCGGCGCCGACCCGGCAACCGTTCCCCCGGATCCGCAGGCCCAGCTCGGCCTGTACCGCAGTCTGCTGGCGGGCAGGCGGATGCTGATCCTGTTGGACAACGCGCGCGACAGCGGCCAGGTGATCCCGTTGCTGCCGGGCAGCCCGACCTGCGCCGTGCTGGTGACCAGCCGCAGGCGGCTCACCGGCCTGATCACCGCGCAGTGCGCCCATTCGTTGACCCTCGACGTGCTCACCGAGACCGATGCGCACAGCCTCATCGCCCGCCACCTCGGCGTGCAGCGACTGGCCGCGGAGCCCCGCGCGGTCGCCGACCTGCTGAGCCACTGTGCCGGACTGCCGCTGGCACTGGGCATCGTGGCCGCCCGTGCGACGAGCCATCCCGGCTTTCCGCTGGCCGCGCTCGCCGACGAGCTGCACGACCACACCGACCGGCTCGACGCACTCGACGCCGGCGACACCCCGGCGAACCTGCGCGCCGTGTTCTCGTGGTCGCGGCACGCGCTGTCCAACGAGGCTGCCGCCGTGTTCCGGTTGCTCGCACTCGCCCCCGGACCCGACATCGGTCTGCCGGCGGCGGCCAACCTCACCGGGCTACCGATCGCCCGGACCAGAACTCTGCTGCGCGAGCTCAGCGGCAGCCACCTGATCGGGCAACACGGGCCGGGCCGGTACCGCATGCACGACCTGATCCGGCTCTATGCCACCGATCAGACCCGGCACGAGCCGACCGATACGGCCGCGCTGCGCCGGCTCGTCGACTTCTACCTGCATACCGCGGCGGCCGCGGAACGGCTGCTCGGGTCGTACCGCCCACCCATCCCGATCGGGGCGCCCGAGCCCGGGTGCCGGCCACACCTGCTGCACGACGACACCTCGGCGCTTGCCTGGTTCACCGCGGAGCATCCCAACCTGCTTGCGGCCCAACGTATTTCGCAGGAGCACGGCTGGCACGCGCAGGTCTGGCAGCTGGCCTGGGCCCTGGACATCTATCACTACCGGCGAGGCCGCCTCGCCGACGGGCTGACCGTGTGGCAGGCGGCGCAGGCGGCCGCCGAACGACTCGGTGACCGCGCCACCCAGACCCTCGCGCACCGCCGCCTCGGCTACGCCTGCGCCCGGGTGGGTCGGCACGCCGAAGCCCGCCAGCACCTGCGGCAGGCATTGCGCCTTGCCGAGGCCACCAACGACCTTCGCGCCCAGGCCCACACGCATTACGTCCTCGCCCAGGCGTTGGCGCAGCACGGCAACGACCGGCAGGCCCTCGAGCATGCGCTGAACACCCTGCGCCTGTACCGGACCCTTGACATGCCCGCACGGCAGGCCCGCGCGCTCGACCTCGCCGGACGATGCCACACCAGGCTCGGCGACCACGACCAGGCCCGCAGCCATTGCGAAGCCGCCCTCGACCTGTTCCGCCAGCACCATGACCGCGACGGCGAAGCGTCCACATTGGACAACCTGGGACAGATCGCACACCGCACCAGCGACCACGACCTGGCCCAGAACTACTACAACCAGGCACTCACCCTGCTCCGCGAACTCGGCAACACCTACCACGAAGCCGAGACCCTCGAACACATCGGCCTGACCCAACAACACCTCGGCCAGCTCACCGCGGCCCACGCCAGCTGGCACCAAGCCCGAACCCTCTACCAATCCCAACACCGCACCGACGACGCCGACCGGGTCGGCCGGCTTCTCACCGCATGCGACAGGTCAGGTGCGTGACCGAACCGGTCGCCCGGAACTATGGCGTCCGGTTGGGGCGGTGCGGAGAATCGATGATCGTGGCGCATCCTGAGGAGTTGGCGGGCCTGGATCTGTACCGGGTCTGGGCCGGTGCGGGGGAGTTGGCCGGCGGGTTCGATCCGTTCCGGTTCCAGCAGCGGATGGCGGCCTACCGGTCGATGATCCGCAACACCAACCCGGGCCAGCGGTTCGGCGCGGACAACCGGCGCAACCCGTTGTGGGGGTTGATGTTTCAGCACCAGTGGCAGTTCCGCACCGGTCGGCTGGGCGATCCCGCCAAGCAGGACGGATGGATTGATCCGGACGCGCCGTGGGGGTATGGCAACTACACGCTGTGTGTGCCGCCGTATCTGGGTGCCTCGGCCGCCGGAGTGGTGCCGGACCTGCCGGTGGCCGATCCACCGGGCGGGCGCCGGTTCCGTTACGTGGTGGGCGGAGTCGTCCCGAGGGAGTTGGCCAGGGGCGTGGCCGACTGGCGCGCCTACTTCACCCTGGTGGCGGGCGGCGGATCGGCCGATTCGGAGCCGGTCCGGCTGGCCTTGTGGAAGGCGCACAAGAGCTGTCTGGACGTGGTGGTCGACGCGATCACCGGTATCGACGCCCCGCCGTGGCCGGAGTTGGAGATCACGTTCCTGCGCGGTTGGTGCCGGATGGTCGACTACCTGTGGGTGGCGGCCTGGCCGACCGACTTCGCCTTCATGACCGAGCACGGCCTCGACGTGCTGCCCGAGCGACTGCTCGGCACGCCGGCCGACCTGCGCGCGCTGCCGGACAAGGCCCGCCGCAACACCGCCAACATCCTGCGCCTTGCCGGCACGCCGGCCTGGCGCTACCGGCTCAACCTCGCGCTGTGGAAACGGGTCATGCGCACCCGGGCAGCCCGCGACCAGGTGCTGCCCCTGCTCGACGCGGTGTTCAACCCCCGCCCCGACAACGCCGCGCAACGCCGCAGGCTCCTCGGCTACCTGCTGCGCCCATGACCCTGATCGCATCCGGTTCGGTCAACGGGGTCCGAGCACCTGGCGGGCCACGTGGTCCTGGCGCTGCCTGAGTGCCAGCCATTCGCCGGTCAGGTCCGCGTGCGCGGTCAGCCAATCGTCCTGGAGTTCGGCCAAGCGGGCGTAGGCCGTGTCGAGGTATCCGGTTTCCCGTTTGCACCGCAGGTCCGCGCGCAGCGCCGGGTCGGTGGCCGCAACGACGTCATCCGGCAGCTTGTCCAGCAGGTCGCCCGGGTTCGCGGCGTCGATCCCGAACCGGTTCACACACGTCCGCCAGCGCTGGGTGGCGGCGAGGAAGGCCGGATCCCGGTCGAGTCGTTCCCTGGCGTCGCGTTCGCCGTCGTAGAGTCGCAGCCGCAACTCCGACGCCCGTTGTCGCTGGTCGCCGAGCAGGCGGTACTCCGCGTCGGCCAGGCAGCCGGTGCCCGGCGACGATATCTCCAACCGTTCGCCGCGCGCGACCATGCGCTGGTCGGGATCGCCGAACAGCACGCGGGCGTACTCCTCGCTGTGGACGGGCTCGGCCGGCGCCGGCTCGGTCGTGAGGTCGTCGAGCGACTCCAGCCCGAACGGCTGCAGCGCGGCAAGTGCCTCGGCCTCGGTGATGTCCTCGACGTGGGTGGCGTAGCTCAGGCCGTGTGCGGCCATGCAGTTGGTGACGAGCACCTCCCGTGCCTCGGAGATCCGTCGGTCCTGGTCGTCGGGCACGTACATCATGCGGTACATGGGCGGGACGACGCGGGTGTCGGCCTGCCCGGTGGCGACGTGCGGCGCCGAGCCGGACAGCAGCAGCGCGGTGAGCCCGGCGGCGAGCGTGGCCGCGATCGCGCGGACGTGCCGTCCCGGCGGCGAGCCGCCGGAACGGGCACGGTCGTGGTTCAGTTGCTGAGGCATACGACCGAAGTCCTCGGCCTCAAGCGCAGGGAACTGGCCCTCTCCCGCAGATTGCTCGGCAGGGAATTGACGGTCGCACCCGGGTTCACGCAGAACAGGAAACCCGAGTGGAACTCCCCGTCGTAGTAGTGGCTTTCGCGGTTGCCGGTGGAGGAGTTGCTGGCCGCCCACGCGTTGTTGTTGACGGGTTGGCCGGCGCCGAACCCGTCGCCGCCGCCGAACGTGTCATTTCGGAAGTGGTCGACGGAGTCGAAGTACTGCTTCTTCGACGAGAACACGTCGAAGAAGAACAGGCAATGGAAGCCGTTGCTGCAGTTGGCGCCGGCCACCGTCGGCGGCTGCGCGCCCGATTTCGCCGGGTCCGGTCTCGAGATCCTCGGGTCCGCACCGGCATCGGCCGACGGTTGGCCGGCCGTGGCGCCGGTGTCGTCCGCGGTCGCCGCGATCGGGCCGGCGAGCACGAGCGACCCGACGACGGCCGCGACGATCGCCGCGATACCGGGCGCCCGCCGGTTCCGTCCAAACAGGACAGGAGCGAGTTTCACTGAAAACCCCCTTCGTGGATGGCCGCGACCACAGGATCTGCTTCCCCCCGGCTCGGTCCGGGTTCCTGGCCCAGCCGTGGCACAGCCTGGTGGCGGGGCGGTGCAAAAACCTTGAACGAATCCGACGGGCCACTGTGGTGACGCGCGAAACGTGCCAGGTCGCTAGTGGGCGAGTTGGCCGAGCCGGTGCGGCTCGGGCTGTGTCCTCTCGCACCAGACCCGGGCACTCGCGGTACAGGCGTAGAGCGCATCGGGGTTCCACCCGGCCGCCGGGCCGGGTGGTGGCGCCGGGTCCAGGCCGAGGGTTCGCGCGGCGGCGTCGGCGAAGCCGATCGGAACCGGCAGGCCGAGTTCACGGCGAAGGGTGTCCCAGCGCAGCGCCAGCTCCTGGCTGGCCGCCTCGTCACCGAGATCGGCGGCGATCAGGGCGGCTTCCAGGACGCCGGTGAACGTGAGCTTGAACTGGGAACGGCCGGTGGCTGCCGTGAAACCGCCGCACAGGGTCCGCCGGGCCGCCGCCGGCCGGCCACTGCGCCGTTGTGCCTCCGCGAGCAGGATCTGCAGATACACCAGGCGCGAAGCCAGCGGCGGATACGTGGCCCGCAGCTCCGCCCACGCCTGCTCGAGGAAGCGGCATGCGGTGTCCACCTGCCCGCTGGCGAGGTAGAACAAGGCGATCACGCGACGGGGGCTGTCCTGCTCGGCGGCGTGCGCCACATCGCCGAGCAGTTCGAGGAGGCGGTCGACCAGACGCGCCGCATCGGCAAGGTCACCGAGGCCGAGCGCCGCCTCGATCCGCACGGTCAACATCGCGGCCAGTGACGAGGGGCGATGTCGACTCCCCGGCCGTCATAGTCGAGGCTCAACGCCAGTGCCTGCTCGTACCGGCCCCACGTGGCCAGCGCGATGCCGGCCGCGTTGGTCACGGTGAGCACGTCGTCGTCCTCCGCCGACCGGCGCGCCACGGCCGCGGTCGACTCGATGTCGGACAGGACCGACGGGTCGAGCAGAGCCTGTTTCGCGTTGAGGATCCCGGCCCTTCCCTCCAGGAACTCCCGGGGCCGAAGGGTTCTCAGGTCACCGATCGTCTCCTGCATGAGGCGCAGCCCGCGCAGCTCGTCCTCGGTGAACTTGACGAGCAGCGCCCGGTGGAACCGGAGCAGGGCGTGCACCTCGGACCGCTCCTCGATGCCCGGTACCGACAGGGCGCGGTCGAGCAGGCCGCGGCCCTCGGCGAGGTAGCCGGGGTGCAGCAGCCAGAACTCGAAGATCCGGGCGACGATCTCGGCCGCGTCGAGAGCGCGGCCATTCTGGAAGCCGAATTCCAGGCATTGCCGCAGGTTCGCCGCGTCCGGCTCCATCGCGCGCAGGCCCGCGACCCGGTGGTGGTAGCGGGGCAGCCGATCGACCCGGTTCGCCCGGGCCAGCCAGTGATCAAGGTGACGGGCCGCGGTGAGCGCGTGCTCGCCGAAGTCCGTCAGGTGCCTTGCCGCGAAGTTCCTGATCACTTCGAGCAGGCGGTACCGCCGCGAACCGTCCTGGTCAAACGGTTGCACCAGCGAGCGGTCGACCAGGGCGGCGAGGGTCGCCGCCGTCCGGTCGCCATCCAGTGGTGCGAACCCGCAGACCACCTCGGAGTCCGGTGCTCCGAACCCGTCCACGAACACCGACAGGCGCGCGAAGAGCCGGCGCTGCGGTTCGGTCAACAGCTGGAACGACCAGTCGAGCGTCGCGTCCAACGTGCGGTGGCGCGAGTCATTTCTCGCGCTGGTACGGAAGAGCAGGGTCATGTTGTGGCCCAGCCGGTAGACCAGATCATCGAAGGCGAAGGTCCTGGCCCGCGCGGCCACCAGTTCCAGCGCCAGCGGCAGTCCGTCGAGCCGGCGGCAGATCTCCGCGATGTACTGGAGGTCCCGGTCGGTGACGGTGACCGACGGGGCCGAGTTCCGGACCCGTTCGACGAACATCGCCACGGCAGGGTTGGACAGGTCCGCGGCCCGGTCCCGTGCCGGTACGGCCAGCGGCTCGAGGGTGAACATGGCCTCGCCCGACACGCTCAACGGCTGCCGGGACGTGGTCAGGATGACGAGATCCGGGCAGTTGCCGAGAAGTCGCAGCACGAGCTCGCCGACCTCGGCCGCGAGGTGCTCGCAGTTGTCGAGTACCAGCAGGCTCGGGCCGCCGCCCAGGATTCGTTCGACCGTGACGAACGGGTCCCGGCCGTCGTCCGCCCCACCGAGCAGCGCGCGCAGCGTGTGCACGGCCTGCCGCACCGACGGGGCCGTCGCGAGCGGCACGGCGACGCCGGACATGCGGCGTCGCCGCGCCACGGTATGGGCGACGTCCAGCGCGATCGCGGTCTTGCCGCAGCCGCCCACGCCCGTCACGGTGACCAGCCTGTTCCGCTCCAGAAGGCGGATCAGCCCGGCGCGCTCGTCCTCGCGCCCGATCAGGCGGGTGAGGTGTGGTCGCAGTCCGCGCCACAGCGGTTCGTCGCGCTGTCGGTGTGCGGGCGGCCGCGGAACAGCCGAGGTCGCCCGCAGGATCTCCTGATGAACGGTGCGGAGCCCGGATCCGGGTTCGGCGCCCAGTTCGCGCACGATCCGGCGGCGAGTCGCGGCGTAGCACTCCAGGGCTTCGGCGCTGCGCCCGACCGCGTGCAGCGCGCGCATGAGTTGCCCGACGAGCGACTCGGCGAACGGATATTCGGACACCAGCATATTGAGCTGGTCGATCACCAGGCCATGCTCACCCATTTTCAGTTCCAGATCGGACCATTCCACGGCAGCATTGATGCGGTACTGCTCGAGCTGATGCCGGGCGCCGTCCGCCCATTCCCCGACGATTCCGTCCAACGGTCTGCCCCGCCATTGGTGAAGCGCCTCCCGCAGCAGCGATCGCCGCTGCTGGTCGGCCGCCTGGCGGTCGCGTGCCTGCTCAACCAGGTGCCGGAACCGTTGGCAATCGATCGTGGTGGCCGGGACGTCGAGAACATATCCGCCGGTGATGCGCCGGAGTGGAACCCCGCGGTCGACGCCCGGCAGCTGACGCCGCAGTACCGCGCGCAGCCGGGCCATGTAACTGTAGAGCGTGTTTCTGGCCTGGTCGGGAGGTGCCGCACCCCAGACGCGGTCGACGAGCGTTTCCACCGATACGGGTTGGCCGACGGACAGCATGAGCACCGCCAAAACGCTCCGCTGTTTCACCGGGCCGAGGTCCACCCGCTCGCCACTGACCCACAACTCAACAGGCCCCAGAGCCCGGAATTCGGCGGTGATCGTCTGATCCCCCCTGTGCCGCCCGATCCGTCACCGTGAGTAAACCACAGAGGTGAGGACGGCCTCAAGGTGAGATTCAAGATTCTTTCAAGGTTAGTCCATTAACGGCAAGTGACCATTTGAATACGGCCGGTCCGACCGGGATGAACTGGATGCCCGCCAATTGGTTCAAATGTTTTCGATGAGGTCTTCGCCCTCACCGAGGGTCGCAGGCCTCGTGCAGGCAGCGCAGCGGATCGGCCGCGTGGTAGGGATGTTCGGAGCGTTCGATAGCGGTGAGGAAGCCGTGGTAGATGATCGCGCCGCGCAGTGCGTCCAGTGGTCGCATCAGTTCGAGAGCTTCTTCGGGCCGGCTTGCCGGCAGCTCCGATCGCCAGTGTGCGCACCAGTGGTCGAGCAGCACCTGCCGGTACTCGGGTGGCGCTCGGTTGGCCAGGGTGAGCACGTCGGCGGCGGGGTGGCCGATGGTGCTGTCACCCCAGTCCAGGATCGCCCGGGTGCCACCGTCGGAGCGCACGTTGCCGCGGTGGAAGTCGCCGTGCACCAACGTGTTCGGTATTCCACATGCGGCAAGGGCGGCGAACCGGGTGGGCATCCGGTCGACCAACCGGGCCAGTGACGCCCGCAGATCCGGCCTCAGCTCGGGTGTCCAGTGCTCGACGACCGTCCGTGCGGCGTGGGTGAACGGTTCGGCGCGGCGGTCCGGTACGCCCATCGCGAGCAGTTCGGTGAGGTGGCCGGCCGCCGCGACCTGTACCGGGAGCAGGTCGTCGAGCATGGCCACGGTCTCGTCGAGTCCGGCGTCGTACCGATCGGTCCCGGGGACGTCCTCGAGCAGCATCCGCGCGCCGTCGGCACCGAGCAGCCGCGGGGCCACGCCCGGCATTCGGGTGTTCAACCACGTGAGCACGGCCGGTTCGTGGCCGAAGAACGGCGGCACCTCCTTGAGCCACGCGCCCTCGAGCCGCCAGATCGACGACAGGTTCCAGGTCCGTTGCTGATCCGCCGCGCCGATCCCACCGAGCATCCGGTGCGCCCACGCCAGACCGGCCGCCGGACCACCTGGACTCGCCCACGGCATGCGCAGCGGATCCGGTGCCGTCCAACCGGTTCCGTCCGCGACCGTGCGTGAGCAACCCGCCGGCAGCCGCCCGTCGTACTCGGCGAGGTAGGTCACCGCGCCCCCGGGCGGCCGCGACCGGTCGGCTTTCAGCAGCCGCAGAACGACCACATCGATGCCGTGGACCTGGCGGGCGCCGGCCACCACGTCCCAGACCTCCTGCCACCACGGCAACTCCACCGCATACGGCGAAAGCACTCCCCTTGGCCCGCCTCGGGAATCCACCAACGCGAGCGTGACCAACCTCCCCACAAGGCAACGACCCTACGCGGCCCACACCGCCCGGGCATCCGGATATCCGGTAATCTACGAGCCGTATGGTGAGGGCGGCCCGTTTCCGATTGACTTTCTTCGGGACCTGCCGGGGCTGCGAGGTATTCAGCTGGCTGCTGAGGCGGTCCTCGACCCGACGATCGTACACCTGGCCGGTTTGCAGGCCGTCATTCTGGAGACCCGGCCGAAGGGTCGCCTCGAATTCGGCCAACTCCCTGATTCGGCGTGTCGCCCTCGACTCGGAAACCGTGGTCGTGTTCGCCGAACGCGCTGCGAGCAGGCCGCGTCGCGGAGGTTTCCGGTGGTCACTGCTTATTCGCCGGGGTGGTTGGGTCGATGGGCCAGGGGTGTTTGGGGTAGCGGCCGCGTAGTTCGGTGCGTACCTGTGGGTATCCGTTTTGCCAGAAGGATTCGAGGTCGCTGGTGACGGCGACGGGTCGGCCGGCGGGGGAGAGCAGGTGCAGCAGGAGGGGAACCTGGCCGTCGGCGATGGTGGGGGTGTTGGTCCAGCCGAAGGCTTCCTGCACCTTGATCGGCAGGATGGGTGGGTTGGTCGAGTAGTCGATGCGGAGGTGTGCGCCGGAGGGCACGGTGAGCCGGTCGGGGGCCAGTTCGTCGAGTCGGGTGGCGGCCGGCCAGGGCCGCAGCCGGGAGATCGCGTCGTGGGTGGCGATGCGTTGCAGGTCGGCGCGGCGGCGTGCGGTGGCCAGGTCGGGTCCGAGCCAGGTGTCCAGGGTTTCCAGCAGGGTCTGGTCGTCGACCGGTGGCCATGGTGGGCCGAGGGTTCGGTGCAGGAACGCCAGCCGTTGCCGCAGACGGGTCGCGCTGGTGGTCCAACGCAGCAGGCCCAGGCCTTCCCGGCGGAGTCCGGCGAGGAGCGCGCGGTGCAGGTCGGCGCGGTCGGGTTGGGTCAGTTGTCGTTCGTGCAGCACGATGGCGCCGAGTCGGTCGACCCTGCGGGCGAGGATGTCGCCGTCGGCCCACAGCACTTCGTCGGCGGTGGAGAGCAGGGCGGGGGCGGCCCGCTGCGCCAGTTGCCGGTCGGCCCGGGCGGCCAGCCGGATTTTGCCGTGGACGCGGGCGGGATCGCGGTCGACGCTGGCCACCGCGAGCCACTCGGCGTCGGTGCTGGCGTCGGTTTCGGCCGCGGTGCCGCCGGCCATCAGGTACACGCGTGATCCGGTGGCGCGCCGCCGGGCGAGGCGTTCCGGGTGGGCCAACGCCACGACCAGGGCCGGGTCGGGCCGTTCGGTGCCGGGTCGGTCGGCGACCAGTGCGGAGAGTCTGCGCACCTCGCGTCGCCAGCGGCGGGCGGCGTCGCTGTGGTCGTCGGCCCGCAACCGTCGCACCGCGGCCTCGAGATCGGTGCCGGTGGCCAGGGTGTCGTCGTCGAGCAGGGCCACCACTTCGGCCGCGGGCCGGGCGCCGATCGCGTCCGCGCCGTCGAGCAGGGCTCTGGCCAGCCGCGGGTGCAGGCCGACCCCGGCGATGCGCCGGCCGCGTTCGGTGATCTTGCCGGCGGGGTCCAGGGCGCCAAGCGCGGTGAGCACCTCCCGGCCGGCGGCCAGTGGGCCGGCAGGTGGCGGGTCCCACCAGGCCAGGCTCGCGCCGTCGGGTGTGCCCCAGCAGGCCAGTTCCAGTGCGAGCCTGGTCAGGTCGGTGGTCCTGATCTCCGGTTCCGGATACCGGGGCAGGGTGGCGTGCTCGTGCTCGGGCCAGCACCGGTAGACCCGGCCCGGTGCCTGCCGGCCGGCGCGCCCGGCGCGCTGCTCGGCGACGGCCGCCGACACCCTGGTGGTGATCAGCCCGGTCAGGCCCCGGCGGTGGTCCATCCGGGCCACCCGGGCGAGGCCGGCGTCCACGACCGCGCGGACCCCCGGGACGGTCAGGCTGGACTCGGCGACCGCGGTGGCCAGCACCACCCGAGGCCCGGCGCCCGGCCGCAGTGCCGCGTCCTGCCGCGCGGCCGGCAGCCGTCCGTGCAGCGGCAGCACGGTCAGGCCGCCGAGTAGCGCCGTGACCCGGTGGATCTCCGCGACACCGGGCAGGAAGACCAGCACATCACCGTCCGTTTCGGACAGTGCTCTGTGGACGGTGCGGGCCACGCAGCCCTCGATGCGTTCGGTTCGGGCCGGCGGTGTGTAGGTCACCTCGACCGGGTAGGCCCGCACGTCGGCGCGCAACACCGGGGTGGCTTCGCCGAGCAACGCGGCGAGCCGGTCGGTGGCCACGGTCGCCGATGTGGCCAGCAGGCGCAGGTCCGGGCGCAGTCCCGCACGCACGTCCAGCAGCAGGGTCAGCAACAGGTCGGCGTCCAGATGCCGTTCGTGGCACTCGTCGAGCAGCACCGCGTCCGTGCCGGACAGTTCCGGATCGGATTGCAACCGGCGGACCAACAGCCCGGAGGTGACCACCTCGATCCGGGTGGCCTTGGAGACCCGCCGATCGCCGCGCACCGCGTAGCCCACGGTGGCACCCACCGGCTCGCCCAGCAGTTCGGCCATCCGGGCCGCGGCGGCCCTGGCGGCCAGCCGGCGTGGCTCGGCGACCACGATCCGACCGGACATACCGGCCGCCATGGCCAGCGGAACCACCGTCGTCTTGCCCGCGCCCGGCGCCGCGACCAACACCGCGGCACCGGGCTCGGCAAGCGCGGCCAGGACCTCACCCAACACCGCCCGCACCGGCAGCTCGGGTAGATCGACGGAAAGGTCCACGACACCAGTGTGCTGCACCGCCCCAGCCAGACAGACCGACACCTACCGTGCCGGCCAAGTGGGGCGATTAGGAAATCGTGGGCACGTGGCCGGTTTCGGCCACACCGCATTATCGAACCGCACCGTCGCCCGCGATCACCTAGGAAACAACCTCACCGAAAGTGCCTGCCGACCCACGCGACAGGGGAGCTTCAGCAGCCCTCAGCACCGCAGGTCGGAAGGGCACTTTCCGGAGCAGCGCACCGACCCGGACGAGCATTCACCGGTGGATTCACACCTAGGTAATGCCGCCGAGCCACCACAACACCTACGCCATCAGGAATGGTTGGATGGCCCTGCGCGTGGGCAGCTATTATCAATTATCTGATCACCCGATCGGCGTAACATGATGCCCATTGTTGGTCGGTCAGTCACGACGGGGAACTGTCGATCATCCCCCACATGGGCCCTTGTGTCTCGCCTGAAGCATAGATAGTGTTGGCCGCGTTCTGATGTTGCTTGACCCGATGGGGGACTTGTTCTGGGGCCTTGTTAATCCATTGAGATGTCCATTGTTGACAGTGTCTCACTGCTGTTCAGTCCCAGATTCAGCCTTGCCGGTACGCCGCGCGCCGCGAATCCGCGGCCACCAAGTACGGAGGTAGAAGGGAGGATAGCCATGACCAACGAGGAGTTCATCGAGTCCCGCTCGGCGGGTGAGGCCGCCACCAAGTGGTGATGGTCCAGAGGTAGGTAACGCAAGACAGGGCCGGGTGGCGGTCGGATCGCCACCCGGCGCCCTTGCCGGCGATTATACGGGAGTTCATGTGTTCGATGACCTGCTGGAACCGTCGGCCCTGGCGGTTCTTGACGACCGGGGGTACGTGGATCGGTTGCGTGCCCTTGAGAAGGCTTTCGGCCAGCGCACCGAGTCGGACGAGCTGGTCGAGGAACTGTGCGAGCTGGCGGTCGGGCACGCGGACTGGAACGTGCGGCGGATCGCGGTGCAGACGCTCGCCGACCGGTTCACCGGGTCCGCGGCGGCGCGGGCGGCGATCTGTTCGGCGACGCACGACGACGTGGACTGGGTGGCGTTCACCGCCATTCGCGCGGCCGGGGAGCACCGGCTGCCGGAGGCGGTCGA
Organism: Actinophytocola sp.; assembly: GCF_035762905.1. Lineage (GTDB taxonomy): Bacteria > Actinomycetota > Actinomycetes > Mycobacteriales > Pseudonocardiaceae > DASYTH01. The sequence goes on from NZ_DASUCC010000096.1 coordinate 26,051, forward strand.
ACATATGATCAGAATTTCCGGCTGGCCGAGCAACTTCAGCAAACCGGGCTACTCCCGGAAACCGGTTGGCTGCGGCGCGGCATTCGCAAAACGGGCATTGTGGAACTATTTCGGCTCCCGTGACCCGGACGAGCTCAGGAAACTGGAGGATCGGCATTTCGCGGACAAGCACGCCGCGGTCGCGGCTGCTCGCCGGCCCCGTGATCTGCGGGACGCCGTCCTGGTGCCGGCCGGCCCGTTCATCGCCGGCGCCAACGTCCATGAGGTCGGACCATTTCAAATGGACAGTTCGGACAACCCGCTGCGGGTCGTCGAGCTGCCCGCGTTCCACATCGACCGGACCACGGTGACCAATGCCCGGTACGCCGAGTTCCTCGCCGACGCCATGGGGAGCACCGAGTTCGCGCATCCGGACGAGCCGCCGGGCAAGGACTACACCCCGACGCACTGGCGGGATCCCCGGTTCAACGACCCGTCGTTCCCGGTCGTCGGCGTCGACTGGTACGACGCGTGGGCCTTCGCCCGGTGGGCCGGCGGGCGGCTGCCGTCCGAGGACGAGTGGGAAAAGGCGGCCCGCGGGACGGACGGCCGGACCTATCCGTGGGGCAACGAGTGGGACCGGGACAAGGCGCAGTCGGTGCTGTCCGCCTACGACCGCGAGGAGTTGCGCGACCTGAGCGAGCTCGAGGAGTTGCTGGTGCGCACCACGCTGGAGTGGCCACGGAATCCCGTCCTGGCCGCGGACGCGTTGCCGGCCGGGGCCAGCCCGTACGGTGCGCGGAACATGGCCGGCAACGTCTGGGAGCTCACGCGCAGCAACTTCTTCACTCGCAAGGACATGGCCCCGTTCTTCAAGGGCAGGCGCGGCCCGGAGTTCATGAACCGGCCGGAGGCGTTCCACGTGCTGCGCGGCGGTACCTGGACCTCGCCGCCGGTGTGCCTCACGACGTTCTATCGCGGCAAGGACCTGTTGACCGACCGGCACAACGAGGTCGGCTTCCGGTGCGTCTACGAGGCGACCGCGGAGGAGGTGCCGGCGCATGCCTGAGTCCCGCGCCGCACCGGCGGCGGAGTTCGCCGAGGCCGTCGAGGAACTCAAGCAGCGTCAAGACATCAAGGCCAGACGGTTCCACTTCACACGGCGCGACGGCACCTTCGGGCCGCTCGTCGGGGCCCCGTTCGACGTGGCGAAGTTCCTGGCCCGGCCGCTGGTCGGCCGGATCGCGCTCGCCGGGCCCGTGATCCGCCCGTTCTGGTACGTCTGGGAGGAGGAGTGCTTCTGGAAGCTCACCGGTGCATGGTCCATTTTGGACGAGCGACTCCGCGCCGATCCCAACTTCGAGCTGGTGATCGACACCTGCGACCTGGACACCGGGGAGACCCGGCAGGTCATCGCGCACGGCAAGGCCTACGTGGTCGACTTCGACGTCGAGCGCGGCCGGCGCATCCTGAGCCGGTACGCGGGCCCGTACGAGGACGACTGGGATCCGAGGTTCCAGCTGCGCCCCGACCCGTCGGTGTACGGCACCCGGCTCGCCAAGATGGTGCCGGACGACATGTGGGCCGTCGAGTTGTCGTTCCGGCCGGCCTGGCCGGACCGGCCGATCAACTGGCGTTGAGGGAGCGCACCGCGTGCCGAGCACCTCGACCATTCTCCTGTTCCTCGCGGTGACCGCGACGCTGTTCCTCATCCCCGGCCCGTCGGTGCTCTACATCGTGACCAGAAGCGTTGCCCAGGGCCGCGCGGCCGGTTTGATCTCCGTCCTCGGTATGCACGTGGGCACGATTCCCTACATGCTCGCCACCGCGTTGGGGTTGTCCGCGCTGCTGACCGCCTCGTCGACCGCCTTCCACATCATCAGGTATCTCGGCGCCGCCTATCTGATCTGGTTGGGTGTCCAGAAGTTGTGGTCCCTGAGAAAGCAGGGTGAGGCGGACAGCGAGCCACCGACGGTGTCCCTGGCGCGCATATTCCGTCAGGCGGTGGTGGTCAGCATCCTCAACCCCAAGACGCTGATCTTCTTCGCCGCGCTCCTGCCGCAGTTCATCGACCCGTCCCACGGCTCAGTCGCGGTGCAGGTCGCGTTCTTCTGCGCGGGCTTCCTCGTACTCGGCGTGATCAGCGACGGAACCTACGCACTGCTGTCCAGCACGCTGGCCGGCCGGCTACGCCACACCGCGCGAAGCCGCCGCGTCCTGGACCGTTTCAGCGGCATCGTCTACCTGATGCTCGGCGCGTTCGCAGCCGTCATCGCCGAATCCTGACCCCTTCTGATCCGCGCGCTACGAGAGCTTCCTCAGTGCTGGTCGGCCGGCGTGGCGGATCGTTCTCGTCGGCGCGCCCGGATCCCGGCCCAGGTGGCGGCCGGAATCGCCACCACCGCCAGCACCGTCGCCCCGAGCAGCAGAGACGCGACCTTGTGGTTTTCCGGGGCCCGGGCGTCGCGCAGGTCGTCCTCCGGGTGCAGCGGATCGTAGATGATCGCAACCAGATCGCCGGCCTTGGCCCGCGGACCGGGAGCCTCGTCGCCCTGGCCGATCGTCGAGCGCACCTGGCGCCCGTCCGCCGTGCGGAACTCGACATGCACCCGGGAGTTCTTGCCGGTGGTCACCTTCACCACCCGGCCGGAGGCCTGCTGGCCGCGCTCACTGAGCGCGTTGTCGTTGCTCCACACCTGCCAGGTGGCCACGACCAGGACCGAGATGACCACTGCGCCGAGCGCCGCGAACAGCACCGGGGATGGCCGCGACGAGCCGGAACGCCTCACCGAACCGATGTCCCCCGGACCGGCGGCGACCAAACATCGGTGATGATCCGCGCGAGCAACGGCCTGATCGAGCAGGAAGTCGGCCGCCGCGGCGACGGTCTACTCCGGCTTGTGATCATCGACCAGTCTTGTGAGGTGGGCCTGGTAGTTCGGGCAGGTCGCGATGTCCTCGTGGGTGCAGTTCAGCCCGGCTTCGAGGAGGTCGAGCGCCGAGCGCAGCGCGGCCATCCTGGCCTGCAGGGCGTGGTGGTGGCGGCGCAGTACGTCTTTGCGGGCGGCGGGGTCGCCCGCGGTGAGGAACGCTCGGATGTCCGGCAGCGGCAGCCCGGCCTGCTTCGCGCGCACGATCGAGGCCACCCGGAACAGGTCGTCGCGGGTGTAGCGGCGGCGGCCGCCTTCGACGCGGGCAGGGCAGAGCAGGCCCACCGATTCCCAGTGCCGCAGCACGTGTGCCGGCAGACCGAAGTGGTCGGCCACCTGGCCGATCGTCATCGGGCTTGACTTCATGTCGGCATTAAGTCTGAGCATGGCGGGTATGTCCAGTTTGCTTGCTGTCCTCGATGCCGTCGACGCGCAGCCCTTTGCCGTCGGGTTGCGCCTACGTTCCTATGAGTTGCTCGGCGAGCTCACCGGCCGAACCGTGGTCGACGCCGGCTGCGGCGGTGGTCGCGCGGTCGGCGAGCTGGCTGAACGCGGCGCCCGCGCGGTCGGTGTCGACCTCGACCCCGAGATGATCGCCGTGGCCCGGCAGCGCTGGCCGGCCGGGGAGTTCCAGGTCGGCGACGCCTGCGAGCTGCCGCTGCACAGCGGGTCGGTTTCCGGCTACCGCGCGGACAAGGTGTTGCACGCGCTGGCGGATCCGGCCCGAGCCGTGGCCGAGGCCCGCCGGGTGCTCGCGCCGGGTGGCCGGGCCGTGCTGCTCGGCCAGGACTGGGACACGATCGTCATCGACTCCGACGACCCGCGGACCACCCGCGGGCTGGTCCAGGCGAAGGCGGACTCGCTACCGTCGCCGCACGCCGGCCGCAAGTACCGCAACCTACTGCTCGACGCGGGGTTCACCGACCCGGTCGTCGAGGTGCACACCGGCGTGTTCACCGACGACACCGCGCTCGCCGTGCTGCACCGGATCACCGATGAGCAGAGTTGGCTGGCCGAGCAGGCCGAGCGTGCCCGCACGAACCGGATCTTCGTCGCGGTGCCGATGTTCCTCGTCGCCGCGCGGAGATAGCCGCAGGCTCGGGTCGCGCGCCTACGACCCGGCCGACCGGCTCGCCACCATCGCCGACGCGATGGGCCGGACCACCGCGTTCCGCTACTTCGACGGCGGCCTGCTCGCCGGCACGACCCAGGTCGGGTTCCGAAACCCGAACGGCACGACCCGGGACATCCCGCTCGCCACGTACGGATACGACGGGCAGGGCAACGTCACCCGGGTCGAGGAGGCCGGTGTGGTGACCGAGCGGACCTGGGACGCGGCCGGCAACCTGTCCCGGGTGGTCTCCGACCCCGCCGGGACCGCCCGGACCACCACGTACACCTATGACACGCTGGACAACCCGGTCACCGTGCGGCGCACCGACGGCAGCGGCACGACCACCGAGACGACCGACATCGGCTATGACCCGATGGCCGGATGACCCGGCACACGGTGCGTAACGGCACACCGGCTACGACAAGCTGGGCCGGGTCTCGTCGGTGACCGACGCCGCCGGGGCAACCACAACGTTCGGCTACGACGTGCTGGGCAACCTCACCCGGCGCACCGATCCGGCCGTCGGCTCGGATCCGGCCGGCGTGTCGACGTTCCGCTACGACGCGGTGGGCGAGCTGCTGGCCGCGACCGGAGCGACTGGGGCAGCGACGACGGCGACCTATGACGATCTCGGCCGGCAGGTCACCTCGACCATCGTCGAGCGGTACCCGACGCCGGGCCGCACCCTGACCACCACGACGGCCTACAACGACTCCGGCACGGTCAGCTCGGTCCGGACCCCGGACGGGGCCGAGACCAGGTTCACCTACAACGGGGTGGGCGAGCGAGTGTCCACAACGGACCCATTGGGGAAGAAGTCGACCGTCGGCTACGATCTCGCCGGCCGGACCACCCGGCTGACCGACCCGCTCGGTCTGGGCACCAGGATCGAGTACGACCTGGCCGGCCGGGCCGTCACGATGTCCTCTATGGACACCAATGGTCAGGTGTTGCGCACCAGCAGGACCGGATACGACCCGGCCGGCAACGTGGTATCCCGCACCAACCCGCTCGGAGTAACCGTGACAAGGCAGGTCGACGCGCTCGGCCGAATGGTCCGGGAGACCGAGGTGATCCCAATGATTGGCCGGTCGTCTTGACGGACACCTCGCTCGAGCGTTGGGAGCAGTACGACGTGGGTGCGGTGGAGTTCCTGATCGCGCTGGTGAAGGGTGAGTTGCCCAGCGAGATCATTCCCTCGGTGGTGGGGCAACCCGGGTACCGGACCCTTCAGGATCTGGCGGGTGCTCCGGGCAACCAGGCGGCGGCCGGTGGGTAGCGTTGGGGAGTTGGCCCGGATCGTGGGGTGGTCGGGGCGGTCCTGTGTGGAGCCTGCGTGGGACGTGGTGGAGCGGGATCTTGGGCTGGGGCTTCCGGCGGAGTACAAGGAGCTGCTGGCCGTGTTCCCGCCGGGGACGTTTCTGCTTCCGGACTGGAAGGACATCATCGTCCAGCCACCACACCATGTGGACGGTGTGCCGGACCACCTTCATCAGTTCGGGGTGGAGATGGGTGAGCTGTCCGAGTGGCGGACCGAGCATCCGCAGGACGTGCCGCACGCGTTGTATCCGGAGCCCGGGGGGTCAGTCTGCGTTGGTCCAGGCGTTGGCGAGGCTGACTTTGCCGCGGGTTTGGAGGAGCGCGCCGGAGTAGAGGCGGCTGGCCAGGAGGATGGCCAGGACGGCCGAGGCGGCCAGCAGGGTGAGTGCGGTGAGGGCTTGCCAGGTCTGGGCGTTGCCGGTGAACAGTTGGACCGGCATCGCGATGGGGGAGGAGAACGGCAGGTACGACAGGACGGTCATCACGTTCGCGTTGTCGTTGAAGAACATCACGGCGAAGTAGGGGCCCATCACCAGCAGCATGAGCGGGCCGATGGCGGAGCCGAGATCCTCCTGGCGGCTGACCATGGCGCCGGTGACCGCCCACATCGCGGCGAGCAGGACGAAGCCCAGGATGAGGAATGGTATGAACCAGCCGAGCGCGGGGGCGATGGCGGCCAGCAAGTCCGACTGTCCACCTAGGCGCAGCGCGATCGGCGCGGCCACGGCAAGGATGACCACTTGACCAAGGGTGAGCAGGGTGTGGCCGACGATCTTGCCGCTGAGCAGGGCTCGCACCGGGACCGTCGAGACCAGGATCTCCACGATCCGGGTCTGCTTCTCGGTGACCGTGCTCTGCGCGATCGTCATGCCGCCCATGCCGAACATCAGGAACACCAGCGCGAAGACCATGATCACGAGCTGGCGTTGGTCGGAGGGGGTCTCGGACGGGTCAAGTAGATCGACCGGTGGCGTGGTGGCCAGCGCGACGACGACGTCCTCGGGTGGGTCGGTCAACGCCACCACGCGCACGCCGGTGACCGACTGGCCGGTGGTGTCCGGCACCACGGCCGCGTCCACCTCCTCGGAGCGGACCAGTTCCTCGGCGGCGGCGACGTCGGCGACCTGCCGCACCTCAAGGTCCGTCCCGGTCAGCACCCGGGCCGCCGCCGGGCCGACGGCGGCCACGCTCGGCGGCCCGCCGCCGATCACCCCGGGCAGGATGATCAGGGCGAACAACCCGGCCAGGATCACGGCAAGGCCGATCCAGAACGACTTGAGCCGGAGGATGGTCAGGACCTCGCGCTCGGCGACCAGCCGGGTCGAGGACACGAACGAGGTTCCGGTGACCGGTGGGATCTCCGTGGGCTGGACCGGTGGTGTCGTGACGGTCATCAGATCGCCTCCTTGAAGATCTCGGTCAGGGACGGGACGACCGGGGTGAAGCTGCGCACCGCGCCCCGTTCGATGGCGGCCTGCAACACCAGTTGGTCCGTTCTCCCGTTGCCGGTGGGCTCGAACACCGCCCGTGGACCGTCCAGGTCGACGATCCGGACCTCGGGAAGATCACGCAGCCAGCCGGCGTCGGCGTCGACGATCAGTTCGAATCGCTTGCCCCCGTACTTCGCCCGCAGTTCCTCGCGCCCGCCGCTGGCCTTGACCACACCGCCGGAGATGATCACCACGTCGTCGCAGAGCCGTTCGACCAGACCGAGTTGGTGGCTGGAGAACAGCACCGGAACACCGCCGGCGGCCCGCGCACGCAGCACGCCGAGCACGGTTTCGATGGCAATCGGGTCCAGCCCGGAGAACGGCTCATCGAGGATCAGCATCGCCGGGTCGTGCACCAGCGCGGCGGCGATCTGCGCGCGCTGCTGGTTGCCGAGCGACAACTCCTCGAGCTTGTCGTCGGCCCGCTCGGAAAGGTCCAACTGCTCGAGCAGCCGCCGGGTGTTGTCCCGCGCCGTGGCGTGGTCCAGCCCGTGCAGCCGGCCCAGCCAGGTGATCTGCTCGGCCACCTTCGCCTTCGGGTACAGGCCGCGCTCCTCGGGCATGTACCCGAACCGCTGCCGCAGCGCCTGGCTGACCGGCGCGCCGTGCCAGGTCACCGTGCCGCCGTGCGCGGCGAGAACGCCGAGGATGATCCGCATCGTGGTCGTCTTGCCCGATCCGTTGGCGCCGATGAACCCGGTCATCCGGCCGGGCCGCACTTCGAACGACACCCGGTCAAGGGCCTTGTGGTCGCCGAAGTTCCGGCTCAGCTCCGTCACGGTCAACATGCCCACGACAGTAGGCGGCGGGCGCGCGGCCGTCGTCCGGCCAGCGATCGATTCGCGGGTCCGCCGCGCGATCTACCCGGTGCGGCCCGGCGCGATGATCCCGCGTTCGTAGGCGTACACGACGGCGTGCGTGCGATCGCGCAGACCCAGCTTGGTCAGGATCCGGGACACGTGGGTCTTCACCGTCGCCTCGCCGAGGACCAGTTCCTTGGCGATCTCGGCGTTGCTGGCGCCGCGGGCCAGCAGCACCAGCACCTCGAACTCGCGGTCGGTCAGCTCGGCCGGGCGACGTCCCGGCACGGCCCCGGCCGGATGGGAGCCGGCCACCGCGGAGAACCGGGCGATGACCCGGCGGGTGACTTCCGGGGACAGCAGCGCGTCCCCGCGTGCGACGACCCGGACGGACTCCACGAGGTCTTCCGGCGAGGCGTTTTTCAGCAGGAACCCGCTCGCGCCGGCGCGCAGCGCCTCGAACAGGTAGTCCTCGCGGTCGAACGTCGTGAGGATCACGACCCTGACCGGGCCGCCGGAACCGAGGATGCGGCGGGTGGCCTCCAGCCCGTCGATGCCGGGCATCTGGACGTCCATCAACACCACGTCCGGGGCGAGGCGGCTGACCAGGTCCACCGCCGCGAGGCCGTCGCCGGCCTCCCCGACGACTTCGATGCCGTCCTCCGCCCCGAGGATCACGCGGAAGCCGGCCCGGACCAGATCCTGGTCGTCGGCAAGCACCACCCGCAGCGTCACGTGCCTGCACCGTCCTCGGTGGAGCTTCGCGCGGCGGTCGGCAGGCTGGCGCGGACCCGGAAGCCGTTGTCCCGCCGCGGACCGGCCTCGAGCACGCCACCGTGGACCGCGACCCGTTCCCGCATCCCCAGCAGCCCCAGCCCGCTGCCGTTGGGGCGGCGGGCCGCCGCGCCCCGGCCGTCGTCGGTGACCTCGACTTCGAGCGCGTTTTCCAAGTACCGCAAGCGAACGTCGGCCCGGCGTGCGTCGGAGTGCTTGACGATGTTGGTCAGCGCCTCTTGCACGACCCGGTAGGCCGACAGCGCGACACCCTGCGGCAGCGGCCGCGGGTCGCCGTAGACGCCGTGATCCACCTCGAGACCGGCCGATCGGGCGGCGGTCACCAGTTCGGTCAGCTGGTCGAGCCCCGGCGAGGACAGGTGCGCCTCGGCCGGCACGTCCGCGTCCTCGGCGCGCAGCACGCCGAGCAGGTCGCGCAGTTCGCCGATCGCCGAGCGGGCGGTCTGTTCGACGGTGCGCAGCGCGTCGCGGGCGAGCTCGGGGTCGGTGTCGAGCACCCGCCGGGCGGCGGCCGCCTGAATGCCCATCACCGACACGTGATGGGCGACCACGTCGTGCAGATCCCGTGCGATGCGCACCCGTTCGGCGACCACCGCGCCCCGCAGGTTCTGCTCCTGCGATTCCCGCAACTGCTCGGCGCGGCGTTCCAGCTCGGCCTGCCGGCGCGCCGAAAGCCAGGCCATGTTGCCGAAGAAGTACGCACTGAGCAGGAACACCAGGTTGATCACGATGGGATACAGCACGAAGGCCAGGACCGGATCCAGTGGCCCGGCCGCGTCCGCGAACGGCGGGGTCGGCTCGGCCATGGCGCGCACGACCGCGATCCCGAGCCAACCGAGCATCACCGCGATCACGGCGATCCGCGCCCACCTGGCGACGACCCGGTTGCCGATCCAGCCGCCGGCCGTATAGATCGCAAGGAAGAGAACGACCGCCTGCACGGTGTTGTCGCCAACGTGGCGCACCTGCGCACCGATGAACAGCGCGCTGATCACGATCAGCACGGCGAGTGGATACCGGCGCCGCACGACCAGCGGAGCGGTCAACGCCACCACCCACGCGAGCTGCTCGGCCAGTGCCGGAGCATCGTCCCAGGCGAACGCGCCAAGGCTGTTGACGAGCACGGTCATCACCATCGCGCCGGCCATCGTCGCGAGCGCGATCCAGACGTCGACACGCCGCTGCGCCCGCGTTGGCAACGGTCGCCGCCACCGGCTCCACACCGCCTCCCGGTCGCCGGTCGAGCCTGCGCTACCCATGTGCGTCAAGGTAGCGCACCGCGTGCTCCGGCAACGGTGCGCGCGGCTGCCGGGCACGCCGGATGCCCGAGCCAGCCGGCAGCTCTTGTCCAAAGTGGACAGAAACGCCGGTCCGGCGAATCGCCGTCCCCGGATTCTGTTTCGCCGGGCTTGACCTGGTGTGCCTTGATATGGTCGCGCGCGGAGGTTCGGCCGATGGCCGGCGGAGTGGGGACGGGGGTGACGTGTGCGGTTTCGAGTGCTCGGCACGCTCGAGGTGCGCTCCCTCGATGGTCCGTGCCGGTTGGCCGCTGCCAAGCAGCGGAACCTGCTCGCGGTGCTGCTGCTAAATGCCAACCAGCCGGTGGACATCGGCCGATTGGTCGATGCATTGTGGCCGGACGGTCCACCGCGGACTGCGCCGGTCGCGCTGCGCACGTATGTTTCGGCGCTGCGGCGGTCCCTGGGGCTCGCCGGTCGTTCCGGCCTCCCGCGGCTGGGCACCGTGCCCGGTGGGTACCAGTTGTACTGTGCGCCGGGCGATCTGGACCTACTCGCCTTCGACGATCTCGTGACCGAGGGCCGGCGGGCGCTGGCCGCCGGAGCGCCCGAGACGGCGGCGGACCGGTTGCGACACGCGCTCGGGCTGTGGCGGGGCCGGCCATTCGAGGACGTCGTGCTCGACGCCGGACTGCGGACCGAACTGATCCGGTTGGAGGAGCGCCGGTTCCTCGCGCAGGAGTCCTGGCTCGAGGCCCAGCTCGCCCTCGGGCACCACGAGGACGTCCTCGCCGAGCTGCTCGAGCTGGTGACCACGCAACCGCTGCGGGAACCGTTGTGGGCCATGTGGATGCTCGCGCTGTACCGGTCCGGCCGGCAGGCCGAGGCGCTGCGCGCCTACCGGGACCTGCGCCGGCATCTGGTTCGGGAGCTCGGTGTGGAACCGGGACAACCGTTGCGCCGGCTGCACCAGCAGATCCTGACCAGCCATCCCGACCTGGCGGCGCCGGTGCGGCCGGCATACCCCTACGCGATCCCCGTTCCGCGCCAGCTTCCGGCGGACATCAGGAGCTTCGTCGGCCGGCAGGCCGAGCTGACCCGCCTGCTCACGATCGCCGACGACCGGCCGCAGGCGTTGATGATCAATGCGATCGACGGAATGGCCGGGATCGGCAAGACCGCGCTGGCCGTGCACGCCGCGCACCGGTTGGCCGACCTGTTCGTCGACGGGCAGCTGTTCGTCGACCTGCAGGGGTTCACCGACGGCGTCTCGCCGATCGCGCCGGCCGACGCGCTGGACTGCATGTTGCGTGGTCTCGGCCTGTCCGGCGAGCAGATTCCGCACGCCCTCGAGGCCCGGGCCGCCCTGTATCGCACCCGCCTGGCCACCAAGCGGGTGCTGATCGTGCTGGACAATGCGGCGACCGAGGAGCAGGTGCGGCCGCTGCTGCCCGGCGCGCCCACCTGCCTGGTGCTGATCACCAGCCGGGTCCGGCTGACGATCTCCGACGCCGAGCCGCTGACCCTGTCCGCGCTGCCCTCCGCCGAGGCGCTCGAACTGTTCGTCCGCACCGCGGGCGAGGCCCGGCTGCGGTCGACGGAGTCCGACCTGCTCACCAGGATCGTCGACCTGTGCGGCCGATTACCCCTGGCGATCCGGATCGCCGCGGCCCGACTGCGGGCCCGGCAGAACTGGAGCGCCGAACACCTTGCCGACCGGCTGCACGACCAGCGGCACCGGCTGACCGAACTGTCCGCGGGCGGACTGTCCGTCTCGGCCGCGATCGACCTGTCCTACCACCACCTGTCCGCCCCGGCCCGCCGCGTCTACCGGCTGCTCGGCCTGCATCCCGGGCCGGAACTGGACACCTGGGCCGCGGCCGCACTCGCCGACCTGCCCGTCCAGGATGCCGGCGACCTGCTGGACAACCTGATCGACGCACATCTGCTCACCGAGCCGGTCCCGGGCCGGTACCGGTTCCACGACCTGATCCGCGCACACGCCGCGGCCACATCGTCTCATGTGGACAGTGCGGAGGACCGGCAGGCGGCGCTGACCCGCCTGTCCGACCACTACGTCGACACCGCCTGCGTGGCCATGGACGTGGCCTACCCGTTCGACGCCGCGCGCCGGCCGGGAGTCCGCGGCGCGCGGCGTCCCAGCCCGGCCTTCACCGACCACGCGGGCGCGACCGCCTGGTTGGACATCGAACTGTCCAACCTGCTGGCCTTCGCGGCGGCCGGCCCGGACGACGCCCGGCACCTGTCCGCGACCCTGCACCACCATCTGCGGGTCCGGGCCCAGTGCCGGCAGGCACTCGCGCTGCACGACCGCGCCCGGCTGGCGGCGCAGGCCTGCGCAGACGCCGGCGATGAGCTGATGGCGCTGTGCCGGCTCGGCGAGATCGACCTCCAGCAGGTCCGGTACCCGCAGGCGGCGGAGCACTTCGAGCGGGCGATGGCCATGGCCAGGACGACCGGGAACCGGGTCGGCGAGCTCCGCGCGCTGGTCGGCCTCGGTCACCTGAACCATCCGCAGGACCGGTACGCGACCGCCGCCGAGTACTACGCCCAGGCACTGGAGTTGGCTCGCGCCACCGGTGAGCACACCATCCAGCTCGACGCCCTGCAGGGTCTGGCCAACGTGAACCGGCACGTCAACCAGTACGACCAGGCCGCGGACAACCTCGCGGAGGCGCTGGACATCGCCCGGGCCACCGGAAACCGCCACGGAGAGCTGGACACCTTGTGGGGACTCGGCCACCTGCGCTGGTTCCAGGACCGGCGAGACGAGGCTGCGCGCTTTCACGAGCAGGCCCTGACCATGGCCAGGGCCATCGGCAACCGGTCCGGCGAGCTGCGCGCGCTGGTCGGCCTCGGCTACGTGCACCTCTTCCAGGACCGGTACGAGGCCGCAGCCGAGTGCTACCAGCGGATCCTCGGGCTCGCGCCGGAGATCGACGACCGCAACAACCAGTTCGAGGCCCACTACGGCCTCGGTCTGGTGCACCGGGCGAGCGGCCGGCTGGACCAGGCGATCTTCCACTGCCAAGCGGCGCTTGCCATCGCCCGGGACATCGGCCAGGTTTCCGACCAGGCCAGGGCCCTGCACGGGCTCGCATACGCCAATCACGGACTCGGGCACACCGCGCTGGCCCGGCAGAACTGGCAACGCGCCCTGGACATCCTCACCGGCATCGGCCTCGACCGCGCCGAGGACCTGACCACCGCGGAGATCCGCGCGCACCTGCGCGGCCTGGACGGCCAGTTGGTGAACGCCAAACTGGTGGCGGCGGAGTGAGCGCCGGCCCGGCTCAGTGGATCGCCCGGCGGTGGAAGGCGCGCATACCGGTCACCAGGAACAGGGTGGTGAAGGCGATCAGGCCGGCGACGGCCCAGGCGATGTCCAGGGTCGGGGTCCGGGTGCCGTCTGGCAGTGCGGGGATCATGGCGAACCGGAGACCTTCCGCCGAGTAGGTCAACGGATTGACCAGGGTGACGATCTGGAACCCGGGCAGGGTGTCGAGGGTGGACCACGGGTACTGCAGGCAGCCGGTGAACACCAACGGGGTGAACAGCGCGGCGAAGGCGAGCCCGAGCTGGTCGGTGGGCACGAGAACGCCGAACACCAGGCCGCCGGCCGCGCTGACGATGGCGGTGAGCACGACGATGCCGGCGAGCAGCGGGATCGAGTCGGCGCGGACCTGAAATTCGCCGCCGAGAACCAGGGGTGCCAACGGGAACAGGATCGCGGCGGCGAGCACACCGCGGAGCGCGGCGAAGGCGATCTTCTCGAGCACGATCGCGGGGACCGGGGTGGGGGCGAGCAGGCGGTCGTCGATCTCCCGCAGGTGGCAGAGATCGACGGCGAGCGGGGCCATGACCGCCTGAGCCGACGCGAAAAACACGGTCATCGTGACGATGCCGGGCAGCAGCAGCGCGCCGTAGCCCTGGACCGCGAGGCCGGTCGCGGGCAGCACCACGCCGAACACGAACAGGAACAGCACCGGCTGGACGAACGCGTGGACGGCGAAGACCACGAATCCGCGCGCGGTGACGACGATGTCGCGGTGCAGGATCGCGGCGAACGCGGCGAACGCCAGGCCCGTCGTGCCGCGCCCGGAGGGATGGGTGGCGGTCACCGGTGCAGGTTCCTTCCGGTGAGGTGGATGAAGACGTCCTCGAGGCTGGGCGTGCTCAGCCGTACGTCGCGCGCCCGCGCCCCGACCTCGAGCAGGTCGCCGTCTGGGACGATCTTCTTCAACCCGTTCGGGGTGTCGAGCACCAGGACCCGGCCGTGGTCGACGATGGCGATCCGGTCGCACAGCGAATCGGCCTCGTTCATGTCGTGCGTGGTCAGCACCACGGTCACCCCGGTCGCGTTGAGCTCGCGGATCCGCTCCCACAGGTAGCGCCGGGACTGCGGGTCGAGGTTGTTCGTCGGTTCGTCCAGGAACAGCACCTCGGGCCGGTGCATGAGGGCGCGGGCCAGCATGAGGCGCTGCGCCATGCCACCGGAGTACCGGTTCACCCGCTCCCGGGCGCGGTCGGCCAGGCCGAACTCGTCGAGCAGCCGGTCCGCCCGGGCGTTGCGCACGGCACGCGGCATGCCGTGGTAGGCCCCGTGGTAAGTGAGCACCTCGCGGGCCCGCAGGCTGCGGTCCAGGTTGTTGATCTGGGGCAGCACCGCGATCCGCGGCTTGACCAACAGCGGCCTGGTGACGTCGATCCCGGCCACCCGAGCGATGCCCCCGGTCGCCCGGATCATCGTGGTGAGGATCCCGATGATCGTCGTCTTGCCCGCGCCGTTCGGTCCGAGCAGGCCGAAAATCTCACCGCGCCGAATGGTGAACGACACGCCGTCGACCGCGTTGCCGGCCGCCTTCCGGTAGCTCTTGACCAGGTTCTCTACCACTACCGCGCTCACGGCACCTCCTCACAAGCTCGGTGTCTCGGACCAACCAACGCAACCTCAGGGGCACCGTGATGCAACCCAGCCACAATCAACCCGCAATCCGCACTTCCGCTGGAACGCAACAACAGCAGTCAATCCCGGAGCGGCGGACCAGCGAGGCGGACTAGCTAGTGCTCGGCCTTCGGGGGATCCCCGGAGGTCCACACGAGGTCGAAGGTCAGCTCCCGGATCCGCCAGCCGCTCGGCGTGCGAACGGCTTCGGCGTCGTAGTGCCCGCCGATCATGAAGTGCCGGCCGGTGTCGTCCCGGCTGGGCACGTGGGCGGCCATCAGGTGCGCACGCACCTGTGCCCGGTCGGTGTCCAGCTCGATGTCGTAGTTCGAGCTGATGTGGTGGGTCCGCTCGAAGGTCGTCCGGGCCATCTCCTGGAACCGCGTGAGGCCGGCCATCCCCTTGTACTGTCCCATCGGGAAGGTCAGCAGGGCGTCGTCGGTGAACACGGTGTCCAGCCACGTGTCGGTGTGCCGGCTCTTGTCGAGGTGCAGGGCGTAGCGGTCACAGAGCCGGGTGATCTCGGCGCGGTCGCGCAACGACCGAAGCTCGGACCGTAGCTCGGCGAGGTCGTCCTGGGTCGCGGTCATGTGTCTCCTTCGTGATCCTCGGGCGCGGGGTGCGCCACGTTCGTGGGTCGGCGAAATCGGGCCGCCGCCAGGGCGCGGCCCGCCGGGCACACGGCGACCTCCGCGCCGTGGCGAGCCGGATCAGCAGCGCCACGGTCAGCGCGGCCAGCTCGTACTCGTCGGGTACGCCCCGGTCCACCCGGAACAGCGCGCCGGTCACTGCGGCGGGTTTCCGTGCTTGCGGCGGGCCGGCTCCGCGTCCTTGCCGCGCAACATGGCCAGCGAACGGATCAGGACCGACCTGGTGTCCCGCGGGTCGATCACGTCATCGACCAGCCCCCGCTCGGCGGCGTGGTACGGGTGCGCCAGCGCCGCGCGGTACTCCTCGATCCGGCTGCGGCGCAGCTCGTCCGGCCGCTCCGCCGCGGCGATCTCCCTGCGGAAGATCACGCTGGCCGCGGCTTCCGCACCCATCACCGCGATCTCGTTGGTGGGCCAGGCAAGCGCCAGGTCCGCGCCGATCGACCGGGAGTCCATCACGATGTACGCGCCGCCGTACGCCTTGCGCAGCACCACCGAGATCCGCGGCACGGTGGCGTTGCAGTAGGCGTAGAGCAGCTTCGCGCCGCGCCGGATGATGCCCTGGTGTTCCTGGTCCACCCCGGGCAGAAACCCGGGCACGTCCACCAGGGTGACCAGCGGAATGCTGAAGGCGTCGCAGAACTGGACGAACCGGGCGCCCTTCTCGCTCGCGTCGTTGTCCAGCACGCCGGCCAGCACGGCGGGCTGGTTGGCCACGATGCCGACCACCTCGCCGCCCAGCCGGCCAAGCGCGCACACCAGGTTGGCCGCCCAGCCGGCGTGCACCTCCATGAAGTCGCCGCCGTCCACGATCGCCTCGATCACCCCGCGGATGTCGTAGGACCGGCTGCCCTGCGCCGGAACCAGCTCGAGCAGCGTGTCGTCCCGGCGCTCCTCCGGCTCCTCGACCGGCACGGCCGGCGGCAGCTCGCGGTTGTTGGACGGCAGCAGGGAAAGCAGGTGGCGCACCTCGTCGAGGCAGGTCTCCTCGTCGTCGTAGACGAAGTGCGCCACGCCGGAGCGCATGCCGTGCACCTCCGCGCCGCCCAGTCCGTTGTGCGAGACCCGTTCCCCGGTCACCGCGGCCACCACGTCCGGTCCGGTGACGAACATCTGGGCGATGTCGCGCACGGCGAAGACGAAGTCGGTCAGTGCGGGCGAGTACGCCGCCCCGCCCGCGCACGGGCCGAGCATGACGCTGATCTGCGGGATGACGCCGGACGAGCGGGTGTTGCGCCGAAAGATGCCGCCATAGCCGGCGAGCGCCGAGACGCCCTCCTGGATGCGCGCACCGGCACCGTCGTTCAGCGAGACGAGCGGCGCGCCGGCGGCCAGGGCCAGGTCCATGATCTTGTGGATCTT
Organism: Actinophytocola sp.; assembly: GCF_035762905.1. Taxonomy (GTDB): domain Bacteria; phylum Actinomycetota; class Actinomycetes; order Mycobacteriales; family Pseudonocardiaceae; genus DASYTH01. Next base: position 42,695 of record NZ_DASUCC010000096.1, read on the forward strand.
CTCGGCGTGCGCCTCGCCGAGCGCGCCCCCGAAGATCCGGAAGTCGTGCGCGTAGACGAACACGGTCCGGCCTTCGACGGTTCCCCAGCCGGTGACCACCCCGTCTGTGTACGGCCGCCGGTCCTCCAGCCCGAACCCGGTGGCCCGGTGCCGGCGCAACGGCTCGACCTCGGTGAAGCTGCCCTTGTCCAGCAGGAGATCGATCCGCTCCCGGGCGGTCAGCTTGCCCTTGTCATGCTGCCGTTCGGTGGCCCGCGGATCCGGCCCGTCCATGGCCAGCCCTTTGTGTTCGCGGAGGTCGGCCAGCCGGTCGGACATCCCGGCCGCGTTGTCTGTGTCGGTCATCGGCGAGTCTCCCGGGGTTCAGTAGCGCCGCGCCAGATCGGCCGCGACCGCGGCGGGCGACGGCATGCCGGCCATCTCCCGGCTCAGCTCCTCGGCCGCCTTGCGGTGCTCCGCCAGCGACAGCAGCGTCTCCAGCGCGTCGGCCAGCGTTGCCGGGTCGTCCTGGCTGGCGACGTCGTCGAGACTGATCCCGGCGCCGAGGGCCTGCAGCCGCTCACCGGTGGCGAACTGGTCGGCCCACTGGGGCAGCACAAGCTGAGGTAGACCGGCGGCGGTGGCGGTCAGCGCTGTGCCCGCACCGCCGTGGTGCACGACGGCATCGCAGCTGTCCAGGAACAGGTGCAACGGAGTGGGCGCGACCAGTCGAACCCGCGGCGGCACCGGACCCACGGCATCCCGAAATTCCTCCTCGCAGGTGGCGATCACCTCGATGTCGGCGACGGTGGCGCAGGCTCGCAGTACCCGCCGCAGGTGCGGCACACCATTGAGCGCGAGAATGTGCCGTCCGAACGAGACCACCACCCGGCGGACACCCGGCCGCGCCCGGTGCCAGGAAGGCAGCACACCACTGCCGTTGAACGGCACGAACCGAATCGGCGTGCCCGGCTCCGCCGACGGGAACTGCAACGACGGTGGGCAGGGATCAAGCTTCTCCGCCGGCAACGGCAGCCCGTCAAGGCCATGCTGGGCGGCCAGATCGGCAAGTTCCGTGCCCGCGTCCCGCAACGCCACGTCGGAGCCCGCATCAACACCCCAACGGTGGTGCAACACCGGCACCCCTGCCAGACCACCAACCAGCAGGGCGGTGTACTCCAGTTTCTCAGCGATGATCAGTTGGGGCTGGAACGAGCGGGCTATGGCGAGATACTCGGGCAGGACCGCCCTGGCGTGTCTCATCCATACCCGGCCGAGGATTCCCATCTGCTCGGGCGCGAAGCGCGGAATTGCCTCAAGTGGACGCTTGTCCCCGGTCAGCAGCCTCCGAACGGACTTGATGGCGTCGTGCGGCTCGCCGGCGCTGACCGCGACCAGACCGGCCGAACGGACCGTGGGGATCACGTCGGGTTGAGCGACAACGAGCACATCGTGACCCGCGGCCCGCAATGCCCACGCCAACGGAACGAGCGGAGCGAAGTGGGTGGGCACCGGGGTGGTCGTCATCAATACTCGCATGGCTACCTCAGCCCGCCTCTCACAGTGCGTCGACCGAAAGTCTCAGGTGGACGTTTGCACGCCTCGTCCCGGTTGAACTCAGTAGCGTTGCGCCAGGTCGGCCGCGACCGCGGCGGGCGACGGCATGCTGGCCATCTCCTGGCTCAGCTCCTCGGCCGCCTTGCGGTGCTCCGGCTGCGACAGCAGCGCCTCCAGCGCGTCGGCCAGCGTGGCCGGGTCGTCCTGGCTGGCGACGTCGTCGAGACTGATCCCCGCGCCAACGGCCTGCAGTTGCTCACCGATGTCGAACTGGTCGGACCACTGGGGTAGGACAAGCTGGGGCAGACCGAAGGCGGTGGCGGTCAGCGAGGTGCCGCCACCGCCGTGGTGCACGACGGCATCGCAGGTGTCGAAGAACAGGTGCAGCGGAGTCGGCGTCACCAACCGGACCCGGGGCGGCATCGGACCCAGGGCGTCCCAATATTCCTCGTCGCAGGTGGCGATCACCTCGATACCTGGAATCGTGGCGCAGGCCTCGAGTACCCGCCGCACATGGGGTACGCCGTTGAGCGCGAGAGTCGCGGTGCCGAGCGAGACCGCCACCCGGCGGACACCGGGTTCGGGCCGGTGCCAGGAGGGCAGTTCGCCGGGCCCGTTGAACGGCACGTACCGGATCGGTGTGCCTGGCTCGGCCGACGGGAGCTGCAGGGACGGCGGGCAGGGGTCGAGTACCTCGGCCGGCAGCGGAAGCCCGTCGAGGCCAAGGTCCGCGGCCAGGTCGGCAAGTTCGGCACGGGCCTCCCGCATCGCCGGACCGGAGATCGGATCGACGCCCCAGCGGTGGTGCACCACCGGAATCCCTTCCGCACCGCCCACCAGCAGGGAGGCGAACTCGACGTGGTTGGAAACGATCAACTGGGGCCGAAACGACCGGACGGCCGGGAGATACTCGGGCAGAACCACCCTGGCGTTCCTGATCCACACCGCCGCGAAGGATCCCATCTCCTCGGGACGCCTGCGTTCGAATGTCTCACGGAGACGTTTGTCACCCGTGAGCTTCGACCGGACGCCTTTGGTGGCCTCGAACAGCTCGCCGGCGCTGGCCGCGACCATACCGGCCGAGCGGACCGTGGGGATCACGTCGGGTTGGGTGACAGCCAGCACGTCGTGACCCGCGGCCCGCAGCGCCCATGCCAGCGGCACGAGCTGGGTGAAATGAGTGGGCACCGGATTGGTCAACACCAACACACGCATGGCGCGTCAGCCTGCCTCTCGTACTTGTTGGTCTACCCGGCCAGCGCCGGCTTGCGGGCCACCGCCTTGAGTGCGTCGACGACCCGGGTGATGTCGGTTTCGGTGAGGCGGCCCCAGAACGGCAGGCACACGATGTGGCGCGCGGCCCAGTCGGCACGTGGGGTCGGGCCCGCCCTCCGCAACCCGCCGACCCGGTACCGCCCGGCGAAGTACGCCCTGGTGTGCACGCCGTGCGCGAGCATGGCGCGCACCAGTGCCTCGGCGTCCACCGGCGCGTCGGTGGTCAAGCGCACCGGCAAGGCCGCGACGGCAGGGCCGGCTTCCGCGCGGAAATCGCACGGCCGCAACCAGTTCAGCTCCGCGAGAGCCTCCTGATACCACCCGCGGACCGCCGTCCGTCGCGCGACCTCCGTGGCCGCCCCGGCGTGTACCACGGCACCGATCGCCGCGTGCAGCTCGCTCATCCGCGCGTTGGTGCCGGTGCGCAGCGCGCCGGACTCACCGAAACCGAAGTTGCGCAACCGGCGCACGGTGCCGGCGATCGCCCTGGTGTTGCCGAACACCGCGCCGCCCTCGATGGAGTGGGTCAGCTTCGTGGCGTGCAGGCTCAACGTCGCCACGTCCCCATAGGACAGCAGGGGCCGGCCGCGGAAGTTCACTCCCCAACAGGTGGCCGCGTCGAAGATCAGCGGCACACCGGCCGCCCGCGCGATGGAGCGCAGCGCGTCGATGTCGGCCGGGCAACCGAAGGAGTGCACAGCGAGGATGGCACACGTCCGCGAAGTGACCGCCTGCCGGACAGCGTCCGGGTCGATGGTCAGGTACGTGTCCTCGATGTCCACCTCGACCGGCGTCGCACCGGCCCGGAGCACCGCCTGGGCGGTCGCCGGAAATGCCGCCGCTGGAACGAGAACCTCGCCGCGCAGCTCCAGCGCGGAGCAGGCGAGCTGGATGGCGGTGGTACCGCTGCCGGTGACCGCGACGTCCGCGATCCCCAACTCGGTGGACAGCAACGCCTCCAACTGGCGAACGCGCGGCCCGTCGTTGGTCAACACCTGACTCTCGAACACCTCGAACAGCGCCGACTTCAGCCGGTCCCAAGGCGGAACCAACGGGCGGACGACGACCAGATCATCAGTCATGGGCTACCCCATAACGTCGTGCGATATCGGCGGCGACCGTGCTCGGTGCCGGCATGCCGGCCATCTCGTGGCTGAGTTCCTCCGCTGCCTTGCGGTGTTCCGGTTTGGACAGCAGGGTGTGCAGCGCGTCGGTCACCGTGTCTGGATCGTCCTGGCTGGCGACCTCGTCGAGGCAGATCCCCGCGCCAACGGCCTGCAGCCGCTCGCCCCCGGCGAACTGGTCACCGAGCTGAGGTAGGACGAGTTGAGGTAGACCGGCGGCGGTGGCGGTGAGCACCGTGCCCGCACCGCCGTGGTGCACGACGGCATCGCAGCTGTCCAGGAACAGGTGCAACGGAGTGGGCGCGACCAGTCGAACCCGCGGCGGCACCGGACCCACGGCATCCCAGTACCTTTCGTCGCAGGTGGCGATCACCTCGACCTCCGGAATGGTGGCGCAGGCTCGCAGTACCCGCCGCACATGCGGCACACCATTGAGCGCCAGGGTGGAGGTCCCGAGCGAGACCACCACCCTGGGGACACCCGGCTGCGCCCGGTGCCAGGAAGGCAGCACACCATTGCCGTTGAACGGCACGAACCGAATCGGCGTGCCCGGCTCCGCCGACGGCAACTGCAACGACGGTGGGCAGGGATCAAGCTTCTCCGCCGGCAACGGCAGCCCGTCAAGGCCATGCTGGGCGGCCAGATCGGCAAGCTCCGTACCCGCGTCCCGCAACGCCACGTCGGAGATCGGGTCGATCCCCCAACGGTGGTGCAGCACAGGTATCCCCTCGATGCCACCAACCAGCAACGCGGTGTACTCGAGCTGATCAGCGATGATCAGCTCGGGCTGGAACGAGCGGGTCACGGCGAGATACCCGGGCAGGACCACCCTGGCGTGCCTCATCCATACCCGCCCGAAGATTCCCATCTGCTCGGGTGCGAAGCGCGCAAAGGTCTCAAGTGGACGCTTGTCCACCGTCAGCAGCGTCCGCATGTGCGCCCCGATGTCGAACGCCTCGCCGACGCTCGCCGCGACCAGGCCGGCCGAGCGGACCGTGGGGATCACGTCGGGTTGCGTGACAACGAGCACATCGTGGCCCGCGGCCCGCAGTGCCCACGCCAACGGCACAAGCGGGGCGAAGTGAGTGGGGACCGCAGTGGTCGTCATCAACACTCGCATGGCTTCCCCAATCGCTGTACTAAGTGGTGCCGGGTCGGCTAGGCGTTGCGCACGATCACCTCGAAGGTTGGCGAGGTCGGGGGGAATCCGGTGTCGAAGTGCGAGTTGACCAGGGCCAGCCGGGAGCCGAACTTGGCCGCCGTCGTTGGCACCCCGAACAACGGGTCGGTGATCGTCTCGACCAGGGTCCCGCTGCTCAGGTCGGTGCTCAGCCGCCATTCGGTGACCTGGTTCATGAAGCCCTGCACCACCCAGACCTTGCGGTCGGCAAGCACGATGCCGTCGGCGGCGGGCACGTCCACCCCGGCGATCTCCGCACTGGCCCCGGTGTGTGCGTCCACCGTGAACAGCTTTTCCACACCGGAATGGGCGACGATCAACGTGTGCCTGGCCGGCGTGGCGTCGATCCCGTTGAGGTTGAAGTCCCCGGTGATGGCGGCCGCCGGGCCGGTCAGCTGGAGCGTGCGGGCCGGACCCGGCACGCCGCACACGAGCGGCACGAAGAACAGCCGTGCGGCCCGGGAGTCGGTGAACCAGGCGCCGGACGGAGTGGCCACCACGTCGTTGATCATCGTGCTGGCCGGGTCGCCGAGGTCATAGCTGGCGACATTGGTTCGGGTCCGCGTGTTGTACACGTAGGCTTGGCCGGCGCCCCCGCCGGCGACGAACAGCAGGTCGTACCGGAGGTCCGCGGACATGCCCACGGCGGGCCGGCCGTCCGGCGCGTCGATGAGCCGCTCCGCCGTTCCGCGCCGGATGTCGCCGACGAAGATGTCGCCGCGGGCCAGGTCGCCGGCGTAGAACGTGGTGCCCTTCCCGGCCGTGATGCCCTCGGCGGAACTCGCCCCGGGCAGCACGATCACTTGGCTGGCCTGGTCGGCGGTGGCCGCCGCCGGTGTCAGCGCGAGCGACAACACCACCAGTGGCAGGGTCAGAGTCAGGATCTTGCGCATCGGATTTCCTTCCAGTCGTTCAGTTGTGTAGTGCCACGGGCAGGCTGGCGAGCGACCGCACGACGTTGTTGACCCCCCAGGTCGGCTCACCGACCTCGATCCGTCGCACCCGCTTGGCCAACGCCGTGAACAGGGCCGTGCCCTCCAACCGGACGAGGCCCTGACCGATACAGCTGTGGATCCCGTGCCCGAACGCGATGTGGTGCTTCGCGTCGGGTCGCCTGATGTCGAACACGTCGGGCTCCGCCCACCTCCGCTCGTCCCGGTTGGCCGCGCCCAGCAACAGGAAGACCCGGGACCCGGCGGGCAACGTGGTCCCATCGAGCTCGTATTCTCGGGTCACCAGACGGGTGTAGCCCCTGACCGGCGACTCGTACCGCATGACCTCGTTGAGTGCGTTGGGAATGAGCGAGTGGTCCCGGCGAATCGCTTGCCACAGCGACGGATCCCGGCCGAGCAGCCACAGCGCGCTGGACAGCATGGCGACCGTCGTGTCGATGGACGGCGCGAGGTAGGCACCGATCAGTGACGGGATCTGGTTCTTGTCGATCCGTTCGGCTTCGGCGGCGGCGAGCAGGTCGGCACCGCAACTGCCGGGCCGCAGCCGTCCGGAGTCGATGACCTCCCTGGTGTACTCCTGCATCGCCTTCAGCGCCGGCAGGTCCGCGATGGACCGCTCGTTCATCGGCCCGCTGAGGTTGAAGATTGCGCAGGACCAGGACAGGAACTCCGACCGCCCTTCGACCGGCCAGCCCAGCAGGTCGGAGACGACCGACAGCGGGAGTACCTGGGCGAAGTCGGTGACGACGTCGAACGTGCCGGCGCCGAGCAGCTTCTCGACGAGCTCGTCGGCACGCCGGTGGAACAGCTCCTGGTGGGCCCGCAGCGCCTTGGGCGTCAGCGGCCGGTTGATCAGGGTCCGGAACTGTTCGTGTTCCGGCGGGTCGGTGGACACCGTCGTGGCGCGCATCCTCTCGTTGGTCTGGTCGTTCAACGCGACCCCTGAGGCGGATGAGAACGTCTCGGGGTCCTGCAGCGCCGCATGGACGTCCCGGTACCTGGCCACCGCCCACACGTCGTTGCGTTCCAGCCAGACGGCCGGCCCGAGATCCCGCAACAGGCGGTAGTTCTCGTACGGCGACCTGATCGCGGCCTCGGTGTACAGGTCGATGTCGGTCCGTGGCGAAGCGGTCAGCATGGCGGCGTCCTTTCTACCGTTGGGTCGAGACGTGCGTGCTCAACTGGCGGTCGGGCGGCCAGACGGAGCTGAGCAGGTCGGTCAGCGACTCGTCGAGCCCGTGTTCGGCCCGCCAGCCCAGGAGTTCCCGGGCCCGCGACACGTCGAGCCGTTGCCACTGCATGGGTTCCCGCGGCAGGCTCCCGTTCGAGTCCTCGACGAGACGAACGGGCAACCCGCCCAGCGCGATCAGCCGCTGGACCACCGTGCGCACGTGCACGGCCGTCCCGCTGGCGATGTTGATGACCTGGCCGGTCACGGCCGGAGCGGCCACGGCCGCCAGCACGGCCTGCGCCACGTCGCGCACGTCGACGTAGTCCCGCCAGGTGCGCAGCGGGGCCAGCCGCAACTCCGCGGGCCGGTCGCCGCACCCGGCCGCGGCGATTCCGGCCAGCCGGCGCGCGACCACGGCCGGCAGCGTGTCCGCGCGCGCCCGTGGACCGGCCACATTGGACACCCGGAGCACGACCGCGCGACCCCGCAGGGCCGCCCGGGCGCCGTCCAGCTTCGTCCTGCCGTACATCGACAGTGGAGCCGGCGGGTGGCTCTCGGCCGTGGTGCTCCCCGGCACGTCCGGGCCGTACTCGTGGCTGCTACCGATCTGGATCAGTCGGGTGTCCCGGGTCGCGGCGACGAGCCGGGCCACGAACTCGGCGTTGATCGCCCGCAGCTGCCGGTCGGTGGCCGGGGTCGCGAGGCCCGCCGCGTTCACCACGACGTCCGGGGCCTCGTCGGCCAGGAGCGAGCCGAGATCGGCGATCCCCGCCCGGGCCAGGTCGAGCCGCACGTGCCGACCCGGCCCGGCGGATCCGTTGCGGGAGACGCTGACCACGCCGCACCCGGCCGCCTGGAACGCCTCGCGGATGTGACTGCCGAGAAAGCCGGTGCCGCCGAGCACCATGATCCGCCCGGTCATGAGGATTGCTCGTCTTGCTTGAGCGGCTTCCACCACGCGGGGTTGTCGCGGTACCAGGCGAACGTCTCGGCCAATCCGGTCTCGAACGGAATCCGTGGGGCGTAGCCGAGCCGGTCGCGGATCTTCGTGTCGTCCACGCAGTACCGCCGGTCGTGTCCCAGCCGGTCGGGCACCCGTTGGACCATCGCGGAGCCGGCGCCGGCGAGCTCGAGCAACCGCTCGGTGACGGCCAGGTTGGTGTGCGCCTCGCCGCCCACGTTGTAGATCTGGCCGGCGGCTCCGCGGGTGAGCACCAGGTCGATCGCGCGGCAGTGGTCGTCGACGTGGACCCATTCGCGGACGTTGGCGCCGTCGCCGTACAGCGGCACGGGCCGGCCCTCGATCAGGTTGGTGACGAACAGCGGGACGAGCTTCTCGACGTGCTGGTACGGGCCGTAGTTGTTGGCGCACCGCGTGATCGAGACATCCAGACCGTGGGTGCGCCAGTAGGCCCGGGCGATCAGGTCGGCACCCGCCTTGGAGGCCGCATAGGGGGAGTTGGGCCGCAGCGCCGCCTCCTCGGGACTGCCGCCCGTCTCGACGGAGCCGTACACCTCGTCGGTGGAGACGTGCACGATCCGCGCGACGCCGGTCCGGCGGCCCGCCTCAAGCACGTTGTGCGTGCCCTCCACGTTGGTGCGGACGAACTCGGCCGCGTCCGCGATCGAACGGTCCACATGCGACTCGGCGGCGAAATGGACCACGGCGTCGTGGCCGGGCAGCACGTCGACCAGCAGCGGCAGGTCGAGCACGTCACCGTGGACGAAGTCCAGCCGGGGGTGGTGTTCCGGGAGGTTGGCCCGGTTGCCCGCGTAGCCCAGCTTGTCCAGCACCGTGACCCGGTCCGCATCGTGGTCCGGATAGGCGCCGGCCAGCACGGCGCGCACGTAGTGCGAGCCGATGAACCCGGCGCCGCCGGTGACCAGCAACCTCATGGCGTCACCAGGTTCTCCAGCGTGCCGACCACCTCGGCCGGCGGCGGCAGGGTGGCGATCTCCGCGGCGAGCTGTCCCGCCCGGCTCGCGTACGACGGGTTGGACAGCAGCTCCAGGCAGCACTTCTCGATCTCCTCGATGGTGTCCTGGTCCCGGGTGAGCAGCAGTCCGGCACCGAACTCGGCCACCGGCTGGGTGGACTCGACCTGGTAGTTGGACTTCGGGAGCATGAGCTGCGGGATGCCGACGTTCAGCGCGCCCATGGTGGTCACGCCGCCCCCGTGGTGCACCATCAGGTCGCAGGTGCGCGCCGCCACCTCCAGCGGAATCCAGCCGGCCTTGACCTCGTCGAGCCCGGCACCGAGCGACTCCACCAGTTCCTGCGGACCGGCGAGCAGCACCTCGATGCCGGCGGCGGACAGCGTCCTGGTCAGCCGGGGGAGCAGGTCGACGTGCGCGGGAATGTACGGCCGGCTGCCGGCGGTGACCAGCGCCCGGGGCCGGTCGTCGGTCCGGGTGTACATCCACCGTTCCAACCGGCGCTGCCGGGAGCCGGGCGCCCAGCGCATCGTCAGCCCGTCCGGCGCGTCGGCGCGCCGCAGGCTCGGCGGAGTGATGTCGACGAACAGGTCGGGCTCCGGCACCCGGTCGAGGCCCAGCCGTCGCAGCTCCGGCGCCAGTTCCTCCGCCGCGCCCGGGTCGAGGTCCGTGGTCGGGGTCATGTCCCAGGCGTGCCGCACGGAGGGAACTCCGAGGTGCGCGGCGAGCAGCGGCGCGGCGTAGGACAGCGCGCCGCCGACGACGATGTCGGGCCGCCAGTCCCCGGCGAGCTCGAGCAGCACGTCGAGGCTGTCGGCGGCCATCCGGCCGAACGCGCCGCCGAGGTGGCGCAGCTCGCCCTGCCGGTCCCACGGAACCGACAGCTCGTTTCCCGCGCGGTCTTTCCAAACGAAATGCTTGACCGGATGGGGGGTCATCGAGATCCCCGGAATTCCGGCGCCGGTGACATCCGGGATCAGGTCCTCGTTGGCCGCCATGAAGACCTCGTGCCCGGCGTTCCGCGCGGCCGATGCCAGTGGCGCGACGGCGAAGACACAGGCCGGGCTGCCGCCGGTGATGAACAGAAATCTCATTGTTCCCGTTGCCTTTCCTCGAATGAAGCCCGCGCGGAACTAACCAGCGGAATTTGATTTGTTCGGATTCGGATGCGCCGTCCCGGTGGTTCAATTATCTCGTCCGGGAATCGGAGAGTTCAAGGATTCCGGGTTCAGATCTGCGTCAAATCAGCCGGCCGGATCACCGAACCAGCGGTGCAGCGCGATCGTGAGTTCGGCCGGATCCGAGCCGATCCAGGCGATGTATCCGTCCGGCCGCACCAGCACCGCGTCGTGCTCGGGCAGCGGCTGCCCGGCACCGGCCGGCGCGGCCGTCGCGGTCAGCACCCGGTCCTTCCAGCCGGCCGCCGCATCGCGTATCGCGGCGTCGTCGGCGATGTCCAGCAGCACCCCCTGCGCCGGGTGCAGCAGTGCGGTCGTGCTGGTCTGTCCGGCGGTTCCGTGCACCGCGACCGGCGGGACCCGGCGGCCGAGCAGCGGGTGGTCGCCGCCGCCGACCTCGTACCGGAGGTCCAGACCACTGACGATGCCGGCCAGGTGCCGCTTGACGGCGTCGTGCTCGATCAGCTCGCCGAGCAACTCGCGCAGGGGCTGCGCGTCCGCCCCGCCCAGGAAGATCATGCCCTGGGCGCGGGTGTTCATCAGCAGCCTGGCGCCGGCCGGATGTCGCTCGGCGTGATAGCTGTCCAGCAGCCCGTCGGGCGCCCAGCCGGCCACCGTCGCGGCCAGCTTCCAGCCCAGGTTGACCGCGTCCAGCAGGCCGGTGCTCATCCCCTGTCCGCCGGCCGGCAGGTGGATGTGCGCCGCGTCGCCGGCGAGCAGGACGCGGCCCCGCCGGTACTCGGTCACCTGCCGGGTGGCGTCGGTGAACGAGCTGACCCATTCGGTGTCCGCGCCGTGGATGTCCTCGCCGGTGATCCGCTGCCAGGCGTCGGCGACCTCGGCGAAATCCGGTTCGCCGTCCTGCTCGACCGGCTCGGCGCCGTGCTCGCAGACGATGATGCGGTCCACCCCGGGCCGCAGCGGGGCGGCCATCACCATGCCGCCCGGCAGGCGCTCACCCAGCATGCGCGGCCGGAGCCCGGCGCCGACCACGTCGGCCAGGTACATCCGCCGGGTGGCCGGCGTGCCCGGGAAGTCGAACCCGGCCGCCCCGCGCACCGCGCTGTGCCCGCCGTCGCAGCCCACGAGGTAGGCCGCCCGGAGCCGGTGCTCGCCGTCCGGCGCCGCAACCGTGACCTCCACGGCATCCTCGCCGGCGAGGAGTTCCCGGAACTCCCAGCCGCGCCGGATGTCCGCACCCAGCTCGGCGGCCCGGCGCTCCAGCACGTCCTCGGTCTGGGACTGCGGGATGCCGCGCGCGCCGAAGTGGGCACCGGGCAGCACGGTGTAGTCGAACCGCACGCCGCCGAAGTGGCCGAGCGGGCTGGTCTCGACCGGCCCGAACCGGGGCAGCAGACCGCGCTGGTCGAGCACCTCCATGGCCCGGGCGGTGAACCCCAGGCCGCGGGACTGCCCGGTCGGCTCGGCGAGGCGCTCGACGACGACGACCCGGGCTCCGCCCAGCCGCAGCTCGGCGGCGAGCATCAGGCCGGTCGGCCCGGCCCCGACGATGATCACGTCGGTGTTCATGTCAGCTCACCGCCGATCGGGAGTGCCAGACCCGGTAGGTGTTCGAGGTGCGCGACGTGATCAGGGACCGCGCGCGGATGCGGGACTTCTGGATTTCCACCGGCAGGTCGTCGTCCGGCACGGCGTGGAACCGGTCGTAGGACTCGCGGTCGTCCCACTGGGAGTAACCGACCACGGCGTGCCCCTCGAGCACGCGGAAGTAGGCGTGCGAACGGTATCCGGGCACGGCGAACCGCCACTGCTCCGGCTGCGCAAGGGCGTCGACGAGTGCCTTCTGGTTCGCCGGCTCGACGCCGAGCACGGTGATCACCGTGAAGTCGTCCCGCTGCACGGAGATCTCCGGGACCGCGCCCGCCTCGGGATGGCACTGGACGAACGCCAGCTCGGTCTTGAGCAACTGGACCATGGTGGACAGCCGCTGGAACAGCGGCACCGTCTTCTTCTTGAACTTCTCCCCGGCGTAGCGTGCCTCCAGGTCGGCGAGGCTGCGCCACTGGATGTAGTTGGCGGTGCCCGGGTGATCCTCGGCGGTGTGCACCGTGGAGGAGATCCAGCCCGGATAGTCGGCGCCGTCGACGATGTCGCGCATCGCGTCGAGCACCCGGTCCTGGTCCTCGACGGTCGCGGTCTCGAAGATGTTGAACAGGGTCAGGTAGCCGTCGTCCGGCGAGATGAAGGGCATGTGTTTCCCCGTTTCCGTTGCGTTGAACCGGTTTCAGCCGGCCGTTGACACATCCATGACGTACTGCCCGTAGGACGAGGCGGCCAGCCGGCGGCCGAGCCGGTGGCAGGCCTCACGATCGATGTAGCCCATCCGCCAGGCGATCTCCTCGATGCACGCGATCCGCAGGCCCTGGCGGTGCTCCAGGCTCTGCACGAACTGGCCGGCGTCGGTGAGGGCGTCCGGCGTACCGGTGTCCAGCCAGGCGAACCCGCGGCCGAGGGAGACGACCCGGACCTTGCCGCGCCGCAGGTAGGTCAGGTTCACGTCGGTGATCTCCAGCTCGCCCCGGTCGGATGGCTCCAGCCCCCTGGCGATGTCGACCACGTCGTTGTCGTAGAGATAGAGTCCGGTGATAGCCAGGTTGGACCGTGGTTGAGCGGGCTTCTCCTGCAATGACAACAGGTTCCCGGCCGCGTCCAGCTCACCCACCCCGTAGCGTTCGGGATCGCGGACCGGGTAGCCGAACAGCACGCAGCCGTCGAGATCCGCCACGTTCCGCCGGAGCAGGCCGCCGAGCCCGTGCCCGTGAAAGATGTTGTCGCCGAGCACAAGGGCCACCGGGTCGGCACCGATGTGCTCGGCGCCCACGATGAACGCGTGCGCCAGACCGCGCGGCTTGTCCTGCTCCGCGTAGCCGATGGACAGACCGAGCGCCGAGCCGTCACCGAGCAGGTTCTCGAAACCGCGCAGGTGCTCCGGCGAGGAGATGACCAGGATGTCGGTGATGCCGGCCAGCATCAGCACGGAAAGCGGGTAGTAGATCATCGGTTTGTCGTAGACCGGAAGCATCTGCTTCGACACGCCGAGTGTGCTCGGGTACAGCCGGGTTCCGTTGCCGCCGGCCAGGATGATGCCCTTCATGTCGCGCCTCCCAGGCTGTTCCGTCCCGGCCGGCCGAACCAGCGCCGCAGGGCGGTTTCCGGGCCGTGGCGGGGGCCGACCCACACGATGTGGCCGTCCGGCCGGATGAGCATCGAATCCGGGAGCCCAGCGCCGTCGGCGACTGCCGCGACCGTGTCCACCCGGTCCGCCCACGGCGCCGCGATCACCGACAGCGCCGCGCCGTCGCCGGACAGGTCCAGCAGCACGCCTCGGCCGCGCCGCAGCAGCGCCGCGATCCGCGTCGAACCGTCCACAGTGGTCAGTAACAAAGACGGCATCCGCAGTCCCAGCAGGGGATGTTCCCCGTCGCCGACGTCGTACCGGATGTCCGTGCCCGAGATCATGCCGGCCAGGTGGGCGCGCACCTCGTCGAGTGCGATCAGCTCGCCGAGGATCGCGCGGACCGGCTCGACCTCCGGGCCGCCGAGCAGCAGGGCGGCCTGGGTCCGGATGTTGGCCAGCACCCGCCGGGCCACCGCATGCCGCTCGGCGTGGTAGCTGTCCAGCAGTTCGTCGGGGGCGGCGCCGCGGGCCACCAGGGCGAGCTTCCAGCCGAGGTTCACCGCGTCCTGCAGGCCCAGGTTGAGGGCCTGCCCGCCGATCGGCAGCTGCCGGTGCGCCGCATCCCCGGCGAACAGGATCCGGCCGTGCCGGTAGCCGGCGAGCAACCGGTTCGCGTCGCCGAACGCGTTGACCCACAACGGTATCCCGCTGCGGATGTCCTCTCCGGTGACCCGCTTCCAGGCGTCGGCCAGCTCGTCGAACGTGGGCTCCGTGGTGCGGGGCCCGGCGGTCGCGCCGTACTCGTGCACCATGATCCGGGTGACGCCGTCGGGACGGCGGGCCGCGATGGCCAACCCGGCGGCCAGGCGCTCGAACCGCCGGTTCGGCACGTCGATCCCGGCGACGTCGGCGCGCAGCAGCTCGCGGCCCGCGTCCTCGCCCGGGAACTCGGGGTCGACCAGCCGGCGCACCGTGCTCCGCTCGCCGTCGCACCCGACGAGGTACCGGCCCCGCACCGGCACCGGGCCGCCCGGTCCGATTGCCCGCACCTCGACCTGATCGTCCACTACGGACAGATCGACCACCTCGTGGCCGGAGCGGAGGTCCGCGCCGAGGCCGGTCGCCCACGCCCGCAGCAGCTCCTCCGTCCTGGTCTGCGGGACCTTCCATTGAGTCAGGTCGAAGCCGATCCCGCCGAAGTGACCGCGCGGCTCGACCGGCGGCTCGCCCAGCCGGTCGAGCAGGCCGCGGCTGTCCAGGATCTCCATCGTCCTGGCGTGCAGGGTGGACGCGCGCGACTCGGTGACCGGCCCGGTCCGTCGCTCCAGCACGACCACGTCCGCGCCGCCGAGGCGAAGCTCCCCGGCGAGCATGAGCCCGACCGGACCCGCGCCAACGACGATCACGGTGTGCACCGTCATCGCCGGCTCTCGACGAAGTCCTTGGCGTAGCCCAACGTGGCGCGGCTGTTGGCGCTCAGCGCGTTGCGCACGTAGTCCCGGGCGTCGGCGACGGTCGCGTCGGTGCCGAGGATCCGCGGGATGTTCTCGGCATTGAGCACGACGGTGTGCTGCGACGCGGCGGTCGTCCCGTCCGCGCCATCGGTGAACGTCCAGTAGCCGGTGTGCATGGTCAGCAGGGCCGGCAGAACCACCTGTTTGTACGCGATCCGGTGGTGCGGGAAGCACACCCGGTAGGACCTGGTGGTGTGCACCGAGCCGTCCGGGGCAAGAGTGTCCATCTCCAGGCACTGCACCCCGGGCGACTCCTCGTCGAGCCGGACGCTTGCCACGTGCGGCAGCCGCTCCGGCCAGCGGTCGGCCGCCGCCACGAACTCGTAGACGGCGGAGGCCGGTCCGGCCACCCGGACCGTGTCGACGAAGGAGAAGGTCAGCTCCGCGGATCCGTGGGCCAGTTCGAGGTTCGTCCGCAGCGCGGCGAGCTCCGACCTGGAGTTGCGGTCGACGGCCTCGTCGATCCACCGCAGACTGTCCGGATCGTCGTCCACCGCCCGGTAGTGGTGCAGCAGCCGGACCCTCGACCGGCCTTCGCCGAGTGGCTCGACCACCCACGTGCCGCTCATCGCGGCCACCGGTGGTGCGGTGACCTCCTGGTGGAACTCGATGCGCAGGTCCGCCGGGTCGAGCCGGCGAACGGACGTCCAGTTCTTCACCGTTCCGTTGGCGGTGGCCCAGATCCGGATCCGTTCCTGGTCGTGCCCGCGCTCGAGCGCCTCGACGTAGACCGTCGGGGGGAAGATCCGCGGCCAGTTCCCCACCTCGGCGAGCAGGCGGAACACCGCGGCGCCCGGAGCGGCCACCGTGACCTCGTGCTGTACTTCCCGCAGGTCCTGCCGCGTCATGCTGATCCTCCTTGTCGCGCAAGCCGATCGGCTCAGAAGTTGCCCAACCCGCCGCAGACGTTCAGTGCCTGCGCGGTGATCGCGGCGGCGGCATCGCTGACCAGGTAGCCCACCAGCCCGGCCACCTCGTCCGGGGTGCAGTAGCGGCCGAGCGGGATCTTGGCCTGGAACCTGGCCAGGATCTCCTCCTCGGTGCTGCCGTACGCGGCGGCGTAACCCTGCCGAACCCGTTGCGCCATCGGTGTTTCGACGTAACCCGGGCAGACCGCGTTGACCGTGATGCCGGTCGGTGCCAGCTCGTTGCCGAGCGCCTTGGTGAAACCGACCACGCCGTGTTTGGACGCCGAGTAGGGCGCGCCGAGCACGACGCCCTGCTTTCCCGCGGTGGACGCGATGTTGACGATGCGCCCGCGGTCCTTGTGCCGCATCCCGCCGGTGTTGAGCACCGCGTGCGTGACCCGGAAGACGCTGTTCAGGTTGGTCTCGACGACATCGAGCCAGAGGTCCTCGGCAAGATCGGCGGTCAC
Organism: Actinophytocola sp.; assembly: GCF_035762905.1. Lineage (GTDB taxonomy): Bacteria > Actinomycetota > Actinomycetes > Mycobacteriales > Pseudonocardiaceae > DASYTH01. The sequence continues at coordinate 59,075 of NZ_DASUCC010000096.1, forward strand.
CCCGCCGCCGCTGCGCCCGGCGTTGTTCACCAGCACGTCGATCCCGTCGAAGCGGTCCACCGCCGCGCCGACGAAGGCCGTGACCGCCTCGGTGGACCGCACGTCGACGGCCGCGCCGTCGACGTCGAGCCGCTCCGCGCGCATCCGCTTGACCGTCGCGGCCACGTCCTCGGCGGTGCGGGCGCCGAGAAACACCCGGTGGCCCCGAACGGCCAGCAGCCGCGCGGTGGCCAGGCCGATCCCACTGGTTCCCCCGGTGACCAGGGCGACCCGCTTGTCATGCTGGTGCGGCATGTTCGGCTCCGTTCCGGCTCAGCCGCGCGTTGACCGCGTCGATCAACGCGCGCGGCGTGTCGGACTCGGTGAGCGCGGCGTCGGGCAGCGTGATGCCGAGCTCCCGCTCGATCAGGCGGCCGGTCTCCAGGACGGCCAGCGACTCGTAGCCCAGCTCGTCGAACCGCCGGTCCAGGATGTCGCCGTCCAGGTCCACCCCTTCGTCGGCACCGGCGCAGGCCAGCAGCATCCGTTTGAGGTCGGCCACCGTGAACGTGTCGGTCATCGGTCTCCCTTCGGGTCGGGTTCGGATCGCGGTGCGCGCACGACGACCGCGGAGTTGAAACCCCCGTGACCGCGGGCCAGCACCAGCGCGGCGCGCAGGTCGGCGGGGCGGGGCGCCGACACGATGTCCAGCTCGTACTCGGGGGCCGCCGCCACGTGCACCGTCGGTGGGATCAGGCCCTCCGCGATGGCCAGCAGCGCGGCCGCCAGGTCGAGCGGCCCGGCGCCCGAGTACAGCCGGCCGGTCATCGTCTTGGGCGCGGTGACCGGCACGCCGCGGGCGCCGAACACCGCGCCGATCGCCTCGGCCTCCACACTGTCGGACTCGGGGATCGCCGCGGCATCCGCGAACACCACGTCGATCTCGTCCGGCCGAACACCGGCGTCGGCCAGCGCCAGCTCGATCGCCCGGTGCAACCCGGGTTCCCGGCCGCTGTCCGGTTTCGGGTCGAAGGTCGAGCCGTACCCGGCGAGCTCGCCGTAGCTGCGAGCGCACCGGCCGCGGGCGTCCTCGGCCGCCTCAAGGACGAGGATCGCTCCGCCCTCACCCGGCACATGTCCCCGCGCGTCGCGGTCGAACGGCAGATACGCGCGGGTCGGGTCGTCGCTGGTGCTGAGCCGGCGGGAGGACAGCTGCGCCACCCAGCCCCATGGGCACAACGACGCGTCCACCGCGCCGCAGAGCATCATTCGGGTGCCCTTGCGGATCTGCCGGCGGGCCTGCATCACCGCGTCGAGACCGCCGGCCTGATCGCCGACCAGCACGCCGCTCGGCCCCTTCATCCCGTTGCGGATGGAGATCTGGCCGGTGTTGACCGCGTAGAACCAGGCGAACGACTGGTAGGCGCTGACGTGGCCAGGACCGAGGGCCCACAGTTTGCGCAGCTCGCCCTGGCCGAACTCGAAACCCCCGGACGAGCTCGCGGTCACCACGCCCATGCCGAACCCGGGCAGATCCCTCGGGCGGATGCCGGCGTCGGCGAGCGCCCAGTCCGCGGCGACCAGCGCGAGCCGGGTCATCCGGTCGGTCTGCGGCAGCAACCGGCTCGGCAGGTGGTCGTCGGCCTCGAAGCCGCGGATCTCCCCCGCGAGCCGGGCCGGATACCGCGCCGGGTCGAACCGGGTGATGCGGCCGATCCCGCTGCGGCCGCCCCGGGTCGCCGACCAGAACTCCCGAACGCCGAGCCCGTTCGGCGCGGCCACACCGATTCCAGTCACCACCACGGTGTTCTTTCGGCTCGCTCCGCTCGCGGGAGCGGGCCGTGGTGCGGTGCCTTCCCTCGTGCGCTGCTCGGTCGCTCGTTCCTCGCGCCCTGCGCTGCTCCTCGGTCCAGACACCGCCGGCCCGCTCATGGTTTGTTCCGGTGCGGGCGGGCGAGCACCATGGCGCTCTGAAACCCGCCGAACCCGCTGCCCACCGTGAGAACCGCGTCGACCCGGTGGTCCCGCGCGACGAGCGGCACGTAGTCCAGGTCGCATTCCGGGTCGGGGGTGTGCAGGTTCGCCGTCGGCGGAACCACGTTGTGCTCCATGGCAAGCGCGGACGCGGCGATCTCGATGGCACCGATCGCGCCGAGCGAGTGTCCGATCATCGACTTGATCGAGCTCACCGGGACCTGGTAGGCCCGCCGGCCGAGGCTCCGCTTGAACGCGGCCGTCTCGTGCCGGTCGTTCTGCCTGGTGCCCGAGCCGTGCGCGTTGACGTAGTCGACGTCCGCCGGGTTCAGCCTGGCCTCGGCGAGCGCGGCCCGGATCGCCTCGGCCAGCTCCGCGCCGTCGGGCCGCAGACCGGTCATGTGGTAGGCGTTGCCGCGGGTCGCGTACCCGGCCAACTCGGCGTAGACGTGGGCATCGCGCCGGCACGCGTGGTCCAGCTCCTCCAGGACGAGCACCGCCGCGCCCTCGCCGAGCACGAAGCCGTCGCGGGTGGCGTCGAACGGCCGGGATGCCCGCTCCGGGTGATCGTGCCGGGGTGTGGTCGCCTTGATGGCGTCGAAGCAGGCGGCGGTGATCGGCGAGATCGGGGCGTCGGTGGCGCCGGCCACGACCACGTCGGCCGAGCCCTCGCGGATCAGCTCCATGCCGTACCCGACCGAGTCGATGCCGGAGGTGCAGCCGGTGGACACCACGGTGCTCGGTCCCTCGGCGCCGACCGCCCAGGCCACCTCCGCGGCGAACGAGCTGGGCACGAGGTAGTCGTACAGATGCGGGACCGCGTACCGGTGGTCGACGAGATCGAGCCGGCCGCCGTCGCTGACGACCCCGTACTCCCGGTCGAGCGCCATCGTCGCGCCCACCGCACTGCCGATGCTGACCGCGATGCGGTGCGGGTCGAACGAACCGGGATCGATGCCGCTGTCGGCGACCGCACCGCGCGCGGCCACGACGGCGAACTGGGCGGCGCGGTCCATCCGCCGCACCTCCTGCGGGCCGAGCCCGTGTTCCGCGGGATCGAAGTCGATCTCGGCCGCGACCTGCGACCGGAACGGCAGCGGATCGAAGAAGGTGATCCGCCGGGTCGCCGGCCGGCCCTCGCTCAGGCGGGTCCAGAACCGCTTCGCGCCCACGCCGCCGGGAGCGAGCACCTCGATGCCGGTGACGGCGACTCGGCGGCCGGTCATGCCGACGCCGCCCAGTGGTAGAACCGGGTGGCCATCGCATCGGCCGGCGACCGCCAGGTCGCCGGGTCGTACGCCTCGATGAACGGCTTCAGGTCGTTGCTGATGCGCACGAAGCGGGGATCGGTCTTGGCCCGTTCGATCCGTTCCACGCCATTGTCGGTGTCAAATGTCTGCACGTGGAAGTACAAGCCCCGGTAAGTGAACAGCTGACGATTTCGGGTACCCATCAGTTGGGGCATCTCGGTGGCGTCGAAGTCGGCGAACAATCGGGCGACCGCCGAGCGGGAAGTGTCATCCATTCGAGCCACGATCAACGTGCTGTGCATGCCTACAAGCTTGCTGTAATCGCGCTGGAGAATACAAGAAGCGCGGTTTCAGGAGTACGTCAGATCTCGCGGCTGAATTCTGTCGGAATGGTCAGGAACCGGTCAGGTGGACGTCAGCGAAAGGTCAGCCGTGCCCGAACCGGAAGCCAACGCCGCGGGCGGTGATGATCCAACTGCTGGCGCCCAGCTTGCCGCGGACGCTGCTGACATGGGTGTCCAGGGTCCGGCGGGACCAGGAGTCGCCCCACACCTGCCGGATGAGCCGTTCCCGCGGGATCACCATGTCCGGGTGCGCGGCGAGCAGGTGCAGCAGGTCGAACTCCTTGCGGGTCAACTCGACGACCCGGTCGTCCACGGTCACCGTGCGGGAGGTCGGGTCGATCCGCAGCCGGCCGCGGACCAGCACCTTGGGCGCGCCGGATCGCGGCCCGGCCCGGCGCATCACCGCGGCCATGCGGGCCAGCAGCGCCCGGAAACCGTATGGCTTGACGACGAAGTCGTCCGCGCCGGCCTGCAGCGCGAGGATGAGATCAAGCTCGCCGTCCCGGGCGGTGACGGCGATGATCGGGACCTCGCTGGCCGAGCGGATCGCCCGGCACACCTCGAGGCCGTCCAGATCAGGCAGTTCGAAGTCGAGCAGCACCAGGTCGGAGTCGTCGTGCGCGCGCAGCGCCGCAATGCCCGTGTCGGCGGTGATGACCTCGTGGCCATGCCGGCGAATACCCGAGGCGAGCGATTCCGCCTCGGCCGAGGCGTTCGCCACGACCAGCACGCGCCAGCCGGTCGTCGACGATCTCGGCGCCGGCATCGGTAAGGACGCCGTCTTTTCGGCTATGCACGGATCCACCGCACGATTTTCCCGCACATGCATCGAATTCATCGCAAACCCCCTGCTCGCTCGAGTCGTTTCCGCAATGGTGGTTCCGCGAGCCGCTCGCGGACCCGTGTCCCTCATTCGGCGTAGCTGGTGGCCACGGTTCACATAAATGTGCTGTTGGGCGACTGTCGAAGTTTGCCCTCATCGCCGAGTGGTCAGCATCCGTGGAACCACCTAAGCATGACAGGCCGCCACCGATCGGTCACCCGTTGAGGCGCCGGGCCAGCGCGGTGCGGGACCGGACGTCGAGCTTCGGGAAGATGCGGGACAGGTGCGACTCGACGGTCCGGTGGCTGACGAACAGCCGCTCGGCGATCTCCTGGTTGCTGAGCCCGGCCGCGACCAGGTCGGCGACCTGCCGCTCGCGCGAGGTCAACACGTCGTCCGTGCGGTGCGGCGTCCGGCCCCGGCGGGACAGTTGGGCGGCGTGCCGGCGCCGGTCGCTGGTGATCGTCGACAGCAGCCAGTTCGCGGCACAGGAGGTGTAGCCGGAACTGGCCCGGCCGAACTCCTCGTGGCTGCGTTCGGCCAGACCGGCCCGGGCGAACGCGACCGCGGCCAGATGGTGTGCGCGGGCCTGCTCGATCGGCGCGGACACCACGGCGAACGTGGCCGCCGACCGCGTCGCCAGTGCCCCGGCCTCGTCGTGCCGGCCGGCCTGGGTCGCGACGTAACCCTGCGCGTGCACCGCCAGCCCGACCTCGTAGTCCAGGCCGGCGGACAGCGCGATGCGCTCCGCGTCCTGCGCCACCGCGCCGGCGGCCCCGACGCCACCGCGACCGGCAAGCGCGTGTGCCATCAGGACCAGGCGGATCACCGTGGCCGCCGGGTCGGCCGGCCACCGCACCCGTTCGCCGGTCAGCAGGTCGAGGCAGCGCTGCGGATCGCCCGCGGCGACATGGGCGACGGCGAGGTGCACCAGCCCGACCCGCCACCAGGTACGCGAACGCGGCCGGCCCGCGGCGTCGAGCCGGTTGGCGACGGCGATGGCCGCGGCCGGACCCGCGGTCCACAGCAACGGCAGGATCCGCACGGCGTCGGCCATCGCGCGGATCTCGGCGCTGCCGATCTGGTCCGCGGCGAGCCCGGCCTGCTCGAGCAGGTCGAGTGCGGCGGGCAGCTGTCCCAACCGGGTCTGCAACATCCCGTCCACGACGAGCAGGTACGGCAGCGCGCTGCTCTGCCCCGCCTGGTCGACCACCTCGTAGGCCCGCTCAAGGTGCCGGCCGGCGGAGGTGAAATCGCCCAGCCGGGTCTGGATCCAGGCCAGCGGGCCCAGGAGTTCGACGTGCGGGCGCAGGGTCACGTCGCTGACCGCGGAGACCAGGTGCGCGGCCTGCCGGGCGCGGATCCGGGCGAGGTCCGCGTGTCCGTCGGAGAACTCGGCCCATGCCTGCAACGCCCGCGCGGCGGCGCACAGCGCGGGCCGGTGGCCGTCGAGCAGCTCAAGGGCCCGGCGGGTGTGCTTCCGGACGGCCGCCGCGTGCTCCCGCAACGAGCCGAGCGCGGCGAGCTGGATCCGCAGCTTCCCCTCCACCATCGGATCCCGGGCCTGGAGCAACTCCGCGTCCAGCAGGGCCGAGGCGGTATCCAGGTCGCCGCGCAGCCGGGCGATCACCAGACCGAACGCCGCCGCCTGCGCCCGCAGCGGATGACCGTCCCGCAGCAGTTCCTGCACCACCGTCCAACTGCGATCCAACTCGCCGGCGAGCCCGAGGGCGCGCGCGTAGTGCAGCACGGCGGCGGGCCGCGCCTCGAGCAGCCGACTGGTCGGGGCCAGGATGCGCAGTGCGGTGCCGAGCCAGCGCACCGCCGTCCCCGGTGCCCGGTACACCACCGACTCCCCGGCGTCGAGCAGGAGCGCGGCCGCGGCCTCGTCGCCGTACCGGGCCGACCGTTCCACGTGGTGCGCGATCAGCGGCACCGGACTGTCGTGCGCACGCAGGTACTCCGCGGCGCGGGTGTGCGCGCCGGTCCGCCAGGCCGGACCGGCCGCGTCGTGCGCCGCGGCCCGGATCAACGGGTGGTGGAACCGGAACCAGGCGCCGTCCATGTCGCCGAGCCCCATGCCGCAGAGCTGATCCAGCGCGTCCGCGACGGCCGGCGCCGGCAGCTGCGCCACCTGCGCGACCAGGTCGACGGTCGCGTGATCGCCGATGACCGCGACCGCGTGCGCCACCCGTTTGCACGAGTCGGGCAGCACCGCCAGGTCCGCCACCAGCGTGTGCAGGATCTGCCGGGTCGACTCGTCGGCCCAGACCGCGCCCCGGTCGCCGCCGTCGCGGACCAGCTCGATGAGCGCCGTGTCGCGCAGCCGGGTCAGCATCTGCAGGTAGAGCGGGTTGCCGTGGCTGGCCCGCAGCAGCAGTCCGCGCCGGCGCCGGGAGACGCCCGGAACGAGGAGCCGCAGATCCGCCTCGCGGAGCGGGTCGAGGTGGATCCGCCACGTGCCGGGCCCGGCCCGGGTGATCGCATCGACGATCCGGACCGGTGTTCGCGCGCTGCGGAACGCGAGTACCAGCAACACCGGCGCCGGCGGTGGATTGCGGATCAGGTACTCGGTCAGCTCCAGCGACGGGTGATCGGCCCAGTGCAGGTCGTCGAGTACCAGGGCCACGCCGGTGCCGGCGCTGTCCATGAGTCTTCGGCGCACCCGCACGTAGTCCCGCACCCGGTCCCCCGGCTGGGTGGCGGTTCCGGTCAGCACGTCGAACCCGATCGCCCGCAGCGCGTTGACGAACAGTGCGAGCGGCACCTCCTGCTCGAACTGGGTCGCATGCCCGCGTCCGACAAGGAACCCCGAGGCGCCGGCCAGGCTGCCGGCCTCGGTCAGCAGCCTGGTCTTCCCGATGCCGGCCTCGCCGGAGACCTCCACCACCCCGAACCGGCCCGCCGCCACCCAGTCCAGCGCGCTGGATATCGCCTCGACGCACCCCGCACGCCCAACCAACGGCGCTGCGCACGATGCCAACACCCGGTCACCCCATCCGTTGCGAGCCAACACCAGCCGCGAACGGCGCACGTCCGACGATGCGGCCCACCCGTAAAACATCGGTAATGCCCCGGCTTGACATTCGGTGCGGTCCGTGCCGCCGCCGCCGAAGCTTGATCGGCAACGCATGCCGTTACGGTGCGGTCGGCTGGAGGGTCGATCCATGGGGGGCCGCCGTTGTCGGTGCGGCGATGGGGGTGCTTGCCGGTCATCTGCTGGCCGATCGCGTGGCCGGAGCGGTTACCGGGTGGTGACGGCCGTGCTCGGGGTGCTCGGGGCACGCGGCGGGCGCTGGTCGATCGCAGTGCGGAGGTCAAGGCCGGGTTGCGGGATCAGTTGGACGGTGCCGGGCAGGTGCCCGCGTACGTGGGCCGCGACATCGACGGCCGGGTGGACGACGCCGTGCGGGCCGGTGGGTTCGTGTTGCTCAGCGGTGAATCCACCGCGCGGAAGACCCGCCTCGCCTACGAGTCGGTGCGGCGCGTGCTGCCCGACCGCCGCTTGGTCGCGCCCGTGCCGCGCGAGTCCGTGCGGGCCATGGTGGAGACCGTCACCGACCGGCGGCACTGTGTGGTGTGGCTGGACCAGGTTCGGATCGCGGCACGGGGCCGGGCTCGAGGGTGAGCCGGGTGGCGCACCGCGCGCGAGGTGTTGCGGTTGGCTACCGAGATCCCGCTGCCGCGCCGGTGGAGCGCGCCGGAACTGGACCGGGCGAGCCGATCGACGGACCGGCGGGTGCGTGCCGCGTTGCGCCTGACCGACGTGTTCGGGCTCGCCGATCCGGTGCCGGTCACGCTGCTCGCCGAGCACTACCTCGCCGCCCGCGCTGGCGCGGGTGGCGTTCGGCAAGGCCGCGGGCGCGGAGGTACCCGGCGCGACCGCCGCGCTGGCCGAGGTGATCGGTTCCGGCGAGGAGCCGGCGCGCGCGGTCGCACTCGTCACCGAGGCGCTGACCGGCATGGCCACCGATGACCCGGGAACCTTGCCGTTGCGCGGAATGCTCGCCCGGTTCAGCCAGCGGACCGGCGAACCCGAGCTCGCCGAGCGGATGTTCGCCGAACGGGTCCGATCATCGCCAGACGCTGAGAGCGCGGCACATGCACGCCAGCTGGACAGGTCGACAGGGCGATCGGGCCCGCGCGGTGGAACTGTTCGCGGCACAGCTCGCGGATCGGATCCGGGTCAAGGGCCCGGGCCACCCGGGCGTGCTCAGCACCCGCTTCCAGATCGCGGTGTGGACGAGCAACGCCGGCGACCCGGTGCGCGCGATCGAGCTGTTCACCCAGCTGCTCGCCGACAGCATCCGGGTGCTCGGCGAACACCATCCGCACACCGTTGCCACCGGCTATCGACTCGGGCTGAGCGCGCGAGCCGCGGGCAGACTCGACCTGGCCGCCGAGCAGTTCGCCGTCACCCACGACGAATGGACGAACCGGTTCGGCCCGGACAGCCCCCAGGCGAGGAAAGCGGGCGAGCTGATCTACCGAATCAAGGCAGAGTGACCGCAACCCGTTGCGGTCGCATGATTTCGTGCCGACTGAGGAAGCAACCGGCCGTGTGCCGACGAGCCGGAGACCTGGCGTTCAGTCGGTGGAGCGGGTCTCGGTCCCGCGGCTCGACGGCTCGCGGAACAGGGTCTGCCTGGCCGGCTTGGCGTCGGTGGTCTGCTCGGGCCGGTCGGGCGACGTGTGGATGGTGGGATGGCTGAACTCGATGCTTGCGACGGTCGGGCCGCCCAGTGGCGTGGCTGTGGTAATGGCGAGTCTCCTCGTTGGTAGTGGGTGCCGATGCCTGAGCTTTCCAGGAACATGGCTTGGGGTCGAAGTACGTCCCGGTGCGACTGAAGACAGCAGCACGGGTCTGCGCCCGGACGGATGGTCCGTAGCCCCGATGGAGATGGTAACCACAGTACCCGGTCGGGCGGGAGTCTGCCGGTAGATTCTGTCGAGTCCGGTCGGCCGGGGCTGGATCCGGCCGAGGTGGGGTATGGTCGGCTTGTCGAGAGCATCTCGTATGCCGGTAGTCAAGCCGGCTTCGTTCTTGGCGCCAGATCCGGTCGGGGTTTGACCGGAGACGGGAGCGCCATCTTTGCCAGACCCGCGGACCCGTACCACTACCTCAACGGCCGTCATGGTCGGCGAGTAGCCTGAGCTGACACTCCAGCTCGAGCAAGAAGCCCAGGCCGCCCATCGTCAGGTATTGAGGCGGGGTCCTGCGATCCGTCGGCGTCACCCCGCCGGCCGGGTTGCCGGCACCGGCAGCCCGGCCACGGCGAAGGTCTTCACTCATATACCGCCGGGTCAGCCGTCGTAGCTGGCTTGTTCGACGGCGAAGACGTTGCGGTTGCCGGTGCCTTCCTGGAGGGTCCAGAGCAGGTCGGGGTTGGTGGTGTCTTCCCAGTAGGAGATGCTTTCGCCTGCGCTGACCCAGGAGTAGGTGGTCGGGCCGGCGGTGGGGGTCCAGTAGTAGAGCTGGCGCTGGCCGGAGGACATGTACCACCAGCGGCCGTTGTGCGAGGCGACGCCGTTGAGGTTGTACCAGGGGAGCTGGAGGGCCTGGGTGGCGGTCGTCGTCGCGGCGAACGTGGTCACGCCGGCGGCGAACGGGTAGCGGATGGCGCGCGGGGCGCGGTTGGGGTAGGCGGTGCAGCCCGACTGGCAGGTGTACTCGGTCATGACGATCGAGCGGCTGACCCGGTCCAGGGAGATGGTCGACCAGGCGAGGTTGGTGCCCGAGGTGGTGCTCGAGGTGATCGTGCCGATCTGGGGCAGGACGTAGGCGTAGTTGTGGGCGTAGTAGACGGTGGGTGACTGGCGGCCGATCTGGTCGGCGGTGCCGCCGGTGTTCGTCCGCAGGATCTTGCGCATGTCGAAGACCCGCATGCCGCGCCCGGTGTCGGCGACGTAGAGGTAGTCGCCGTACCACGAGACGCCGCCGGCGTGGATCGGGATGTCCTTGAAGTTCGGGGCGGCCGCGGTCCCGGTCGGTTCGACGAGCAGGATCTTGCGGTACTTGTTGGGATACGTGGCGTCCCAGTCGACCAGCGTGATCCGGCTGCGTTCCTGGCTGCCGCCGCACGCGTCCCTGGTGTACCAGCTGACCAGGACGAGCTGGTGGCCGTCGTAGTTGCCGCCGTTGGCCGTCCCCACCGCGTCGCGGCTGGTCGTGATGCCCTGCGGGAAGTTCTTGCAGTCGGAGTTGTCCGTGCCGTCGAACCGGAAACCGCCGACCAGTCCGCCGACGGAGAACGACGACGGGAGCGCGGTCCGGTCGTGGTTGGCGTTGTCCATCACGGTGTGCACCGCCGCGGTTCCCAGAATCGAGACGAGCGCGGTGTTCAGCGCGTCGAACTGGTTGTAGTTCGCGGTGAGCCGGTACTGGCCGGCGGGCAACGTGGTCGGCCCGGCGGCGGCGACCGCGGGTGCGGCGGCGGCGAGCAGGCCGGCGACGAGCGACCCGGCGGCGAGGCCGGCGATGACGCTGCGGCGTGCGGACATCACAACCCCCTGTGGTCGGAAATTCACCGCGCACTGTACACCTCGGTGAGATTTTGTCGAAAGGGTTGCGGTCAGTCACCGTCCAGTGCTCCCGCCGACGGTTGGGGGCGTCGCTGACCACGAGGAGGGGTCTGATGAGACGAGGAATACTGGGCGCGACGCTCGCGATCGGGATGGCAGGGATCCTGATCGCCGCGCCGGTTTCGGCCGTAGCCGGTCCGGATGGGCACACCGGCGCGGATCGGGCGCGACCGGAGCAGAGCTCCATCGTCGCGCTCAGCGCGGTCGAGCGGATCAGCCGCTCGGTGGCCGGGCCGGACGGCCGGCCACAGACCACGCAGGAGACGAACAAGCTGTACCGGGACGGCCAGGGCCGGACCCGGCTGGAGAGCGGATCGACGGTGACGATCACCGATCCGGTCGCGAAGACGACGGTGCGGCTCGACACCAAGACCGGGGTGTTCACCAGGTCGGCCGGCGCGCAGCGGCCGGACGCGGGCCAGGCGAGCCCGGCCACGGTGCAGCGGCAGCAGCTCAGCTCGGCGCCGCGCAGCCTTGGCACGGCCACGGTCGGCGGAGTGCGGGCCGAGGGCAGCGCGCGCACGGTGACGCTCAACCGGGACAACGCGAAACCGATCGCGTCGGAGGTCACGACCTGGCTGGCCAGGGACATTCAACTCGCCGTGCGGACCCAGGTCGTGGACGCGGCCGGCGCCCGGTACGAGAAGACCTACACCGACATCCGCACCGGAGTCTCGCTCGCCGCGGATCTGTTCACGGTGCCGGCCGGTTACCGTGCGGCCGATCCGACCGCGGTGGCTGCGGTCGACTGTCCGGTCGCCGTCGTACCCAACCCGTTGTTCATCGACAGCTTCGGCCCGTTCCTCGGTGCGGGTTTCCAAGCCGGGGTAACGGATTTCCCGAACGCCGCATGTCTGATCGTCAACAGCGCGGCCATCGTGGAGTCCCCGCTCTGGGCCGTTGACACCACACCGCTCGGGCTTCCGTTCTTCGAGTGGTTCTTCTTCGACACCGGCCTCCCGGTGCCGTTCCTTCCGTGGACCGCCTTCGGGGCCTCTTGTTATCAGGCCGCCAACCTCGAAGACACCACGGAGGCATGCGGTCTGGTCATTCTGACCGTCTGGCCCTGACCAGCCCCGACCTGTCGCGTCCGGCTGCCGGGTGCGGCCGAGGATTACGACGAATG